>CAZJTL010000221.1:0-8034 GCA_964548905.1 uncultured bacterium | reverse complement strand
GTTATTACAAGCATTTTATCTTATTTTGATTATTAAATTTGTTTAAGTACCGCTAGTCGCGATCGCTTCTAGTTGTTGTAAATTTCCAGTCCAACCAATTTAGTTTTAGGTTTTCTGTAGTTTGCTGCATTTCAGATAATGTTGTCGCTACTAATAGCGATCGCTTGGGTAAACTAGCGGCGATCGTTATTAATTATTCGAGCTAAAGATAGTTAATTCTTGTAATTTGTCTCGATCTTACAACTCGATAATCGGTTAGATCGATGGAAATTTTTTAGATCGTATGGGTAATTTTATGGTTATTTAAAGTAGAATAGTCTGATAAGAAAGGTAAAATACTAGTTGGCAAAACTGCGGTAATAATAATAACAAGAACCATCTTCTTGAAAGTAAAACATCGATCTACTTTATTTCTGCAAGTCATTGTCAACACCTATCTACTCAATAATTACTTTATACTTTTAATAAGCTGGATTTGCTGGTAAGCCTTTAAATATTTTCTAGCAAATAAATTATTTATCTATAATTTCTAAATATTTTCTGGTGATAAATAAACAAGCTGTAGTTGTTATGACTAAAATTGCTAGAGGAGTTAAACAAGTCCATGTTTTTGTTTTGGATATTATGTGCCATGGTAATAACAACAATACTAAGTAACTTAGCTGTTGTATTTTTTTCCAGGTTTGCTTTAAGCTTTTCATCGTTTGGTCGTTAGACGTAATTGCTAAAATAGTAAAGATAAATAAAAGTGAAAATCCTTGAAAATAATGGATATATGTTTGTATTTCTAGCAGGTTTATCTGTTTTTGAATAATTTGCAAAACACCGTGACTAAGACCAAAGCTAAAAGCTGTCAAACCCAAATAACGACGATATTTAAATAACCAAATTAGTATTTTACTTTTCTGAGCGATCGGCAAAACTATTTTTAATATGCTTGGAAGTAGAGTAGCAACATAAAAAATTAATGATAAAAAACCTAGAATATTGGAAAGAGGTGCAATATCTATAAACAGATTTAAAATTAAAATAATTAGATAAGTACTTAAAACTAGTACCGAGTAAATAATTATCGTTTGATTTGCTAAGTTTTTTTGAAGCATTTTCACCATACTCCTTAGAAACTACTATGTTAGATCGAGAATTTCGTCAAAATTGTAATCGAGAAGTAAGTTGGTTAAATTTTGCGCTATATTTGCTTTCTTCGCTGGAATTTCAGCAATCAATTGCCTAATTAAGTCGGCATCGACTTGAATTGCTGCTTGATGCAGAGACTCAATCCACTCAAGAGGCATACATCGTAAATTTTGAGGAGACAACTTCGGTAACGACATCAAAGAAGCAGAATTTATTTGTTCGTATTGGCAACAAGAGTTTTCTACTTCCGACAAGGGAACTAAATCGACTGCGATCGCCAAACTAAAGAGAGAACCCTGTCCTACAGCACTGGAAAATTGAAGTTCGCCACTCATCAAACCAGCAAAATGATGGCTCATTGCCAATCCCAATCCCATTCCCCCTTTGTCGCGGTTAGTTGTCGTCTGGACAAAAGGCTCAAATAATATTTCTCCTTCTTCTGATGCGATACCGATACCTGTATCCTCAACTTCAAAAACTATTGTTGTCGATCGCTCTTTTTCCTTCAAACTCGCACGCAGTGTTACCCCTCCAGTTGGAGTATATTTGATGGCATTTTCTAACAAATTAACTAAAATCTGTTGGAGTTTTCGCTCGTCGCTATTGATATAGTTGGGCAAATCTGCGGCTAGCTGAAACTGTAGCGATAATCCTTTAGCTTTAGCCATAGGTCGAAACATAACATCTAAACTATGGAGTAATTGTCTTAAATCGAAAGGGTTGCTTTCAAGCTGAGTATTTCCCATTTCAATTTTTGACATTTCCAAAACATCGTTAATTAAGTTCAGCAAGTGTTCGCCACTTCGTTTGACGATCCTAAGCCGTTCTTTTTGTTTGCTGTCGAGGGTTTTATCTTCGAGCGATAATTGGACGAATCCCAAGATCGCATTTAAGGGAGTGCGTAATTCGTGACTCATATTGGCAATAAACTCGCTTTTTACTCGATTGGCTGTTTCTGCACCCAGCTTTGCTTCTTCTAATGCTTGATTTTGCTGCTTTTCTCGTTCGAGTAATTGAGCTTGCGCGATCTCGATGCGTTTGCGTTCGCTAATATCGCGAAAATACCACACTCTACCATAATAAACTCCTAGAGGAGATCGCACGGGACTGGAATAGCGCTCGAAGACTCTGCCATCTTTAAAGAAAATTTCATCGCAGCTAGTTTCTAAAGGATGCTCGTATAAATAATTTACTTTTGTCAAAAAGGCTTCTGGTCGAACCAACTCAGACATGACGTAGTTGAGAAGAAGGCGATCGTTACCAGAGGCGATCGTTTCTGTTGGGATCTGCCACAATTGGCAAAAACGTTGATTGTAGGAAACAACTCGATTGTGTTCGTCTACTACTAAGATCCCATCTAGAGATGCTTCTTGTTGTGCTTTGAGTAAAGAGTTACTGCGACAGAGATCGGCTTGAGTATTTGTCTGTAGTGAACTATTGGTAGCGATCGCGCGAATGGCTAAAATAACCGTACTTTCTTCTTTTTTCTTTTCGATGCAGCTACCTATTATTTCTAAGTTTAAGGTACTTTGCGATCGCTGGTATTGATATTCTGTAACTTTGTATGTGCCTCGACGAATTCTTATATCTGGGTAGGCTTCAACAGTAATTGGTTTTCCGTCTTGCGATAAAGGCAAAATATCTCTCAGTCTCAATCCTATTAGTTCTGTTTGCGGTTCATTTAGTAAGTTTGCGAAAGCAGAATTGTGCCATTGTATGCAATTAGCCGCATCCACCCAGACGACTGCTTCTAAGATAATCTCTAAGGTTGTTTGCATTTTTGACAATAAATTTTGCATCTTGGGAAGGGTATTTCTTTGATACAGAGGCTTAATGTCGATTTGAAAGTCTTGTTGGTAAGTAGTTAGAGTATTCATGGTAGGGCAAGTATTGAGATTAAAATTTCTGTAAAGTGGGTAATACCTGCGATCGGTTACGGATAGAGGCTCTAAAATTTTTTTGCATTACCCATTATTCTATTTATAAATAAAACTTAATTAAAGTTATAAGAAGCATTTAGATCGTCTCTCCACGTTTTCGGCGGTTTTTGGTGTAATTGACGAAAATGCTTGATAAAATGACCTGTATCTACATAGCCTACCGCTTCAGCAATCTGACAAATTGTTCGATCCGTCGATCGCAATAACCAACGCGCTTGAAACATTCGACGTTGAACGATCCACTGATACAAACTCTGTCCCGTCAGGCGACGTACTAAACTGGTTAAATAAGATGGCGTGTAATTAAAAGCTTGAGCTACTTCGTTTAAACTAATTGATTGACTATAGTTATCTTCAATAAAAGCAAATATTTTTCTTAACTGAGGATGTTCGGGAAATTGAAAGCGATCGGATTTGCTAGTAGCAACTGACTCTTCACTAGTAGTTTGTTTGCTAGATGTTAACTGAAATTGTGCTTGCAGTAATTCCAATTCAGCAACTCTTTGACGTAACTGCACCAGATTTCGATGCATAACTTCTAGTTCTTGAATAAGTTCTTCTTTCGTCTGAACTCGATTTTTAACAGCTACTTCTTCTAAAATACGGTTCATGACTTATCTCCTAATCTTTGTACCTCTTTACTTCTAAAATCGCTCATTTGCGATCGAGAAAAAAAGATCGGTTTTGGATCGGAGCAGAGTTATTCAAGGCGATCTTGACAAAAAAACATTTATATGGTCTAAATTTCAATTATTCAGTCAACGCGCCTAAATTTTTGAGAGTTGCTTTTTGTGCCGCAGTCAAACCTTTTGCACCAATAATATTCATCCCTTCGTACAGTCTAGCAGCAAGTAATATGCGATCGCACTGACCCGTTTGGACATCCCACAATCTCACGGTTTGATCTTGAGAACCACTAGCGACGATGCGACCATAAGGATGAAAGGCAATAGAAGAGACTAAATGCTCGTGTCCCGTGCATACATGCAGACACTCTCCTATCTTAGCATCCCATAATCTCACAGTACGATCGTGGGATGCACTGGCTAAAATTCGACCATCGGGACTAAAAGCTAAAGAAAACAGCCAATTATCGTGTCCGTTTAAAGTTTTAATCAATTTACCTTGCTTAAGATCCCATAAAGCGATCGTATTATCCATACTACCGCTAGCGAGAATATTACTATTGTGAGGATTAAAAGCTACCGATGTTACTCGATTTTTATGTCCCGTTAAAGTATGCAATAATTTCCCATTAGCAACGTTCCAAAGTCTAATAGTCGCATCGCTATCGCTAGTAGCAAGAATTTTACCATCGGAACTAAAAGCTATCGACCAGACTTGATTTGTATGTCCTGAAAAGGTTTGCAGACATTTACCAGTTTCAAGATCCCAAAGTTTGGCGTTTGTATCTGCACTACCACTAGCTAAAATCCTACTATTGGGACTGAAAGCAACTGAATATACCCAGTCTTCATGTCCTTGTAAAATTTTTAAGCATTTACCTGTAGTAACATTCCACAGTCGAATCGTGCGATCGCGACTAGCACTAGCGAGAATTTGGTTATGAGGATGGAAAGCTAGAGAACAAATTAGATCGTAATGACCGAGTAAAATTTGAATGCAAGCATTATTTTCCCAATCCCAAATTCTTATCGTACAGTCATTACTACCGCTAGCAATTAAATTTCCTTTAGAATTAAAAGCAACGGGGAATATCCAATCCGTGCTTCCCTGCCAAGTTTTCAAACATTTACCATCCTGACAATCCCAAATTCTCACAGTTCGATCTAAACTGGCACAAACTATTGTTTGGCGATCGGGACTAAAAGCGAGAGAAAAGATTTGATTGGCGTGTCCGTAGATAGTTCTCATGCAGGTATTGGTATGATAATTCCATAGTCTCACAGTGCGATCGCCACTACCGCTAGCCAGAGTAACACCATCAGGACTAAAAGCTACCGCAGAAACACCAGAAGTATGTTCGGTATAAGTAGTCAAACATTCTCCCGTATTAACATCCCACAATTTTACAGTTGAATCGCCACTACCACTAGCTAAAAGTTTACCGTCGAAACTAAAAGCAACCGATCGTACCCATCCTTCATGTCCGATTAGAGTGTTGATACATTCTCCAGTTGTAGCGTCCCAAATTCTAATCGTTCGATCGTCACTACCACTAGCTAAAAGTTTACCATCGGGACTAAAAGCAACCGATCGCACCCATCCTTCATGTCCGATTAGAGTGTTGATACATTCTCCAGTTGTAGCGTCCCAGATACGGAGAAGATTATCTCCACTAGCACTAACTACGATCTCCCCAACCCCCCTTATCAAGGAGGGCGAAGGCGGGATCGGACTACAGATAACAGAAAATATTTCATTATCGTGTCCCCGACAAGTTTTCATACAAGTACCGTCACTAACTTGCCAAAATTTAACAGTGCGATCGGCACCACCACTTACTAAAGTTTGACCATCGGGACTAAAACTAACCGAACGTACCCAATTAGTATGACCCTTACAAATAACTAATAGTTTACCTGTTTCTACTTCCCACAGGCGAATTTGACAATCTGTATCGCAGGTAGCTAAGATTTTGCCATCGGGACTAAAGGTAGCCGATAGAATATTACCTAAAGTTTCTGTAAAAATAGATTTAGATAAGTCTGCGTTGGCAAAATTGACATCGTGTAATTTTATTCCCTGTAAATTAGCTTGCCAAACCGTTAATCCAGAAAAATCATAGCCACTAATATCTATTTCTAACTGTCGCAAAATATTAATAATATTGCCACTTAAATAACCCCTTTTTAAACTTAGATTTGAGCTAGAATGTATAGATTCAAGAATTGCCTTCATCTGCTTTTCGACATTTTGAGACGTACCGATCGAGTTAATTAGACTTTCTCCAATTGGTTTGATTATTTGAGTTTCTTGTGATTCTCTAAGGTAATCTTTATTTTGAGATTTAGCTAAAGCAATTCGCTCGATCAGGTTAACTTTTTTAGTTATTATTTCTTCGGTAATTTTAATAATTAGATCGTGAGTAATGTATTCCATTACTACTGTTTGTTGACTAAAAAAACTATCGATTTTTTCTATCAAAGAACGTTTTTGCAAAGACGCTAAAGATTTTAATAAGTCTCCTGGGGGAACTTTAACTACAAAATCTTGTTGTAAATCTTGAATGGAAACTGGCTCGCGATTAACTGCCAACCAGTACATAATTTGTTGTTCTAATAAAGTTAAACGTTCAAATTGTTGCTGTAGAAGATCGCGAATATCATCAAAAATAAAAGTATCTTGTTGTAAAACTCGAATAAATTCAGTAATGCTACCATTAAAAAAATCTTGAATGGCAGACGAAACGATCTTTAACGCCAGAGGATTTCCACCGTAGCGATCGACTAAAGATTGCCATTCTCTTTCCGAACCAGAACAAGAACCTTTAAAAGATAAAATTTTTTGCCCCTCAGTATAAGATAACCCTTTAAGTTGGAGACAGCGCACTGGTAAATTTTCACCTTCTAAAACCGAGAATCCTGGGGGTGGTTCGCGAGAAGTTAAAATTAAACAACTTTGGTGTTGGGTTTGGGCGATCGCTTTCAATAAATTGTCATAATTTTCATACCCAGTTCGATATTTTATAACTAGCGAATTGAGAGATTTATTACTACCCTCTAAAATTGATTCGACGTTATCTAGCATCAAAAGACAACGTGAAGAACGTAAATATTGAAGCAAAAGAGATATTTTTTGCTCTAGAGAATCGGGTAGATTTATTTGTTTTTGCTTGCTTAAAAACTGAATTAAATCTGCTAGTATCTTTTCTAAAGATGGAGTATTGCGAAGACTGCGCCAAATAATAAACTCGAATTTATTTTCGATCGATTGTATGGCTTTAATAGACAGAGCAGTTTTACCAATTCCACCCATCCCTAGTAAAGTAATCAAACGACATCGATCTTCGATGATATATTTATTAAGAGTATTTAATTCTGCCGATCGCCCAAAGAAAACAGAGACATCGATCGCTTCTCCCCAATCTTGATGATTGTTGCGATCGACAATTTCTTGCCATTGAAGTCCCAGAACTTGAGCAAAGGCTTTAAAAGCATCGACATTAATGGCATATTTTCCCGACAAAAAACGCTTCCACGTTCCTTCCGAAATACCGTCAGCAAGATAGCCTGTTTCCTCCCAAGAAATACCCAAAACCCGACTTGCTTCCTCCAACCAGCGACAATCATCAACCGTCCAGCCTTTTGCTTTTCTAGCTTGTTTGATTATGGCTATAGCGCGATCGGAAACTTTTAGTGCAACCATCGATACTTCTGAAATATTCTCTCAGAATAATAGACTGTGCTGGTTTTTTCCATTAATTCAAGCTTAAGGCGAAATTGCTACATGGCTCTCATGTTTCGCTAGATCTCATTTTTTTTTTCGATCGCCGATCCAAAATTGATCTTACGTAACTAAGCTCAAGTAAGAGATGCTGATAGTAACAAAGATTCAGCACCAAATAGGAGCAAAACAATGGAATTAGTTATCGCGATCGAGTTTACTCGATTCAAAATAAGCCAATAAAAACTGTAACTTCCAACAACACAAGGAGTAAGAAAATGATTGGTACTGAAAAAACATTAACTCAGAAAAAAAATCTTCGAGAAAAACCTGTCAGAAAACAGTTAATATCCCGTTGGAAAATAGTAGATAGAAAATTAGTTTGTCAATGGTTTACTGAAGAGGTTTGAGTGAAAAAAAAATTGATTGTAACTTGAGTAGTTAGATTAAAATTACTGATAGTAGCAATTTTAGTAGAGGTTGAATAAGTAGATAAAAACTTAGTTACACTTATCTGAAATAGCTTATTTTAGATAAAATGTCGGTATACAGGGCTTCTAAGTACAGGACAAAAATTGTAGAGAGATCTGAAACTCAGAATGTTTCAGAT
>CAZJTL010000220.1:0-8090 GCA_964548905.1 uncultured bacterium | reverse complement strand
AGAAGCATTAGTGCTAACTTTAATCAACATCAACTCTCTTTCTACACAAGGAGTTTTGGTGATGTCTTGTACTTTGAGGACGTTAATTAGCTTATATAGCTGTTTGGTTAATTGCTCGATCGTGCGTTCGTCTCCTGGTACTACCATAGTAATACGCGAAATGCCCATTTGTTCTGCTGGACCTACCGCTAGACTTTCAATATTAAAACCTCGGCGAGCAAACAAACCCGCAATTCTGGTTAAAACTCCCGCTTCATCTTCAACTAATACCGATAATGTGTGTTTCATAGTTCTCTATTTCCTATTCCCTGTTCCCTGTTCCCTTGTTAATTTATGCAGCCTTTAATTGTAGCGCTAAAGTCAGCTCGAATAAATTATTGATGGGAAATATTTTTAGAATCTAAAAATTGCTTTTTAAGCCAATCTGTCAAGATTTGATTAAATATTTCTGGTACTTCATCATGAGGGCAATGACCAACTCGATCGAGTTCGACTAATTCAATTTGGGGATTCATTTGAGCAAATATTGGCGCAAAAGATGAAGATATAACGCGATCGCACTTACCCCAAATCAACATAGTAGGAATTGACAGATTTGTTAGTATTGTCTCAGTTGATGGCGCATAACCAGGTTTTCTCACTGATTTAAACAAAGCCGCAAAAGTCTCAGCAGCGCCTCGATCTTGTGCTGGTGCAGCAATAATTTCCATTAATTCATCGTCAATAGCTGTTTTATTTTCATATGCCAATTGCAATCCACGACGAATAATCGGCATTCTGCTGACGATCTTAAAAATAGTTTTCAGTATTAGAGGCGATGCTAGGGAATTTTCCAGTGCTTTCGCCAATTTAGGGACATTTTTCTGAGTCAGGGAAACATCAGGTAGATTTAACATAACGATTCCTCTCACCATCTCAGGATGAAGAGTGACGGCGCTTAAAGCAACTAGGGAACCGAGAGAATTTCCTACTAAAACAACAGGCTGACCGATAAAAGTACGCCAAAAATCGTAAACTTGTTCTACCCACAAATAAGCTGAATATTCCGTGTCAGTCTTGCGAGAAGCACCAAAACCAAGTAAATCTAGTGCATAAACTGGATGTTGTTGACTCAAAACAGACAAATTATTGCGCCAATGCTCAATACATGCGCCGAATCCATGTAAGAAGATTAGAGGTGTAATTGACTGTGGTTGTGAAGAACGGATGTATGCATATCTAATTTGCCATCCCCGCCACACCCAATCTCTTTGATTACCAATACGTTGCCGCCAAGACCGATCTGTCGTCAAAATTTTTTTGAGGATTTAGAATATTTGTTCTTTAATTCTTATTCTAGAGCGTATTATACTCTTTAATCAATCGGCGCTCGCTTAATTAAGTACGTAGGCAGAATTAATTACACAAATTTTATTTCTGTTGCCTGTTGCCTATTGCCTATTGCCTACCTTCACCTATGAATGTAATGAAAGCCTACCTAGTTATCTGTAAATTAAATTAAACTCTCAAGTTAATTTAATACAACAATAGGAACAAAATTAGTAGAATGACAAGTAAGTAAATAAACATTCAATTATTACTCTGTTAGTCAATCAAAAAAAATTGCTCAAATTAGTCAGAAGCCTGTGAAAGAAAAAAGACGCACTACTCGCGATCTAACCCCAATTAACGAAAAAATCCGTTTCCCCAAAATTCGCGTTATTGATAGCGATGGCGCACAGTTAGGCATTATAACGCCAAGAGAAGCTATGGCGATCGCAGATGAAAAGGATCTGGATTTAGTACTGGTGAGTGATACTGCCGATCCACCTGTTTGCAAAATCATGGACTATGGCAAGTATAAATACGAACAGGACAAGAAATTAAAAGAAGCGAAGAAAAAACAGCACAATGCTGATGTTAAAGAAGTAAAAATGCGTTATAAGATCGAAGAACACGATTATAACGTGCGCGTCAGAAGTGCAGAACGTTTTCTTAAATCAGGAGATAAAGTTAAAGCGACGATTAACTTCCGAGGACGCGAAATCCAACACGCTGACTTAGCTGAAGGATTACTTAAGCGCATGGCAACAGATTTGGAAGCAATAGCGGAAGTACAACAAGCGCCAAAAAGGGAAGGTCGTAACATGATGATGTTACTCGCACCCAAAAAATAAATTCCATCTAGCTCAAATATCAAGTCTAAATTAAATATAAAACAGCAGAAGCCTAAACATTTAAACTTCTGCTGTTTTTGATTGCCTATTTGCCGTCTCTTGGTTCGTAGTGAGGACAATCTTCACAAGGACCGCTAGGATTAACTGCACAACGAATATAGGGAGAATGGGCATTGAAATTACAATTGGCATTACCAATAAAGTAGCGATCGAATTCTAAATCGCTACTACGGAAACCAGCTAACCCATCTTCTCGATCTTGGTAAGCTGTCGCCAGACGACTGCGTCTTAATCTGGATTGCCATCTTTGCTTAACTGTAGGCGATATTAGCCAATACACCAGAGTTGGTGAAAGACTAATTAGAACAATCAAAACAATCTCAATCTTGATGACAGCTTTATCAAGCATTATTCAGATTAAAGAATGGGGATGCTTACTACATTAAGAAATTCTGCAATTAAACAGAAACAGATGCTTCTAGTCTTGTGTTCAGATTGCGATCGAGAGGAAAACCACGATCGATTTCATGCATTGTCAACTTTTGAGCTTGAAGAGCATTTTTGAGCACTTCGATCGCTACTTTTGGCTGTCCTTTACCACAGAAAAATAAATCTGCTGCAAAGTAACCGTGTTCGGGCCAAGTATGAATCGCGATATGAGATTCCGCTAAAGTCGCTGTTGCTGTTACGCCATGAGGACTAAACTGGTGTACGCACATATCGATTAGGGTTGCTTCTCCGGCTGCGATCGCTTCAATCAATGCACGTCTTATTCTTTCAGGATCGTTAAGAAATTCTGCTGGTGCTTCCCACGCATCTACAACCAGATGAGTTCCCACTTTGTTCATTCTTGTTAATTTACTCCATGCTATTTTGCGTCTCAAACTACTAGGTATAGCACAGGCACAAATCCCTGTTCAAGAGTCTTCATCAAGTCTTTACAAAGGGATTTGGTTTTTTACTGACCTAGAGCATCTCAATATAACATAGGATTATTGAAATTTGCTACCATTGGGCATAATAGTTTGCTCTAAGGAGACTTCTAGCAAATTAGTTTGAGATAAATTAGCTCCAATCAGATTTGCACCTTTTAAATTTGCGCCTCTCAAATTGGCTTCAGTCAAATTGGTAAACAACAAACCAGCCTGAAATAAATTTGCTTCCAATAAGTTGGCTTTACCTAAATTGGCTCGAAGTAAGTTTGTACCTGCTAAGTTGGTGCGAGCTGATTTCACGTTCTCTAGATTAGCATCGCTTAACTCTGCACCTTCAAGGTTAGCTCCTGTCAGATTAGCTGCCGTAAGATCGGCTTCTTTTAAGTTTGCCCCTTCCAAATTAGCACCTTTGAGATTGACCCCTCGCAGATCTGCCCCGCGCAAATCGGCTAGACTTAAATCTGCACCTTGTAAATTAGCTGCTTGAAGATTGACACGATGTAAGTAGGCACGAATTAATCTCGCCTCTACTAAATTTGCTTCGCTCAAATTGGCTTGGCTAAGAATAACTCTGGTTAAGTTAGCGTAGCTCAAGTTAGCTTGTTCTAAAACGGCTCCTGTAAGTGTCGAGCCAGTGAGATTAGCTGATTTTAACTTGGCTTTACGCAATTGAGCTTTAACAATACTACAGCAAATCAAGACTGCATGAGATAAATTAGCTTTCGATAAGTTGGCACTGCTCAAGATTGCGCCCGTCAAATCTGCTTCAATTAAAGTTACTTCGCTCAAGTTAGCTTGGCAGAAATTTGCTTCAAGCAATTTAGCTTTTGATAAGTTACCTTTACTTAAATTTGCACCGCTGAAGTTAGTATTAATTGAGGTTGAACTCACTAAATTCACTTTTCTTAAGTCTGCTTGGCTTAAGTTAGTGGAGTTAAGATTGGCTTTGCGTAAATTGGCTTTGATTAGTTTAATCCCCTTAAAATTACGTTGTCCTTCTCTACGTTTTTCTAATAATTCATTAGCAGTTAATAGCTCAGTTATATTCATAAAATTTGCTGGATTTCTTTCTGGTGTTGTTACTTCCAGCCTCTCCTGTGGTTTGTTGTCAAAATAATTACAAATTTGGGTAAATCAAAACTGCTCGATTAGCTGCTTTCGCTAGTTGCGATCGCTTCCGAAAAAATAACAGAACTATCAGTAAAATCTGCATTTTACTGATTTAAAACGATTAGTTTTGATTATTAACTTTTTAGCTTGGGTTCGCGGATTTTACCTAAAAACAACCTTGTTTTTTGGCAGTTCGAGTAACCACTGCTACAAATCCATCTCAAATAAGATCGCACGCTCACCCCAACCAGGTCTGGGAATTAAGCTTGAAATGTCCGTCGGCTCGATCTTATCGATCGGTATTACTTTGTTTATTTTTGTTCCGAATTTTTGGCTCGGCAGCATACAATTATCGATCGCATACATATCCTGATATCATTTATCTCAACAAAAGTCAAGAAATTAGATGACTAGCTTAAAAAAACATCAAATAGACATCCACAATAATTTTGTCAGGAAAAAGTTTTAGACTAAATTAATAGCAATTAGCATCCAAAAATTATACGATACGACGAGCTAATGTCGTAATTAGGTAGGTTAAAAGCAATGAAAGTTAAAGCAGCAGTAGCTTTTGAACCAGGTAAACCTCTGAGTATTGAAACCATCGATTTAGAACCACCTCAAGCAGGAGAGGTATTGGTAGAAATTAAGGCCACTGGTGTGTGTCATACTGATGCCTACACCCTTTCGGGTGCAGATCCAGAGGGTTTGTTTCCTGCGATTCTTGGGCATGAAGGGGCAGGAATTGTAGTAGAAGTAGGTAAGGATGTTCATAGCCTTAAAAGGGGCGATCGCGTGATTCCTCTCTACGTTCCTGAATGCCGTCAATGTAAATTTTGTCTGAGTAGAAAAACCAATTTGTGTCAAGCGATTCGCGTCACTCAAGGCAAGGGATTGATGCCAAATGGCACTAGTCGTTTTTCTTTCGGAGGAGAAAAACTTTATCACTATATGGGAACTTCTACTTTTGCTAATTACACGGTGTTACCAGAAATTGCCTTAGCCAAAATTAGAGAAGATGCTCCCTTTGAGAAAGTTTGTTACATTGGCTGTGGTGTCACAACAGGAATAGGCGCAGTAGTCAACACGGCTAAAGTTGAAGTTGGTGCTAATGTGGTTGTCTTTGGTTTGGGTGGCATTGGTTTAAATGTCATTCAAGGTGCCAAGATGGTAGGCGCGGATAAGATTATTGGTGTAGATCTCAATCCAGCTAAGCGAAACTTGGCTGAAAAGTTTGGCATGACTCATTTTGTCAATCCACACGAATTAGATGGGGATTTGGTTGCCTATTTGGTAGAGTTAACTGATGGCGGTGCCGACTACAGTTTTGAGTGTATCGGTAACGTGAATGTGATGCGTCAGGCATTAGAATGCTGTCACAAAGGGTGGGGCGTTTGTACTATTATTGGGGTTGCTGGTGCGGGAGAAGAAATTAGTACTCGTCCCTTTCAGTTAGTGACGGGAAGAGTTTGGCAAGGTAGTGCTTTTGGTGGTGCGAGAGGACGTACTGACGTGCCTAAAATCGTTGATTGGTATATGGAAGGAAAAATTAATATCGACGATCTGATTACCCATGTCATGCCTCTAGAAAAGATTAACGATGCTTTCGAGCTGATGCATAAAGGCGAATCAATTCGGAGTGTGATTACTTTTTAGAGTTCAGTCACGCTTTAGCGATGAAATTCTGAAAAATACTACCAGTATCATCACCCCATTCCCAATTAACAGCAATGCCAACGCGATTAATATTTAAACGATCGACATCTGGATAGATATCAGTTAAAGCGCGATAATAAACGGATTCGTCATCGATCGAAGCAGTGTAATGCATTCCATCAAAAACGACACGGAAAGTATAAAGAACTCCCCAAGTAACGCGATCGCCTAAATTAGTCCAACCGCCGTCAAAAATCTCTTCGCCATCGTCGAGATGGAAAAAGGAGGAAAGCGCAGCACTATTATAGTTATCGTTTAACCAAATATTGACAATTAAATAGTTTTGAGGATCTTGCCAAAAGATTAAACCTGCTCTACTTCTTTCTCCTTGATTTCTTCTGGTACCGGGAGGAGTGATATCGACTTGCAAGTCAGCTAGAGCGGGATTGTCCCAATTTACCGTATACAAAGTTCTACCTGGATAGGGTTTGCGCTTTGCCTCAACTACTTGCACTCTACCATCTCCAGTCAGCATAAATTTGCCTTTACCGAGATCTTTGCGCCAAACCTTGTCACCAATGCTAGTATGTCTTCCCGCTAGAAAATCTGAGCCACCCAGAAAATCATCTGCAACTAGTATTTGTTTGCCTTGTTTGCACCAAGGTTCGCCTAGATCTAACTGAGTTGGGATGGGAACGCTCTCAGGATGGATTTCAAAATAGCGAATGTATTGGTTGGCATTAGCACTCGCGCTAGCAATACCCACACCAGTAGCACCAGCTAAACGAGGATCGGAAAATTTATGGTTAAAAATTTGCTTTCCATGGAGATACAGGCTAAATTCTTGTCCATCATCTAATAATTGCAGCGAATGAGAACTATTTGCTTGTAAATAATCTTCCTGACTTACAGCTATGCTTTCTAATATGCCATGTTCTTGAATTGATAACTCACAGCGATCGCCACTGACGAGAAACTGCCAACTATTATCCTTATCCTTAGCACGCCAAACGATCGAGAAAGGAGTGATTTCAGTTGAGGTGTCAATCAGGAGATGAATTAAACCAGAAGCGCGATCGGCAAACAGTAAAGCTAAACTATTGTCTTGTGTCGCGATCGCACCTCGATCGGTTTTTTGGTAATTGCCTCTGACTAGCTGCCAATTCCCTCCTATTTCTGCTGTAGCATTGCCTAAGTTACCTTCTCCAATTAATCGATCTGCTGCTTGCGCCGTACCATACCAAGTAGCTAATTCTGCAATAGGCGCGATCGCACTGCCATAAACTCGACTATCGACGCGAAAACCAATTTGTCCGAGAGTACTTTGATAAATAGCAGCATATACTTCTGGCTCGTCATTGAAAGGATCGATCGCTAAGGGACGCATGTTTGGATAAGCAGTTAAACCGTAGGCGTTGGTAGTAGCTGCTGCGTAGTAGGCTGCACCTTTCTCCCGTAAAATGATGACGTAGTAGACTTGGATATTTTGTAAATTTTTAAAAGTTGAGAGCATATTTTCACCAACTCTAGCCCATAATTCACCATTATTTGGCCCTGTGGCATGAACGATGAAGCTATTGCCTTCAGTTAAAGGATTGAGTGGTACTTGGTTAGGAAACCAGCCTACAGCTAAGTTTTCATTGAGAAGATCGATGGGAAATACTTTGACAACATGAGGACTCAAACAAATCCACCACCAAAGTCTGCGCCAAAATTTGTGATTGTGTTTCCAAAATAACCAACGCCACAAACGAATTGGAAAGGGTTCTACCTTATTGCCGCGCATCCAGGTAATTAAGCGATTGCTTAAAGCTTCGATCGGTTCTGCTTGAGAAGTATTATGACCGTTGAGAATTAATGTAGCAAAAGCTAAACCATTAGTACGTTGATAAGAGCCATAGGCGATTCCTTGTTTACCCCAACCGTGCTTGAGTAATGGTTGAAATCTCAATGCTCCATTATCGATCGCAATTAATTTTTCTCGATCTATACCTTTGCGTACAACTCCACTAGAACTTACACTACCAATGGTTTTTCCAGCAAGACGTTTATCTAAATAGAAATCAATCACGCGACTTTAAGACAACCTGATTACGACTCAATTTTGGCATACTCACGCTCGCTCAAGCCACAGTAATAAGCTGGTCAACATCTAATATGCAGGTGGAGAAAAGGCAGAAGTCATAAGTCATAAGTCATAAGTTTTTACTTGCTACTTGCTACTTGCTACTTG
>CAZJTL010000219.1:0-8142 GCA_964548905.1 uncultured bacterium | reverse complement strand
GTTATTACAAGCATTTTATCTTATTTTGATTATTAAATTTGTTTAAGTACCGTTAGCAATGAACAATGAACAAACCAAAAGTATCTGTAATCATTCCCGCCTACAATGCCATGTCTTATCTACCAGAAGCGGTAGAGAGCGTTTTGAGGCAAACTTTTAAGGATTTTGAGTTAATAATTGTCGATGATGGCAGTAGCGATCGCACTGTTGAATGGGCTTCTAGTTTAACCGATCCGCGCGTCAAATTTATTTCACAAGATAATCATGGTTCTGCTAGGGCGCGTAATCAGGGGATTGCGATCGCTGAAGGGGACTATATAGCGCTTCTGGATGCTGATGATATTTGGGAATCAACTAAATTGGAGAAGCAAGTAAATTTTCTCGATCGCGATCCCTCAATAGGTTTGGTAGATACTTCAGTGGTTTTAATCGATGAGAATGGTAAATCTACAGGTAGAGTAGTTACTTCTAAAGCAGATGCAGATGTTTGGAAACACTTAGTTCAGTTTCAACCTGTGTGTTCTTGTGACAGTACGCCTTTAATTCGCCGAGAATGTTTGGAAACTGTTGGCTTGTTTGATGAAGATTTACTCTTTTTGGAAGATTTAGATTTGTGGATTCGTTTAGCTTCTCTATATAAATTTGGTGCGATCGAAGAACCTTTAGTTCGATATCGACAATATTCTGGTAGCAAATCAACTAATTGCCAGGAAAATCTTCTAGCTTTTCGTCAAATAATCGAGAAAACGTTTGAATCTGCTCCCATTGAATTACTTTATCTTAGAGATAGAGGTTATGGGCGAATCAATCTTTATTTAGCTTGGAAATCTCTAGTAAATAAAGATCGCGTGAAGCGAAGCTATCACGGCACTCAGTATGGCGAAACGGCGCTCAGTATGGCGACGCAGGTTCGCCATCCGCGCCTCGTAAATTCGCCATCCGTGCCTCCCGAAGGGAATCGCGCTATTCATTTTCGTCAACAAGCGATCGCTCATTATCCCCAACTTAAATATTCTTGGGACTATCTTCGCTTAAGTATAGCGCTATGGTTGATGCAAAATTTTGGTACACAAACATACGAAAAGCTCAAAGCGATCGCGCAAAATACTAAATCGTTCATCTCTTTCAGGGAAGGCAGAAGGTTGATTTATCGGTGAGCTAGTAAGTTAAGTTTCGTTATCGGTCAACTCAAAAACTAGTAACTAACAACTAACAACCAATGACTAACAACCAAACAACAAAAGTTTCAATAGTTCTACCTGCATACAATGCAATGACTTATTTACCACAAGCGTATCAAAGTGCTTTGGCGCAGACATTTACCGATTTTGAAATTTTGATCGTTAATGATGGTAGTTCCGACAATATTGAAGAGTGGGTTGCAAAAATAACCGATTCGCGAGTCAGATATATCCCACAAAAAAATCAAGGGGCGCAGGGGGCGAGAAATACAGGCATTAATAATGCTAAAGGTGAGTATGTCGCCTTATTAGATGCTGACGATCTTTGGGAGGCAACCAAACTGGAAAAACAAGTACGTTTATTAGATGAAAATCCAGAAGTAGGTTTGGTCGATACTTGGATAATTTTAATCGATCGCGAGGGTAATTCTAAAGGTTGGGTACACGCTTCTACTGCTGAAGGACAAATTTGGGAGGAAATAATTCAAGAACCGACGATTATTTGTGGAAGTTCGCCGATGATTCGTCGGCAATGTTTTGAAAAAGTAGGCGTATTTGACCCTAGTTTGCGCTATGCAGGAGATTGGGATCTCTGGATTCGGATTGCTTCTCGCTATTCTTTTGCTCTCGTCAAAGAACCTTTGGTTCGCTATCGACTTCATCCCCAAAATACCTCAAAAAACTGTCGCGGTATGGCAAGAGATTGTCGTACAGTCATCGATCGCGCCTTTGCTTCTGCTTCTCCCGAATTAATGTCATTAAAAGACAAAACTTATGGTCAACTCAATTCATACATAGCAGGAATCGCAATCGATCGAGGTAATTATAAAGAAGCAATGTATTTTCGTTCTCAAGCAATAGCTTACAATCCAAAATTGCGTTTTTCCAAACAAGATTTACGGTTGAACGTAGCTATTGCTATGTTACGTTGGTTTGGTCCTCAAGCCTACGATCGAGTAAGAAGTTTGACTCGTAGTTTGCGTCGTCGCAGCTTAGGTGCTTCTGCTTGAAAAATGTCCACGGATAAACTTAGACTTTTATCGATCGTGGCGATAAAGGCAATCTTATTAGTTTTAACCCAGAAACGATCGAGCGGACTTGTGATGATACAATAATCGCCACTCGATAATGCAAATAGCGTTTCTGGTTCTATGCCAACGGATGATTCTGAACTGCAAACCCAAGCTCACACAATTATAGATGCGATCGCTTTTATTCCTTTTGAGCAATGTCAACCATTAAATCGTGGATTTGAAAACATTCCTGCTCGTCCTGGCATTTATGCAATCAGACACAGAACTGACGGATTACTATATATTGGTAAAACTAAAAGCTTGCGGGGTCGCTTTAGTGGGGGACACAAAGCTTTTCTGTGGGCGTGGCTCGATAAATACAATGATGAGGATGTGCGTATTGCAGTACAAATTATTTCACATTGGGAAAAACCTGCGTTACTATTGCAGCTAGAAGCTATTATTCTAAGAGCCACTGAGCCACCTTATAACGTTCAAATTCCAACCGAGATGTAAAGCTATGCAAGCCAAACTTCAAGAGCAACTTTCCCCTGCTGATGCCGAAGTCATTTTAGCACGCTTGCCCGAACGAATTCGCACAGCTTTAATCGCTCGTGCTGTTGAAATTGAATATCCAATCGAAGCAGTGGTTGAGATGGCGATCGCTAGCTTTCTTGACACAGAGGCATTAGGTTTTGCTGATTGTAAACCAGGGCGCGGACAATGAAAAGTTTGACTCGTAGTTTGCGTCGTTGTCGAGTTTTTAGCAACTTAAAAGAAGTTAAATTGTTGGGGTTATCTTAGTGCTTTCTTCCAACCATTAGCGATCGCTTCTGATTCCTTACAAAACCACTTTTCCCTTTTTTCTGGATCGATAATTGTTGATTCGTAATCCTCCATTCCAGGAAGATGATAAATCTTATTTGCTGTATCAGTCGAGATATTACCTTTGATGATGCAGCCTGGTTTTGTAATAGCTGTAATTATTGGAGGATGACTACTTGGACTAAATTCTAAGCTAAAAACTAACAAGAGTACGATCGCTATTCTCATCACAACTTATAATGACTTTAGCTAATTCTTGAAGAGTAGTTCCAATTTCACATCAGGCTTTAACTAGCTTTACATCGTATTTACTAATTTCTGAATCACGAGTAATCAAAATTAGTTTTTGCTGTCTTGCTTGAACAACTAACATTCGATCGAAGGGATCTCGATGATGCAAAGGTAATTTTTGATATTGTTCTATTTGAGCAATAGTCAAAGGAAGTATTTCAAATCCTCCTGTTGTTATAACCTCAAAAAATTCTTTTGGTATATCTAAACGACCTATATTTTGTTTAATACTAATTTCCCAGAGAGATATTAAACTAATACAAATGATATTCTTTTGGTCAACTATTATTTCCTGAGCTTCTGTTGAAAGTTTATCTGGTTCAAAAACTGTCCATAGTAAACTATGAGTATCAAGCAAAAACTTCATTTTATTCAGTTATTCCCCAAAATTTAGCTTCTGCTTCGGTCCATTCACCAAAATCATCTGGTATTGTAGCTTTACCTTTCATTAATCCTAATCTTTTGTTGTCAGCAATAGGTTCATAAGAAGATATTTTTACGGCTGGCTTGCCCATTTTAGTGACAATAACTTCTTCTCCTTGCAAAACACTCTCGATTACTTGAGAAAACTTAGCTTTGGCTTCGGTGACAGAATATATTTTCATGGTTTTGTTTGCGAGCAATGTGGTTTGACCTGGTCTGACTTTATTTTATCCTGTAATTCAACAACAATATTCCAAAGCGCGATCGAAATGAGCTATATGGTTCGTCTTAGTGCGATCGCCGATCTTGTAGAGCGGTTTAACCCAAAGAAAACCAACATTCTTAGCAAAAGGATCGAATGCTGTAGGATGGGGAATAAACAAAATGAACATAATCTATTAACAGTTTTCAGCCCTTAGATATATGAAAAAAGCAAGCAGATCTTTATATTCTGTTCTTGTATGCTTGCTGGCTTAACTCTACAAAACAATCGCACATTCAATTGATAAGGGTTTAGCAATAAATTGGTAAGGGTTTGGCATTGCGCCTTACCCCTACAGATAAAAGAATATTACCTAGAATTTCTAATTAAAAAAATTGATGGAGAAGAGTTTATATCGATCGAATTTATTACTTTTCGCGTAGAACTTAAAAAAAGGAATTAGCAAATGTTTGATTATCTAATTGTTGGTGCGGGTTTTGCTGGAAGCGTTCTTGCCGAACGTCTAGCAAGTCAATCCGATAAAAAGATTTTAATTATAGATACCCGTTCTCATATTGGCGGCAATGCTTATGACCACTACAACGAAGATGGTATTTTAGTTCATAAATATGGTCCCCATATCTTTCATACCAATTCTCGCGATGTCTTTGAATACCTTTCTCAATTTACCGAATGGCGACCCTATGAACATAGAGTACAGGCAAGTGTAGACGGACAATTAGTTCCGATTCCGATTAACCTCGATACCGTCAACAAGCTTTATGGCTTAAATCTTACCTCGTTTCAGCTAGAAGAATTTTTTGCCTCGGTAGCAGAAAAGCTGGAAACTATTCGCACTTCTGAAGATGTTGTCGTTAGCAAAGTCGGTAGAGAACTTTATCAAAAGTTTTTCCGCAATTATACGCGCAAACAATGGGATATGGACCCCTCCGAACTAGATAAGTCGGTGACAGCCCGCGTACCTACTCGCACTAATCGCGACGATCGCTATTTTACCGATTCTTATCAAGCTATGCCTCTACATGGCTTTACCAAAATGTTCGAGAAAATGTTATCCCATCCGAACATTAAAATCATGCTCAATACCGATTATCGCGAAATTGTCGATGTCATACCCTATCGGGAAATGATTTATACTGGACCGATCGATCTTTTCTTCAATTATTGTTATGGAAAACTACCCTATCGATCGCTTAAATTCAAACACGAAACTATTAACAAACCCGTACATCAACCCGCGCCAGTAGTTAATTATCCCAACGAGCATTTATATACCCGTGTCACTGAATTTAAATACCTGACGGGACAAGAACATCCCAAGACAAGTATTGTCTACGAATATCCCCATGCCGAGGGCGATCCCTACTATCCTACCCCGCGCCAAGAAAACGCCGAACTTTACAAAAAATACAAAGCTTTAGCCGATGCCACTCCAGGCGTTCATTTTGTCGGACGCTTGGCTACCTACAAGTATTACAACATGGATCATGTCGTTGCTCAAGCGCTGAAAGTCTACAAAGATCTTACAGCTAGTGCCGATCGAAAGGTAGAAAAGGACTTAGTTTCTGTTTAGGAGGGATTAGGGAAAGTCTAAAGTCTAAAGTCTAAAGTAAGCAAGTTTGTTCTCTTTTCCCTGTTCTCTGACTTCTCCAATGAACAATGAACCACGAACTATGAACAATGAACAATGAACCATGAACTATGAACAAGAAAATGACTAATATTCTCTATTACAACTGGACTCCTTACTTTAGCGAACCACTTCAAGGGGGAGGGGTTAGTATTTATTGTCGTAATATCATCGACTATTTAACCCAAGAAACTAATTCCCAAGTTAGTTTTCTTTATTCAGGATTTGACTATACTTTTTGGCGTAAAGATCTACACATTAAAAGGATTAATAATCAGCGGCATCCTGATGTACAAACTTATTCACTGGTTAATTCGCCGATCGCTGCGCCTTCTCACCTGTCTTTTTTCGATCCGATCGGCAATGTGCAAAATGCAGAGATCGATCGCTGTTTCGAGCAGTTTTTAGCAGAGAGAGAATCTTTCGATATCATTCATTTTCATAATTTAGAAGGAATAACTGCCAATTGTCTGAAATTAGCAAAAAAAAGCGGTGCTAGAGTTATTTTTAGCCTGCATAATTATTGGGCGGTATGTCCTCAAGTCAATTTATGGAAATTGGAAAGTAGCCCTTGCACCAATTATCATGAAGGACGAGCTTGTGTTTCTTGTCTGCCCGAACAAGTTTATGTCGAGCAAGAAATAACTAATCGAAAACTCAATGATTTGGGCAAAAAAATCGGTCAAAATGAGCGATCGCTACCATTAAAAATAGTCAAGAAAATCTATAGCGCAATCGATCGCCGCAGATTGTTATATTTGCACAAACCTTTTAGCAATTCTCCCCTCAAAAGACACTTAGATCTAACTGGCGGAGAATTACCCCAACAAGCAGATTTATATCGCGATCGCAGACAGCAAATTGTCTCTCTCATTAATAACTATGTGGATGTAGCCCTATCTGTTTCTGAGCGTACCACTTCTATTTACCAGCAATACGGAGTAGATTCAAAAAAATTAGTGACGCATTATATCGGTACGAAAGCGGCTCAGTTTCAAGCACCAGATCGTAATCCTGCACCCTATAAACAAGGAACGCCCTTTAAATTAATCTATATGGGGCCATCGAGAAAAGACAAGGGTTTTTACTTTTTAATCGAACAGCTACGTACTCTACCCAAAGAAGTATTAAATTCACTCAAATTGATTGTCGCCAGTCGTATGGATGATTTTATCGAGTTAGAGTTGGCAAGCGAATATAAAGGTAGGTTATTATCTCTAGCTCAATCTTTACATCGTTTTCGTTACTATCCTGGCTATAAATACGAAAATATTCCCAATATGTTGGAGGGAATCTATTTAGGAGTTGTTCCGCCACTTTGGGAAGATAATTTACCCCAAGTTACTTTTGAGTTAATCGCTTGCGGTGTACCAGCACTTTGTTCCGATCGAGGTGGTGCAAAAGAATTTGTTCGTCATCCTGCTTTTATTTTCGATCCTGGCAAAGAAGGAGATTTTCAGGAAAAGCTGCTTAATATTCGTGAAAATCCGCACCTATTAACTGAATTTTGGCAAGAAGCAAAGTTAGTTAAGCCAATCGAACCACATCTTCAAGAACTGTTTGAAATTTACAATCGTGTCGGTACTAAAGAACCCATGTTGCCGATTTTAACTAATTAACAATGAACCAACTAAAAGTATCTGTAATTATCCCTGTTTATAATGCTATGAAATACCTACCAGAAACAGTAGAAAGCGTTTTAAGACAAACCTTGACCGATTTTGAATTATTAATTATCGATGATGGTAGTACCGATAATATTGTCGAATGGGTTTCTAGATTAAGAGATCCTCGAATTAGATTGATTTGCCAAACTAATCAAGGAACTGCGGTAGCTCGTAATCATGGAATAATTGAAGCTAAAGGTGAATACATAGCCTTACTAGATGCTGACGATCTTTGGGAAGCAACTAAGCTAGAAAAACAGGCAAAATGTTTAGATGATAATCCTGCTGTTGGTTTAGTCGATACTTGGGCGATGATAATCGATGAGTATGGTAATGCTACGGGTAGGATTAGAGATCATCAAGTAGAAGGTGATGTCTACCACAAGGTATACGAAGCTTGTGACAGCCCTATTTGCTGTGGTAGTTCGCCGATGATTCGACGCAGTTGTTTTGATACCCTTGGTTTATTCGATCGCGATATTTACGCCGAGGATGTCGATATGTGGATTAGAATTGCTTCTCGCTATCATTACGGTTTAGTCAAAGAAGTTTTAGTTAAATATCGACAGCATCCCAATAATAATTCGTAATTTCAATCGATTGGTGCGTCGGCTTCGTAGTTTAGTTATAAGTAAAGTATCGATCGCTAGTTAAAAAGTTAACTTTAATTCTGTTTGGGATTTTTATTAATTAATGACTATAGTAAATGACTATAGTTATATAATCTTAATAAGAAAACCAAAAAATTTAAATTAACAATATGAAAGAAATTCAAGTATTGAAGTTTAAAGCCCAATGTCTTCGTTTACTTGACGAAGTAAATCGAACAGGAGAATCACTTACAATTACTCGTAATGGAAAGCCGCTAGCAGTCATTAATCCCATTACA
>CAZJTL010000218.1:0-8181 GCA_964548905.1 uncultured bacterium | reverse complement strand
GATTTGGGCTAAATTATGGCGATCGTTAGCTACTTTTGCAAGAGGTCTATTGTTGCTTTAACAGCTAGCGCTTTTGAAGAAGAAAGAGCAGAAATCTTAGACGTTGGCTGTGATGATTTTTTACGCAAACCCTTCCGAGAGGAAATTCTTTTAGGAGCGATCGGCAAGCATTTAAATTTAAGCTACCTATACGAAGATCCTCTATTAGAAAATTTCTCAGCAACTAACGAGACTAAAACTCAAAAAAATGGCAACGAACAACTAACTTCAGAATCTTTGAGTATAATGTCCCTCGATTGGCTAGAAAAGTTGCTGAATGCAGCCGAGCAAGTTGATAATAAGCAGCTCTTTGAACTAATCGAACAAATACCCTCTGAATATGCCTCTACCGCCAATAATCTCTCAGACTTAGTGCGTAACTTTCGTTGTGACAAAATTATCGATCTCTTTGAAAAAGCCAGATAATGAATACAATTCCACCTGAGTTTGCTAAAGCCAATATTCTCGTCGTTGACGATACACCCCACAATCTCCATCTGCTATCGGCAACTTTAACTCAACAAGGGTTTGAAGTAAAAGGTGTCATTAATGGATTAATGGCGTTGAGAGTGGCGCGATCGGCAACACCCGATCTGATCTTGCTCGATATTACCATGCCTGACATGAGCGGGTATGAAATTTGTCAAGAACTCAAAGCCGATCCCCAAACGCGCGACATTCCCGTCATTTTCTTGAGTGCTTTAGACGATGTGATCGATAAAGTTAAAGCCTTTGCTGTAGGAGGGGTCGATTACATCACCAAACCCTTTCAGGTTGAAGAAGTACTTGTTCGTATCAACAGTCAGTTGACAATCCAAGCAGCCAAAGCAGAAATTCGTCAGCTTAACGCACAATTGGAAGAACGAGTCAAGCAGCGTACCGCTCAACTAGAAACTGCCTATCGTAAGTTAGAAGTTGCTCACCAAGAACTGCAACAAGAGATTCAAGAAAGACATAAAGCTTCCAATCGACTAAAAGAAAGTGAAGAAAAACTAGAAAGTATTCTCAATTCCTTAGAAGATGTAGTTTGGTCGGCGAATGCAGTTACATTTGAATTACTTTATCTCAATCCTGCTGCCCAAAAAGTTTACGATCGCAAGATTGCCGAGTTTTTTAATAACCCCAATCTGCGCCTAGAGGTGATTCATCCCGAAGATCGCAAGCGAATTGAAATTCAAAAAGCTTTCAAAATTTTGCTAGAGTCGGGTAATTTAGATTTAGAATATCGAATTATTCGTCCCAATGGTGAAATTCGCTGGCTCAGCGATCGCTCTCACGTAGTTAAGAACGAGCAAGGTGAAGCTGTTCGCTTAGATGGCATTATTTACGATATTACCGACCAAAAAATTGCTCAAGAAAAATTAATTCACGATGCTCTCCACGATTCTTTAACAGGTTTGCCAAATCGCATTCTGTTTTTAGAACGTGTCGAGATGATTCTCAAGCAAACTCAAAGACGCAGCCATTATTTGTTTGCTGTCCTGTTTATCGATCTCGATCGCTTTAAGACTATCAATGATAGTTTGGGACATGTTGCAGGTGACGAACTACTGATTCAAGTTGCTTCTTTATTGCATGGATGTTTGCGAGGAACTGATACTGTCGCTCGTCTTGGTGGAGACGAATTTACAGTGCTGTTGGACGATTTTCACGCCATAGAAGATGTTGTCACCATTACCGAGCGCATTCAAAACAAGCTATCTCAACCTTTTAATCTGGGAGAACACACAGTTTTTACCAGCGCTAGTATCGGTATTGTGATTAGTTCTCACAAATATCAACAAGCGGCGGAACTATTGCGAGATGCTGACATAGCCATGTATCGCGCCAAAGAACTCGGTAAAGCGCGTTATGCTATTTTTGACCAAAATATGTACGAGCGTACTATGAAGCTCTCTAAACTAGAGCGAGATTTGCGCTTAGCTTTGCAGCATCAACAGTTTTCTCTTCACTATCAACCGATCGTCTCCTTAGCGACAGGACAACTAACTGGATTTGAAGCTCTGCTGCGTTGGTATCAACCCGAACAAGGCTTTATCTCTCCTGTAGATTTTATCCCGATCGCCGAAGATACTGGTTTAATTGTTCCCATCGGTGAGTGGGTACTCTACGAAGCTTGTCGTCAAATGCGTTTTTGGCAGATTAAGTATGCCAGCGCCAAATCTTTGAAAATAAGCGTCAATCTAGCTATTCAACAGATCAAATCTGCTTCGCTGTTGGAAAATTTGAATCGAATTTTGATTGAAACTGGTTTAGATGGCAATTCTTTAAAATTGGAAATTACCGAAAGCATGTTAATGGATGACGGTGATGCCACGATCGATCTACTTTCTCAAATTAGAGCCAAAAGAATTCAAATCAGTATTGACGACTTTGGCAAAGGCTATTCTTCCTTAAGTTATTTACATCGTTTTCCCATTAATACCATCAAAATCGATCGCTCTTTTGTCAGTTGTATGAGTTCGGATCGAGAAAACTTTGAAATTGTCAGAACGATCGCCACTCTAGCGCATACCTTAGAAATGGATTTAGTTGCTGAAGGAGTAGAAACATTCGAGCAATTAACTCAATTAAAAAGCTTGGGATGTGAATTTGGTCAAGGCTACTTCTTTGCCAAACCTCTAGACTCTAATGCTGCTAGCACGATGTTAGCTGAAGAAACTCAATGGCAATTATCAAATCAGGGAGCAGGGAGCAGGGAGCAGGTGTAGGTTTTTTACATTTATGCTGGAGAGAGCCAATAAACACGATCGCCTTCTTCTTTTCAACTCCTGAGAATTGACAGCGAGTAGAATGCTGGGATAAAACCTCGATCGAAGTCTTATCATAGAAATAAAAACAAGTTTTCTGGAATTTATCGATCGTGACAACTGAAGAAATCACCATTCGCGTTGATGCTGATACAGCCAAGGCTTTTAAGTCTACTTCTGTTCAAGAGCGTCAAAAATTGGAACTTTTGCTAAATCTTAAACTGAAAGAATCTTTAAATAACAGTGATTCCCTCTTAGAAATCATGGATGAGATTAGTCATGAAGCTATGAACAAAGGACTAACTCCAGAAATTCTCCAATCTCTACTTGAGGATGAATAATCTTTACGTTTTCGATACTAACGTTTTGGTAAGTGCTTTATTATTTGCTAATTCTTCACCTAGAAAAGCTTTTGAATTAGCTTTAGAGCTTGGAAAAATACTAATATCAAAAGAGACAGGCGATCGCTCTCTTCTTATGAAGCTCGCCCCACCCTACTAGGTGAGGGAGTGCGCCTCACAAGAGTTTCAAACTTTCCTACGTCCAATGAACCATGAACCATGAACCATGAACTATGAACCATGAGCTATGAACCATGAACCATGAACTATGAACCATGTAACATCCATTCCAAATGCTGTGGTAATAATTTAGCTAGATCGTAACCCTCTACAATTGTTTCTCTGGCTTTGGTTCTAATTTCCGAAAAGCGATCGGGGTTGTCTAAAACTTCACAGATGCGATCGCAAATGCGATCGGGTGAGAAAAAGTCTACCAACAATCCGTTAACCCCATCTTCAATAATTTCAGTGACGGGTGCGGTGTTGGAAGCAAGTACTAAACAACCTGCGGCTAAAGATTCTAGCATTGACCAGGATAAGACAAAGGGACGAGTCAGGTAAACGTGAACTGAAGAAGCTTGCAAAACTTGTAAGTATTCAGAGTAAGGCAGTAAATCGGTAAAATGAACTCGCGATAAATCGAGAGGGAACTTATCTAACATTAAATCTTTGTAAGTTTGACCTTGAGGAAGTTGTTTGCCATAAGCAACGCGATTATTACCGACAATGACTGTATGAGCATTGGGTCGTTTTTGCTGAAGTAAGTGAATTGCTTCGATAAATTGAGGAAAACCGCGATAGGGTTCCATTCCTCTGGCTACATAGGTGACAATTTCTTCTGCTTGAGAAAGATCGAGATTAAGGCGAGGTAAAACTAATTTTGCTCCAGGTTGAGGTTGAAAATATTCAGTGTCAACGCCATCGTGTCTGACGGTAATTTTTGATTGAAATTCTGGAGGAAACTGTTGACGTTGCCAGTGAGTAGGAGATAAACCGCGATCGCAGCTATAGAGATCGATTAAAATTGGTGCGTTTTTAATCCGAATACGTGCTACAGAATCAGCATCAAGGGGATCGCTAGGGTCAAAATCGGCATCAGAACCATAAGCGTGATAAAACCATTCAAAATAACACAATAAAGTAGCTTTAGGAAAAATATCTTTAATAAATAAAGTTGGTCCCCAACCAGAATGACCGAAAACTAGATCGGGAACAAAATTTTTCTCCTTTAATTGTGTTGCTAGTCGATAAACTGCTTGTCCTTCTAAAACAGCATTTTCCAAGGGGCGGACGTAGTGATGAGTTTCTGCTCTTGCTGAGCGAGAAGCGCTGTAAATTGCTTTATGTACCCCAGGAAGTTCGCCTTCTTTGCGATTAGTACCAAAAACTACTGTATGCTCTGGATTTTTAGCTAAGGCAACAGCTAGATGACGGAATTGTGCTGGAAAATTGGGATGTAAAAAGAGAATCTGCATGAGTAACGATCGATGACTGATTCGAGATTTTTTAATAAAACCATTCGTACAGATCAGTTATCAGCGATCGCTTGCCAATTGTCCATTAAATATTTATTGATTCATTACTCATTGTTCAGCGCTGAAGATTCTTCACCAACTATCTCGATCTTTTCCCATCTCTCAGCTATAACGGATGCATAACTAACTGCAAAACTACAAACGATTATATATATAGCAATCCTAAATGATTCATAAAAAATATCTATTGCCTATTGCCTCTTGCCTTTTGCCTACCATAGCCGATTAATTTACAACTCAAATAGGATCCCTATATGACTATTAATGAGCATCTCAAACTTATCGAACAAGGGGTAGATGTTTGGAACAACTGGAAAAAAAGCCTAAAAGAGATTTCTATCAATCTGACTGATGTAGATCTTAGTGGCTCAAACATTGCTGGTATTGATTTTAGTCGAGTCGTTCTCAGTGGTGCCGATCTAAGTGGTGCCGATCTAAGTGATGCCAATCTCAACCTAGCTGTTCTTAAAGAGACTAATTTTAGTGATGCAGAATTGAGCGGAGCTAAGTTTGAAGGCGCTAATCTTTTTGGTGCTGACTTTAGCAAAGCTCATCTTTTTGAAGCAGATTTTAATCAAGCAGATTTGATTGAAGCGGATTTTAGTGGCGCTTTTCTCGATGATGTTAACCTTAGTGATGCCAATTTAAAAGAAGCTTTTTTGATCAATACCAATCTTAATTATGCTTATCTCAATCGCGCTAACTTTACTAATGCGAAGCTAATTGGAGCTAATTTGACTGGTGCCAATGCCAGTCACGCAATTTTTGTAGAAGCCGATCTCAGTTGTGCTAATTTGAGCGAAGCTAACTTTAGTCATGCTAACCTCAGCAAAGCAAAGCTTGATGAAGCGAATCTTACCAAAACTAACTTTAGTAGTGCCAATCTTAGTCATGCTAGTTTAATTAAAGCTCAAGCACTTAACACTAAATTTAAAGGAGCTTGTTTGACAGGTGCTTGTTTGGCGAAATGGATTATTAACGAGGGAACTAATCTAGAAAACGTCTTGTGTGACTATATCTATATGCAAGAAAAACAAAAAGAACGTCATCCTTTCGATCTCAACAGTAATTTTGCTGCTGGTGAATTCGCAGAGATATTTCGTCAGCTTACTGGAGGTTAATCAATTCGCGAATTGTTAATATGAAAATTGCTACCTGGAATGTTAATTCAATTCGGACTCGTCAGCAAATTGTAGTTGATTGGTTACAACAAAATCCTGTTGATGTTTTGTGCTTGCAAGAAACTAAAGTTATTGATGCTGATTTTCCGAAAAAGCCTTTTCAAGAATTGGGCTATCATCTCTACATTCATGGACAAAAAGCTTACAATGGAGTCGCTCTTTTCAGTCGTGAACCCTTACAAGATGTTAGTAATGGCTTTACTCCTATCTTAGGAGAAGTGGCAGCCGATTTTGATGTTCAAAAACGAGCGATCGCGGGAGTAATTGGTAATACTCGTATTGTCAATCTTTATGTCCCCAACGGTGCCGATCTGGTTACGGAAAAATATGAATACAAGCTGCATTGGTTAAAATTGCTGCGCGATTATTTACAAGTTTTTTTGGATCGGGGAACAGAACAATTATGCGTCTGTGGTGATTTTAATATTGCTCTCGAAGATCGCGATATTTACGATGCCAAGGGAAAAGAGAAACATATTATGTCTTCCCCTGCGGAACGCCAGGCTTTAACCTCAGTTTTAGAGATTGGTTTACAAGATGTTTTTCGTAAGTTTACTGAAGAGGGAGGACATTTTAGTTGGTGGGATTATCGTACTGGAGGATTTCAACGTAACCGAGGTTGGCGCATCGATCATATTTATTTAACTCCTCAAGCTTATGGTACTGCTACTAGCTGTAAGATCGATGTAGAACCAAGGAAACTAGAGAAGCCTAGCGATCATGCTCCTGTAATTGTTGATTTTTAGTTAAACTCAAACTTGGTAATATTCATGGCTGAGATAGGGAACTGCTACTAATTCACCTGAAATATTTCCTAATTGAACTTTTAAACCCGCACCACCTGCTTTAGTACGAATGTAAGCTAAACCGAACGAACCATTTTCTGTCTCAGTACAACTAGTTAAAACACCCACCTTTTCATTGGCAATTGCGATCGGCGTATTTATGGCAACAGGTGCATCTAATTTAATTCCCCAAAGTCTTTGTTTAACACCTTTGTAGGTATTTAAACGAGCAATAGTTTCTTGACCGATATAACAGCCTTTAGTAAAAGAAATAGTCTGCCAAAGTCCAGCTTCTAGGGGATTATAATCTTCGGTTAATTCTCGATCGGGTTTTGGTCTTCCTTGTTGGATGCGTAGTTGTTCCCAAACGCGATCGCCTAACGGAATTGCTCCTTTGCTAATTAGTTTACTCCATAAGCTGGCAGATTCAGCCATAGGTAAAATGACAGTATAACCAGTCATTGCCAAACCATTACCAACAGCTATGCGTATGGAATCAAAACAGCGATGATCATGTTGGGGTTGACCGATAATTGCCTCATATCCTAACTCTTGTACCAGGTGATCGCTTTGTGAACCAATTAAATTGAAGATGGCATACTGGTTAGAAAGATCGGTTAATTCTACTTTATCCATCGGAAAGATAAAGCGATCGAGCCAATCTAATAAATATTGACGACGATCAGGGGAAACTAAGATTAATACTGCCTCTTCAGTGGCATAGGCTGTAGCTAGATCGATAGTACGCGCGGTAGAAGTGACAAAAACTGTTTCACAACCTTGTCCTGGTTGAAGTTTCTGAAAATCATTAGTACTTTGATTATGAAGATAACGCAGGCGATCGTCACCACTCAATTTTAAAAATCCCCAGTGAGAGCGATCGTAGACGGCGACTCCTTCTTTCGCTGCGTCTAATGCTTGGCGATCGTTGTCAAAACTCACAGGAATATCTGCTTCTAAGATCGCACCTGCTTCTGTTTGCATCTGGCGTAATTCTTCGTTCATTTTAAATACTAAAGTTTAAATGAGTTAATTTTGCTATAACCAAGCCCCTCAGCCCCTCAGCTTCTCAGCCTCTCAGCCTTCTTCAACCTTGAGGTAAACTAGCAAACACATCTTCTACTAACTGCTGTGCTTTAGCGTCGAGAAGATGCCAGTCTATATCTCCAACTTCATTAATTAATCGAGTGTCAATTTCCACTTCATAGGCGATCGCATCGCTTGGCTGAAAATTTTCGCTTATCTCTAGATGATAATTACTAAAACAAACTTGATAACAAAGATTCCAAAGATCTACTTCGATCGCTTGTTCTTGAAGAGATAAACAAAGATGATAACCAGGTAGAGGTTCGGTAATTTCTTTATAACTTCCTTGCCACTTAGATACATCTAACTGTTTGCGAACGTTATCGATCACCCTAATAAATGCTGGTTGCATCAAAGCTTGAGCTTGCTCCCAAGCCAGCATAGTTTTAAATTTTGGTTTCATTGCTCATAAGTATCTAAACAGAATTAATTACACACTGTATTTTCCCTCTTGCCTTTTGCCT
>CAZJTL010000217.1:0-8199 GCA_964548905.1 uncultured bacterium | reverse complement strand
TCTTTAGAACCAGAGCAATTAGATACTTTAACTGAGGATTTGCTGGATTTTGAAACTTTTGAAGATCTTAATCGATGGTTGAGTAATTTCTAGTTTTTAGAGATGCTTGAGATCACAAGAGAACCTCCTCGCAGTTCGGAAGCCCTCGCGCTTCAGCCAAGGGAGGAGAACAAGTAGCAGATTTATCTGCCTGTTTACAGAATCGATGCAAAGTCTTCATACGTAAAGCTTTGAGGTTGTGGGATAATAATTTCAAGTCGAAATTAAGGACAAGGCACTCTGTAAGCTGGAGAAACGGCTAGTCCCAGTAGACCAGCTTCTTGCGAGTAGAAGCGTAAATCAGCTAGAAGTACTGAAATTTTGTTGTACTTTGTGGGGCGTGGGCGAGAGATATACTCGTCCTGGGGGTGAAACCCTGACAATGAAATCTAGAGGAAAATGCTTGAGGTCTGTTTTGTACATAGTTTAAGCAGAAGTAGGCTAGAAAGTAAGTATGTAAGCACGCCTGGAGGTTCGAGGTTAAGCCCAGTCCCGCAGCAATGCGAAGGGGGATTAGCTTCAGGGCTACTACAACACCGAAGACTGAGGAGGACGTTGCGGTGAATCGTATTCACCGCTTTATCGTCCGTAGCGTGGCGAATGCCCCCGTACTTCAGTCGGGGGTGAGCTTACTCACCACAGAGATTAGCGGCTTGACGATCTTTTCTGTGCCTTCGTCAAGAGTAAATCATCAAATTTTTTACACCATCTATCAAAGCAGGGAGGCATGGCTGCGGGAGTGGTTTCTTTGATAACGGCGAGCGCTATTGATGATAATGCTAAAGTCAACCAACAAAAGCATTCTATCTTATTTTGACTATCAAAATTGTTTAAGTACCGCTCACAGACCTGCTGAATGTAGGTCACAAGGTTCGATCGGTTTACTGTTTTCAAGAAGACACTATCTCAGAAGCGAATTTATCTGCCCAGCGAGTTGTTTCGGGTAAACGATATTTAGTCGTACAGTTTAGTACATAGTCGATCGCGCTGGCTAAGCTGACTCGATGACCAACAGAAACGTAGACTGGTTTAACATTGGTGCGCGTTCTCAACACAGCACCAACTACTTCTTGTCGATCGATTAATGGTTGCCAATTACCTTTAGCAGATGGCAATTGTGCATGAGTACCTACTAATAGAGATTTAGCTACGCCAATAGTAGCAACATCTAAAATTACTCCTAAGTGACAAGCTATGCCAAAACGACGGGGATGAGCCAATCCTTGTCCATCGCATAAAATTAGATCGGGAGTAATTTTTGTTTGTTGGAGAGCTTTTAAAATGGCAGGAATTTCTCGAAAAGAGAGAAAACCTGGAATGTAGGGAAAGGTAGTTGGAATTTTAGCGATCGCTGTTTCCACTAATTGTAAATCTGGATAACTTAACACGGCAACAGCAGCTTTTGTAATCGAGTAATTATCTTCAAAACCAACATCAACTCCAGCTACAAAATCAACTCTCTCTAAACAATCGGAAGTAATTACTTGGGGTCGTAATTCCAGTTGGATTTTCTTAGCTTCTTCGATATTTGTCACCCAAGGGCGATCGTAATTAATTTGCATTGGCGATCGCTATAATAGCTTTAATTGAATTTAAACTTCAGCTTAACAGTCTTCGATCTTATTCTATTGTTTATCGATCGGGACTTTCAAAATTTATTGTCTAAACCTAGATATTTAGATTGCAACATGACTCTTAACCAGATAAAAGTAATTGTATGTAGTTATTGAAAAGAATCTGAAACAGGAATATTTGTAATGTCTGAACCTATCACCCCTACTATTAGCGATCGCATCTGCAAGCACATGAACGAAGATCACAGCGATGCGATCGTTTTGTACGCGAAAGCCTTTGGCAATACTCCTGAAGCTGAAACCGCGCAAATGATTTCGATCGATCCTCATGGTATGAATTTATCTGCCATAGTTAATGGTGAAAATCTACCCGTGCGGATTGAATTTGAGCGTACTCTCCAAGATGCTGAAGATGCTCATCAAACTTTAATCGCTATGGTTAAGCAGGCTAGACAAGGGAAATAGTGATTAGGGGTTAGGGATTAGGGGTTAGGCATAAAAAATCAGCATCAGATTGTTAATGCCGATGCTGACGAGATATAGACTCAAGGAAAGAAAGAATTTATGGTGCTAAGGCGTTTCCTCTGAGCAAGCTACCGATAGTCTTAGCGGTAATCTTCATTTGCACTAGAGGATTAGCAGGTACTACTGTTTTGTAGAGATAGCTGTCGAAAGTCATTTTCTGAACATCGAGATCCGCGCACATTTCTACAAACGCTTCGCGAGTAGCATCGGTACGATAGAAAACTCTTTGCAGAATATCTAGTACCAAATAAGTTGCTCCGTATTTTTTATCCCAACGCTTCAGATAGAGTTTGAGATCGGCTTCAGTAGGAATACGTTGTCCGCCGTTGGTGGTTTCTACAATTGCCTCAGCACACATACGTGCAGATTTGGCGGCGAAGTATATACCTTCTCCAGAAGATTTAGTAACAGTACCAGCAGCATCACCTACTAGTGCTACTCTTCCAACTACGCGACGAGGACGAGGATGTTCGGGAATTGGATGCGCCTCGACTTTAATTATTTTACCACCTTCTAGTTTGTTAGCGGCGCGAGTACGAATGCCCACTTGCAAATCTTTGATGATTGCCTTGTTGACTTTCATCGTTCCCGTACCCACTGCTACGTGATCGTATTTGGGGAAAACCCAAGCATAGAAGTCTGGAGAAACGTCAGTACCAACGTACATTTCAGCCAAGTCTTCGTAATATGCCATTTTGTCTTCTGGCAATTTAATTCTCTCTTGGAAGGCGATCGCATAGTTATAGTCACCTGCATCGATCGCTTTAGCAATACGAGAGTTAGCACCATCTGCACCAATCACGACATCTACCTTCAGGGTTTTCATCACGCCTTGAGCGTTACCACCTGAATGATCGGCGTAGTGAATGGTATAGGGGTCAGTATTATTGCTTGGTATATCTAGTTGATAAACAGTACCATTGATTAAATTTGCGCCCAATTTAGCAGCGCGATCGCGCATGAAGCCATCTAAAACTTCACGGCGACACATACCAATGTACTCGTCTTGATTGATTAAATTAATATCTACTTCGATGTTTGAGGGAGAAATCATTTTCATTTTTCTCACTCGTCGATCGATGATTTCTGGAGGCAAATCAAATTCACTCACCATGCAGAGGGGAATTGCACCGCCGCAGGGTTTAGCGTTATCTAACTTGCGCTCGAATAAATAGGTTTCAATTCCAGCTTTAGCTAAAACTTCTGCGGCTGATGAGCCAGCAGGGCCAGATCCTACAACAGCAACCCTTATCGCCAAGGTTTTTCTCCTAATTTCTGTCAAGCTAGATCGCATAGTACCATGGAGTCTTGTCTAAAAATCCTTCGATCTCTCCAGATCGGGCAAAGTTGAAATACTGCTTAACAACTTTCGCAGCAAAACTTAATATTTTTTTTTAGGTTACTCGTCTACCCTACACCCCATAAATTAAGCCACAAAAGCTTGGCTCTTGTGGCTTTTTGGCTTCGATCGTATCTTTGACTTTAGAAAACAAATCGATTTTGTAAGCTTTCTTGGACAACGTTTTGAATCAGTAATTCGTTTGCTTACATTTTCAAGGTATGTTCGCTAGATTTTGTTTATGCAGATCGTTTTGACAACTATAGAAATTAACAATATTTGGCGTTAATTATAACGATTGTTGTTCTGCTCACAATTTCCGATCGCGAGCGAAGTTAAAGACCCGAGCGGGAATTCCCGTCCCGTTCAGGGGACGGAATGTTCGCTAGGGTAGGGTGACGGGGAATAAGGCGACTATCGATCTTGGGGAGATCCATCACTCGGCGGTTACTACTAGTGGGGGAAATGGCTTGATAGTGAGAGGTCTAGTTTTTATCGGCAATCCTCATGGGGTCAGAAATAAAGATAGTGGTAGATGCCATAACCAAAGAATGGCTCAGTGGGAGTATGGTAAAGACCTTAGTTACTTTGGTCACAAGTTCAAGATGGCTGGTATTTCAGTTTTGATTGGTTCAGAACGTGGAACATCAAGTACTTGTCCTGAATGTGGTCATCGCCATAAACCCAAGGGAAGAACTTGGAATTGTCCAAAATGTAGCTACAAAAAGAAGCATAGAGATATAACAGGAAGCCTTAATATGCACCGTTTAGCTTTTGGAGAAAAAGCTAAATATCCTGAAAATATCAAGTATCTACGACCAGTGCAAACTGGAAGTAGTAGATGCGCCGACACGCGCCAACGTAGTCTAATATTAGCTAATACTTCAAGCACCTCATTTGAGGGGAATCAAATGATTCCTGCCCAAAGTATTAGTGATGTTTAGAAGCCCGTCTGCCTTTAGGCGACGGGAGTGTCACACAGCAAGGCTGCTAATTCTTCTTTTAAAGATAGAGGTTGATATCCTAGTGCAAAAGCTTGAGAACTATCTAACGCCGTATCGGGCGATCGCGGTGCTAACATTGGTACATCTTTTTGCAGACAAGGCTCGATCGCCTCTGGAGATAGTTTCATCACCTCAGCCATCAAACAACCAAAGTGATAGCGCGAGATTTTTTCTTTCCCACCTAGATGTAATAGTCCTTGCGCTTTATCTAAGGCGATTAACAAGCCTTTAGCTGCTGTCGTACCGCTAACTGGTGTTCTGAATTCATCGGTGAATAAAGATAATTTTTCCCCTTGTTTGAGCTTATCGATAAAAGGCTGAATAAAACTAATTGCTGTGACAGGGGTATTACCAAACATTAACGGCATACGACAAACAGCCGCTTTGGGGTAAATTTCTAACATACCTTGTTCGGCTAAAACTTTGTGTTCGCCATAGTAGCTAATCGGTGAAACAGAATCGGTTTCTCGATAGGGAGATTTGGTTCCATCAAAGACTAGATCTGTCGAGGTAAATACACAAGGTATTTGATAATCTGCACTCAAACGAGCGATATTGAGAGACGCGACCACATTATTTTGGTAAGATGCTTCTGGATTAGCTTGACAGAAGTTTGGTTTGGAAGCGGCGGCGGTATGAATTACTGCATCAGGTTTAATTTCTGCAAATAAATTTTGAACTGACAAGGGATCGGTTAAATCGATTTTGAGAGTCTTTACTTCAGGAATCTCGATCGCCTTAGAAAAATAAGTACCTATGACTTGCCATTGCCATTTTGCTTGCTGGCAAAGATTCCAACCCAAAAAACCGCTTGCACCAGTTACCAAAAGCTTCTTCATTGCTATCAAGTTCGCTCTTTCACTTAAACTAAATATCTCCCTTGTCTCCCCACACCAGAGATTTACAAATCTTCATCCGAACCCGATCTTAGAGGACTCCCTTAGAACTTGGAATCTCAGAAGCGCGACGGGGATCGATTTCTAATGCCATTCGCATGGCGCGAGCAAAAGCCTTAAAAGTTGCTTCAATAATATGGTGAGAGTTAATGCCATCTAACTGTCTGATGTGTAGAGTCATGTTTGCATGATTGACTACAGCAACGAAAAACTCTCTTACCAACTGAGTATCGTATCTACCAACTCTTTCGGTGGGAATTTGCAAACCGTAACTTAAATGGGGTCGTCCCGAAAAATCGAGAGAAACTTGAATTAAAGACTCGTCTAAAGGTGCGATAAAATGACCGAAACGAACTATGCCTTTGCGATCGCCTAAAGCTTGAGCTAAAGCTTGACCTAGTGTAATTCCCACATCTTCATTAGTATGATGATCGTCGATTTCGATATCCCCCACTGCTTTAACTTCCACGTCAATTAAGCCATGGGAAGCAATTTGATGCAACATATGATCGAGAAAAGGAATACCAGTATCAGCAAGACATTTACCTTGTCCGTCTAAGTTAATATTTACTTGTACGTCAGTTTCTCCTGTGGTGCGATGAACTGAAGCGGTACGAACATCTAAAATAGTCTCTTGGTTCTGAAATCCGCCGGTTAAATATTGATGGTTTTCCCTAGTCTGCATAAAACTAATTGAGTCTCCTGTGAGTGTTGAGCGAAATCTGGTAATTAGATGCGCGGCTCGTTTCTAGTTTACTGCACAAGAAAACGAAAATTTATCGGAAAATTTTCACCAAATTACGAGCATGAAACTTAACATAGCGTATTAGAACTATTTAAGTTGAGCCGTGAAAATATTCCAGTTAACTACCATCAAAAGATATACTCTTGTTACTTACTATACAACCGAGCGTTGCTATCAATTTTGTTTGATTAATCCCAAAGGAGAATTTTGTCCTTGTCATGACATTTTTTATACTGCTTACGCTGCGGAAAAGGCGGGAAGAAAGGCTATTTCTACTGCTTTAAGCATTTAAATCAAAGGGAACAAGGGGGTTCGGGAATTTGAAGTTTCCTCAACTTACACGCCTTGGGAATAGCGAGTATTGTAGCGACAAGCGGGCGATGCTAAGTTTAAAAGTATCGCCGTTTAATTTGTCTTTATCATATTTATGTCTTCTAAAAATAAATCTTCTGGTCAAAAACGGATTGCTTATCAGGAATTTGGTAATCTAGATAATTCAGATGCCCTTTTAAGAGCGGTTCCCGATTTGCCTCCCAATCAACAAGATTTAAGAGTACAAGCAACTAGAGCGGGACGTAAAGGCAAAACCGTGACAGTTATAACTGGTTTTAGCAGTAAACCAGAAACTCTAACTCAACTACTCAAACAGTTAAAATCTCAATGCGGTAGCGGTGGGACTATCAAGGATAACACGATCGAAATTCAAGGCGATCACAAACAAAAAATTCTCGATCTTCTGGTTAAATTGGGCTACAAAGCTAAAATTAGTGGCGGTTAAATTAAGATGCCATATATCAAAAACAGTAGAAGAGCTGACGGCTGAATTGCTGACGGCTGAGAGCTAAGCCGATCCCGAACTCAGGTTAAATCTAAGCAGGATGATAGTAAAAGGCGACTCCCAAAACTAAATAAGTTGCTAGCAACAAAATACCATCCAACCAATTAGAACGACCGCTAAAACTGATGAGGTTGGTAACAGTAACAGCGATCGCTAGGGCAATCACCTCAAAAGGATTAAAATTGAGATCCATTGCCTGACCGCTTATTTGTCCGACGAAAACTAGCACTGGTGCGACAAATAAAGATACGAGCAGGCTATCTCCCATAGCTGTCGCTACTGTCAAATCCATTTTGTTATTAGTAGCTAATCTAATTACAGTTACAATTCCAGCTACATCACCGATTAAAGGTAAAAGAATCACCCCTGTAAACAGAGGTGTTAAACCAAATCCCGCGATCGCTGATTCAACTACTTTGACAAATAAATCCGATTCAAAAGCAATGCCAATAGTCGAAGCAATTAAGATCGTTACCCACAGCTTTAAAGATGGTAAATGAGGTTCTTCTCCCTCTAACTCAATTTCGTTGACTAAACTAACTTCATAGAGATAACTATGGGTTTTTAGAGAAAATAGCAAAGTTAATCCATAAACAATAATTAATACCGTCGCTACTACAATTGAAAGATTGCGAATTACCAGAGAATCGACCACATTAGAAGTGTTAATTACCATGGTTGGCAAGGCGATCGCCGTAATCGCTAGAGTCATGGAAGAGCCATTTACCCTAGCTAAAATTGGTTTAAAATCCTGTTCCTTATAGCGCAATCCTCCCGTTAGCATTGCTAATCCCAAAAACAGCAACAAGTCACAGAGAATACTGCCTGTAATGCTAGCCTTAACAATATCGACTAATCCCTGCCTGAGTGCCACTAAAGCGATAATTAATCCCGTTGCACTGCCAAATACAGCATTAATTACACCACCAACAGAAGGTCCGGTAACGATTGCCACCTTTTCTGTAGCAGTACTCAACCATAATGAGAGAGGTACGATCGCGGCTGCGGAACAAACAAAAATAGCAATTGAATGCCAATGCCAATAATCGGCAGCGATCGAAAGCGGAATAAAGAGCGCGAAGAGAGAACAAACAACTTTATTAAACATTTTTAGCTATCAGCTTTCAGTTTTCAGCCATCAGCCATCAGCAATGAACAATGAACAATGAACAATGAACAACCAATATCAATAGACCTCTTGCAAAAGTAGCTAACGATCGCCATAATTTAGCCCAAATC
>CAZJTL010000216.1:0-8256 GCA_964548905.1 uncultured bacterium | reverse complement strand
GAGGCAAGTAGCAAGTACCAAGTAGCAAGTAAAAAAACTCATTACTCATTACCCATTACTAAAATTTCTCCCCGTCTCCCAGTCCCCCAGTCTCCCAGTCTCCCAGTCTCCCAGTCCTCCAGTCCCCCAGTCTCCCCGTCCCCCAGTCTCCTAACCCCTAATCCCTACACCCTAAAGATTCACGGGTATCTACTCCAGTTTTAGAGTTAACACCAGAAGCTCTAGCGCAGAGTTTTTTCAACTGTACGCCATCGATCGCGGCAAAAGTAAAATCAGCGCCAGTAATATCGGCGTTTTCAAAGGTAGAAAATTTTAAAATTGCTTCTTGAAAAACTGCATCGCTCAGATCTGCGTTGTCAAAATTAGTTAGATAAGCAAAACCATTGGTAAAATCGACAGCGTGAAAATTAGCTTTGCTCAAATCAACGCCATTAAAAACAGCACCGCGCAAGTCAGCATTGCTCAAATTTGCCGATCCCATCTTGACCTTGGTAAAATTGGCAACCTGTAAGTTTTGCTTGGAAAAATCTTTTCCTCTAAGATCGCTGCTTTCATAAGTGGAGGTAACAGCAGTCGAACTAGCTGCCAGTGAGGGATAAGGCATCATTAAAATAAATAGTGCAAAAAACAACGCACTCAGTTGCAGAAAATATCTCATGGATAGAACTTGCTTGGTGATAAATAGAATGCAAAGATACAATCATTGATTTTAATTCTTCTTTTATATTTCTCGATCGCGTAATCAATTTCAATATTAAAAATCTTCATGGAAAAAACTTTAGATCCTCTCAGCTTGCATTTACCCGATTTATTACAACAGCTACTAGATGGGCGATCGCTCTCTCAACAACAAGCTTCACAATTAATGACAGGGTGGCTCAAAGAAGAAATTACACCAGTACTTTCAGGAGCTATTCTCGCCGCTATTCAAGCTAAAGGTGTTTCCGCCTCAGAATTGGCAGGAATGGCGCAAGTATTGCAATCACAGTCAATCTACCAAGAAGAAGTCAAACACGATTGCTCAGTTATCGATACCTGTGGGACTGGTGGAGACGGTGCTTCTACTTTTAATATCTCCACTGCTGTCGCTTTTGTCGCTGCTGCTGCTGGAGTTAAAGTAGCTAAACATGGCAATCGTTCCGCCTCTAGTAAGGTAGGTTCGGCGGATGTTTTGGAATATTTAGGGATTGACTTAACTGCCCCTCCTGACAAGACTAAAGCAGCCTTAGAAGAAGTGGGAATTGCCTTTTTATTCGCTCCTGGTTGGCATCCAGCTATGAAAAGCGTAGCTTCGCTCAGGCAAACTCTCAAAGTAAGGACTGTTTTCAACCTTTTAGGCCCTTTAGTCAATCCTTTACGTCCGACAGGACAAGTTATTGGTGTCTACGATCCGAAATTTTTAACTACTATTGCTGAAGCCTTAGCTTTGCTTAATGTTCCCAAAGCGATCGTCTTACATGGTAGAGAAAAACTAGATGAGGCAGGATTGGGAGATGCTACCGATCTAGCTTTACTAACTCAAGGAAGAGTAAGCATTAGCAGCATTCACCCACAAGCACTAGGTTTAGCAACAGCCACGATCGACGATTTAAAAGGTGGTGGAGTAGAAGAAAATGCAGAGATTTTAAAGAATGTTTTGCAGGGAAAAGGAACCGTAGCGCAGCAGGATGCAGCGATTCTGAATGCATCTTTAGCACTTCAGGTAGGCGAATTAACTCCCTTTGGCTCAAATCTTAGAGGAATCGAGACAGCTAGAGAAGTTCTTCAAAGTGGCGCTGCTTGGTTAAAGTTGGAAGAGTTGGTTAAGTTTTTGCAATCGTAGCAGGGGTTAGGGATTAGGGGTTAGGGATTAGGGATTAGGGGTTTGGGTGTGGAGTATATGCCACTACTGATTTAGCGGATAATAACTTTAAGGCTTTTTGATATTGTTTATCGGCTTCTGTTCCCAATTGAGCGTAGGTAATTGGTTCTTGAGAGACGATTTCGTCAGGAACAATACCCAGTTTATTAATATCTCTGTGAGCAGGGGTTTCGTATTTAGCAACGGTGACAGCTAAACCAGCACCATCAGGTAACTCGAATAGAGATTGAATCAAACCTTTACCGAAAGTTTTTTCACCAACTAAAACAGCTCTTTGATTATCTTGCAAGGCACCTGCTAAAATTTCGCTAGCGCTAGCTGTTCCTTGATTGACTAATACTACCAAAGGATCTTCGGTTATCGCTGCACTAGCAGAATCAAAACTGCCTATCGTACCTTCTCGGTTGACAGTATAGACGATCGTGCCTCGATCGAGCCAAAGACGAGCTATTTCTACTCCTGCTTGTAAAAGTCCACCTGGATTGTTGCGTAAATCGAGAATATAGCCATCCGCACCCTGTTTTTCTAGTTTATCGACAGCGCGAGCAATTTCTTCGGTGGCGTTAGCGCTGAATTGATTGAGACGAATGTAACCAATGGGAATGCCGTTTTGTCTGTCGAGGTTGGCGTAGACGGGATTAAGAGAAATGCGATCGCGGACTAAATCTACGATACGGCTATCCTGTTCTTGCTTGCCTTGTGGTTGTATTTTCAAGGATACTTTAGTCCCTCTTTGTCCGCGCATTTTCGCCGCAGCTTCATCCAGAGTAATATCTTTAGTACTGACACCATCAATTGCTAAGATGCGATCGCGCGGTTCGATTCCTGCGACTTGTGCAGGAGAACCAGTTAAAGGTGCAATTACCTGTACATATCCCGTTTCTGAATCGAGACCAATTTGTAATCCTACTCCAGAGAGTTCACCAGAGGTACTAATTTGTAAACTGTGATATTGGTCTGGTTTTAATAATCTCGTATAGGGATCGTCTAGAGAACTTAACATTTCTTCGATCGCTGTGTAAGTCCGATCGCGATCGTTAAGTGGCTTTTTAATAAATTTTTGACGCATCAACCACCAATTTTGATGATTAAACGTGTTATCGACATAAGATTGATTGACTATCCGCCAAGATTGCAATAATAGCTTTTGTTCTTCTGTGAAAGCTAATCCATCAGGTGTCCACCAAGTTAAAGAAATTGCTAGAGATGTTACTAACGTTAGACCGATCCAAAATACTTTTTTGAGCATAGTAAATAATTAAATAAAAGTTTTGAATAACTATTGAGATAGCTTTTGACACTCCACGGGATAAATCCGCGTGGATTCTAAGAGGATGTTTTAAACATGTCTAAAGACACTGTTTAAAACGCCTTTTTGTTGCTCTAGTCGAAGAACTTCCTTTAGTTGTTTGGCTTTTTGTAAAGCAGATCGGATTTGTTGATATCTTCTGCGAAGATTTTTAACTTTTCCACCCTTCCAGAATTTACCAAACTTGTGTGGAAGTGCAGCAACAGCAATATTATTTTGTCCTCTATCTACACCTATCCAATTTATTGCTTGATACGCATCAGGAACTTCCATATTGAACCAATTTCAATGTGCTTAAAATCAGCACTTGTTAACTTTTTTCTTTCTTTTCTATGTATTTCCAGCAAGCTATTAGCTACTTCAGTGTTGGCAGATGTTAATCTTTCAAACTCTATAGCTTTAGCTTGGTTTAAACGATAAAAAGGAAGTTTTAAAGTTAAAGAAAGTGTTTTCATCAAAACCTGATAGCATATTCTATGGATTTTGTAGGATACCTGGGAATAAATTCCCCATCTTATTGAGGACGCGATTTCCGAGATTTCCTCGGAAATTAAAGCCGTCCGTTTCATCCAGGGGCTAAAAGCCACCTGGCTCTCAACTGCACGTTAACAGGTAGATTTAAGCTTAATCATAGCTAATCTTACGATATCTAAACAAGTCAGCGATCGATTAAAAATATAAAATCTTGGTTAGTGTTGATTAATCCTTCCTTTCCAGACACCACCTCTACCTTGATAATGGCGTAGTGCTGAATCTAGAGTCATTAAGGTATAGAGCAAAGCAATAAAAGGTAAACAGCAAGAGAGTAAAGGCGATCGCTGGTAAAAAAGAATGGTTGGCAAATAGGCAAAACTCATCAGCAACCATCCCAGTAAACCCGCGATCGCAATGGTGCGATCGCCAGTCAATATTCCCCAACCCAATCCCAAAGGAGATACTAGGTAAACAAGAGTCATAGCGACGATCGTGGCGAAAAGCAACCAGGGTGAATATTGTAGTTGAGTATATGCAGTACGAGCTACCATATCCCAAATACTTGCTAGGGAAGGGTAAGCACGAAGACTTTTGGTAGTAGAAGTTAATCCTAGCCAAATACGCCCCCGATCCGCTTTTACAGCTTGTCCTAAAGCACAATCGTCAATTAATGTCTTACTTATGCTTTTCATGCCACCAAGGCGATTTAAAGCCTCTTGACGCAGCAAAATACAACCTCCCGCCGCCGCCGCCGTCAAGCGATCGGGATTGTTTACCCAAGCAAAGGGATAGAGTTTGGCGAAGAAAAATACAAAAGCAGGAATTAACATATTTTCCCAGAAACTCTGACAGCGTAGTAACACCATTAAAGAGACTAAATCTAGACGATCTGCTTGAGCTTTGGCGATTAATTGAGTTAAATTATGGCTGTTGTGTTCGATATCAGCATCAGTCAGTAGAAAATAATCAATCTCAGCTATTTCTTGTTTGGCATAACAAATACCTTGTTCGATCGCCCAAAGTTTACCCGTCCAACCCGATGGGAGTGGTTCGGCTGTCAATAGTTTAAATTGTCTGTGTTGTTGTGTCGGTAGGATTGATTCAGCAGTCTGGAGAGCAACTTCTGCCGTGCGATCGGTACTGCGATCGTCCACAACAATGACAGATAAATAACCTGGATAATCTTGATGCAAAAGAGAGCGTAAAGTTGTTGGTAATAATTCCGCTTCGTTACGAGCAGGAACAATCGCACAAACTGAAGGAAGCTTCCCTTCTCCCTGTCTCCTTGTCTCCTTGTCTCCTTGTCGAACGAAGGGCACTCCCTGCTCTCTTTGCATAAGTAATTGTTGGTCTGTTTTCCAGAAATCACCCCAAAAAATGAGCAGGAACAGCCAGATTATTGGTGACACACAAACGATTCCGAAGATTAAATAGTTAAATTCTGCTTGCACTCGAATGTTTTTTGTCTTTAATATAGCAATCCCAAATGATTTATAAACAATTTCTCTTGCCTCTTGCCTTTTGCCTTACTTCACCGACTAATTCACAACTCAAACAGAAGTGGTATATTTAGCAAAATCAAGATAATTTTAGCAATTTTTAAGAATACAGCCAGGGAACGCTATGTTAAGCTTCTAGATCTCGAAGCGAGTAAGCTTAAGGATGCAGACTCAACTACAAGTTACCGAATCGAAATTAAAACCAGCGATCGCTGCTGCACAAAATTATCTTCTCAATCTTCAAGATGATGAAGGTTATTGGTGGGCAGAATTAGAATCTAATGTCACTATTACCGCAGAGGTAGTCCTGCTGCATAAAATCTGGGGAACTGACAAACACAGACCCCTTGCCAAAGCAGAGAATTATCTTCGTTCTCAGCAAAGGGAACATGGTGGATGGGAACTTTTTTACGGAGATGGAGGCGAGTTAAGTACAACTGTCGAAGCTTATATGGCACTGAGGTTGTTAGGAGTGCCACAGAGCCATCCTAGCCTGCAACGAGCGCGTGATTTTATTTTAGAGCGAGGTGGTATTAGTAAAACGCGCATTTTTACCAAGCTGCATTTAGCCTTAATTGGTTGTTATGAATGGCGCGGTGTTCCTTCTCTACCTGCTTGGGTAATGTTGTTAGAAAAACCCTTTCCCTTTAGCATTTACGAGATGTCTAGTTGGGCGAGAAGTAGCACGGTTCCCTTACTAATTGTGTGCGATCGCAAGCCAGTATTTAATCTCGAATCAGCAATTACCCTCGATGAATTGTATGCTGAAGGCAGCGATCGCGCTCAGTTTGAGTTACCCCGTCACCATGATTGGACAGATATCTTTAATCTGGCAGACGGTGCTTTTAAGCTAGCAGAGGCTCTCGATCTAGTTCCTTTTCGCCAAGAAGGAATTAAAGCAGCAGAAAAATGGATTCTACAGAGGCAAGAAGCAACAGGAGACTGGGGAGGTATTATCCCCGCCATGCTTAATTCTCTGTTAGCATTACGCTGTTTAAATTATGATGCCAACGATCCCGTTATTGTTAAAGGGTTAGAATCGATCGATCGTTTTGCCTTAGAAACAGAAGACAGCTATCGCATTCAACCTTGTATTTCGCCTGTTTGGGATACAGCTTGGGCAATTCGGGCTTTACTGGAGTCGGGGTTAGCGCCCGATCGTCCAGCCTTGGTAAAAGCAGGAGAATGGTTACTGAGCAAGCAAATTCTCGACTATGGAGACTGGGCGTATAAAAATACCAAGGGACAACCAGGTGCTTGGGCTTTTGAGTTTGACAATCGCTTTTACCCAGATGTAGACGATTCGGCAGTAGTAGTTATGGCTTTAGCGGACTTACAACTGCCCAACGAACAACTCAAACAAAATGCGATCGCCCGTGCCGTAAATTGGATTGCATCTATGCAATGTCGTACTGGCGGTTGGGCGGCTTTCGACTTAGACAACGACCAAGATTGGCTCAACCTGATTCCCTATGCCGATCTCAAAGCCATGATCGACCCCAACACGGCTGATGTGACTGCTAGAGTTTTAGAAATGATTGGTTATTTACAGAAAAATCAATCTAATCAAGATTGGCATCTCGATCGAACTAGTTGCGATCGGGCGATCGCCTATTTGCTCGACGAACAAGAATCGGCAGGGTGTTGGTTTGGTCGTTGGGGTGTAAATTACATCTATGGTACTAGTGGCGCTCTTTCCGCCTTAGCTTTAGTCGCATCCCAAACGCAACAACATCGCATCGCCCATGGTGCAGCTTGGCTACTTGAGAGCCAAAATTCAGATGGTGGTTGGGGGGAAACCTGTCGCAGTTATGACGATCCCACACTTAAAGGACAGGGAAATAGTACTGCTTCCCAAACAGCTTGGGCTTTAATTGGTTTAATGGCAGCAGGCGAAGCAACGGGTGAGATGCACCAAGAAGCCATTCAAGCAGGAGTTAATTATTTACTCTCAACTCAACTGGCAGAGGGTACTTGGTATGAAGCCGAATTTACTGGTACTGGCTTTCCTCGCCATTTTTACCTGAAATATCATCTCTATCAACACTATTTTCCACTCATTGCTCTAAGTCGCTATCAGCGTTTGTTTAACTGAGATTGTGATACATAAATTTACGAGAAATTAAGTAATATTAACTAGAAAACCCAAAAAAAGAATGATAAGCTCTACGGCAATGGGTTGTGGAGAAATTAGGGATTAGGGATTAGGGGTTAGGGATTAGGGAAAGGAGCAAGTAAGAAGTAACAATTAAAAAACTTAAGACTTTACCCTACACCCTACACCCTACACCCTTACTAACCTCTAACCCCCAGTTTGATAGTTGAGAAGTGTGAGGAAAAATTAATGAGTTTTCGTGAAGATGCCTTATCAATGTTGCAGGCGACTAGTCGCACTTTTTTTATCCCGATTAGTCTTCTCCCAGGAGGACTTCAAGAAGCAGTAGCATCAGCCTATTTATGTCTTAGGGCGATCGATCAAATTGAAGATCATCCAGAATTAGATATTCTTACCAAAGTAAAATTATTAAAAACAATCAGTCTTAATTTACAGGCAGCTACAGAAGCATCTACTGTTAAAGATTTTTCCGTAGGATTAAAACCCTATCAAAATTTTTTAGAAGAAGTTACCCTTCGGATTGGGGAATGGTCACTACTGGCTCCCGAACAGATTGCCCCTCGAATTTGGGATGCAACAGCAGCGATGGCAGATCGAATGGCATATTGGGCGGAATCCAATTGGAAAATTGCTACAGAGGCAGATTTAGACCGTTATACTTTCAGTGTAGCTGGTACGGTCGGATTATTACTCTCCGATTTATGGACTTGGCATGATGGCACAAAAACTAACCGTCTCTGCGCGATCGGCTTTGGTAGAGGTTTGCAATCAGTTAATATTCTCCGCAACCGCGCTGAAGATCTAGCCAGAAATGTAGACTTTTTTCCAGATGGTTGGGAGGCGATCGAGATGCAGCGTTATGCTCGTCGTAATTTAGCCTTAGCAGATGCCTATAATTTATCCCTCCCCCAAGGTCCCGCTTTAGATTTTTGTCAAATTCCTCTAGCTTTGGCACATGGAACTCTTGATGCTCTTTCTAATGGTAAAGAAAAACTCA
>CAZJTL010000215.1:0-8363 GCA_964548905.1 uncultured bacterium | reverse complement strand
ATTGAAATCAAATAAAATTGCCTTTAATGTCATCCACTACTGAAATCACTCTTTAACGAAGTTTACTTTAAAATGCTGACAATTTAGAAACGCTCTATTTTTAATATTTCTGCCAAAAATGAGCCTCGATCGGCTATTTCTTCAATAATCTTACTAGTAGGCTTCCCTGCACCATGTCCTGCTTTAGTTTCAATGCGAATTAAAACGGGGTTGTCTCCCTGATGTGCTTCTTGAAGTGCCGCAGCAAATTTAAAACTATGGGCGGGAACGACGCGATCGTCGTGGTCGGCGGTAGTTATCATGGTAGCTGGGTAGGCTGTCCCTGGTTTCAAATTATGCAAGGGAGAATAGGCATACAAAGCTTTAAATTCTGCTTCGTTTTCAGCAGAACCATATTCAGAACACCAAGCCCAACCAATGGTAAATTTATGGAAGCGCAGCATATCCATTACTCCTACTGCTGGTAGCGCCGCCGCGAATAAATCTGGACGTTGCGTCATGCAAGCACCGACTAGCAAACCGCCGTTACTACCGCCACTAATAGCTAGTTTCTCAGAAGAAGTGTATTGGTTTTCAATTAACCATTCAGCCGCCGCAATAAAATCATCAAAAACGTTTTGTTTTTTTAGCTTTGTTCCTGCTTGATGCCATTCTTCTCCGTATTCACCACCGCCTCTTAAGTTGGGTACGGCATAAACTCCACCATTTTCCATCCAAACTAAGTTACTAACAGAAAAGCTAGGAGTAAGGGAAATATTGAAACCACCGTAAGCATAGAGAATGGTGGGATTATTGCCATCTAATACCAAACCCCGTTTATGGGTAATAAACATGGGTATTTTTGTCCCGTCTTTACTATGGTAGAAAATCTGTTTGGTTTCGTAATCTTGGGGATTAAAATCAACGCTGGGTTGACGGAAGATCGAACTTTCTCCCGTTACCATGTCGTAACGATAGATAGTTGCTGGAGTAGTAAAACTAGTAAAAGTATAAAAGGTTTCTGTGTCGTAGCGCTTACCACCAAAACCACCAGCCGAACCAATACCAGGTAAAATTACTTCGCGATCGCAACTACCGTCTAAATTAAAAATTTTAATTTGCGATCGCGCGTCTTTAAGATAATCGGCGACAAATTGATTATTTAGTAAAGCAACTCCTTCGAGAGTTTCTTCGGTTTGGGGGATAATTTCTTGCCAATTTTCTTTAGATGGATTGCTAATATCGATCGCGATTACTCGACCGCGAGGTGCATCTAGATCGGTGCGAAACCAAAAGGTAGTATTATCATTATCGATGAAACCATAGCTAGCCTCAAATTCGCTAATCAGTTCGACTACTTCAGCATTAGGATCTTCTAAATCTTTGTAGAAAACTAAATTTTTTGACTCTGTACCCAGCCAAACACTAATAATTAAATAACGTCCGTCTTCAGTAACACCGCCGCTAAACCCCCATTCTTTGCGATCGGGACGATGATAGATCAAAACATCTTCAGATTGAGGCGTGCCTAAACGATGGTAAAAAAGTTTTTGGAAGTAATTAACGTCTTCGTGTTTAGTTGCTTCGTTTGGTTCATCGTAGCGACTGTAGAAAAAACCTTGGCGATCGTGTGTCCATGACGCACCAGAAAACTTAACCCATTTGAGATGGTCGTCAAAATCTTTGCCAGTTTCCACATCCCGTACATACCATTCTACCCAGTCCGAACCAGCACTAGATAAACCATAAGCCATCAGCTTGCCATCTTCACTAATCGACAAACCAGATAAAGCAACTGTCCCATCTTCTGAGAGGGTATTGGGATCGAGTAATACTTGCGGTGTAGCTTCTAGAGATTCTAAGGTATACAAAACGCTTTGATTTTGCAAGCCGTCATTTTTAAAATAGAAATAGCGATCGCCTTCCTTGAAAGGAATACCATATTTTTCGTAATTCCACAGTTGAGTGACTCGTTGCTTAATTTTCTCTCTGTCTGGTATTTGTGCCAGATAGCCGAAAGTTAACTGATTTTGTGCTTCTACCCAAGCTTTAGTTTCTTCCGAATCAGGATCTTCCAACCAGCGATAGGGATCTGCTACTTCAATACCATGATAGATATCTACTTGCCCGATTTTGTTGCTAGTGGGATAGTTAAACTTTTGCTGAGAAGAAACCATGATTTCAGATCTACTAGAAGTCACTAAGGTTTAGTCTAGCGCGATCTTCTCTAAACTTAAGTTATCTTTGTGGTATCGATCTGTATAAACAGAAATTTTCACTATGTTCTTCTAGCTTGAAAAAGATTTTCCCCTACACCCTACACCCTCTTTCATTTCCTAACCAGTAAATTAAATACCTGACAGCTTATGACAGTAGATAGTTTTTTGGACATTTACGATCGCAGTTTGAATAAAAAAGGAGAGGAACTGTGCGGCGATCGCGTTAAATTTATTAAAAACGATAAAAAAGTAACGATTGTTTTATCTGATGGTTTGGGGAGTGGAGTTAAAGCGAATATTCTTGCTACTTTAACTACAGAAATTCTGATTACCATGTTAAATGCAGATATCGCTCTAGAAGAAGTTCTCAAAACAATCGTCGCTACTTTGCCAATTTGTCGAGTTAGAAATATTGCTTACTCAACATTTACTATTATTCAAATTAACTCAGAAACTAAGCTCTTTACCGTCATCAACTTTGATAATCCAGCCTTTTTTTATTTTCATAAAGGCAAAGCCACTAAACTACCAACAAGAACCAAAACCATTTTAGAAAGAAAAATTATTATTGCTAAAGGATATTTGCAAAGAGGTGATTTTTTAGGCGCAATTAGTGACGGCGTTCTTTATGCAGGGATGGGAGTAGAATTAAACTTTGGTTGGGGATGGGACAATATCGCTGCACATATCGAATCAATTTTGAAATCGCCATCCCATACCGCTAGAACTATTGTTGGTAATGTTATTAATAAAACTCATTCTCTCTATCATGGAGAAATTGGCGATGACGCAACTTTTGTTGGCATTTATGTCAGACAAAGAAATTCATTGATGATTTTTACAGGGCCTCCTTTAGAAGAAGAAAAAGATGAAAATTACGTAGAAAAATTCCTAAATTTTGAGGGTAAAAAAGTAATTTGTGGAGGGACAACAGGTAATATTGTCGCCAACTATTTGGGAGAAATAATTGAAATGGATCTCTCGACAATGCGTAAAGATTTACCGCCTATAGGAATGTTAAGTTGTGTCGATTTAGTAACAGAAGGCATCTTGACTATCTCAAAAGCTACTGCCTATCTGAAAAACTGTCAGGGAGATTTAAATCGTTTGAGGTTTGATAATAATGGAGCTTATCTCTTAGCAAAAGAAATTTTATTAGCAGATTCAATTTTATTTTTAGTGGGGCAACAAATAAATGAATTTTATCAAAATCCTTTATTACCTAAAAATATTTCGATTCGGAGAAGCTTAATTGAAGATTTAGTAGCATTTTTAAGAAGCAAACAAAAAGAAGTTGAAATAGAATATTGCTGAGTAACCCTCTGAAGAATACAACTTTCCCGATCGAATTCTTGATAGATAGTAGGTTTTATCATCGATTTAAACGTTAATGCGATCGCACTATAGCTAATTTCACGGAAGTCTTAAGCTAGTAAGCTGAATTGCGATCGTATTTCAAAATTAAATTAGCGATCAAAATTAGAAAGTGAAACTGATTTAGCAAATAGAAAATGATATCCGCAGATGAACGTTGATAAACACGGATACGGATGGGGTGACTGGTTAGTTGTGTTTTTTGTGGATTTTAGAAGTTGCGAACAATTCTTTTAATTTCTACTTTTGGTTTACCAAAGTTAAGTAGTAAGCACAGATTTAAGTTGCTAGCCTTAAGATAGTTGAGACATTGGGCTTGGTGATTATTGTCTAAACAGCTTAGAGCTTTAAGTTCTACTAAAATACATTTTTCAACTAAAATATCGGCAAAAAAGTTACCTACTACCGTTCCTTTATAATAAACAGAGATGGGATATTGAGCTTGAACATTTAGTCCCGTCATTTTTAGTTCTTGAACCAAAGCTCTTTCATAAACTTTTTCTAGAAAACCGCAACCTAAAGTGTTACTAACTTCAAAAGCACAGCCAATTATTTTCTGAGTTATAAAATCTAATTGAGTTTGATTATTTGTCATATTGAGATTGAGAATAAGATCCACAGATACACGCCGATTAACGCCGATAAATTATCTGTGTTTATCTGTGTTTATCTGCGGACTGTTTATCTACCAGGGCTATTTTATTCTAATTTTATAGCTCATAAACTCTTCAATTTTTTGCCAAATATTATCTAATAAATTAGAAGAATTACAGTCAAACCATTCAATTTCTGGATAAGCTCTAAACCATGTACGTTGACGTTTGGCGAATTGACGTGTGTGCATTGCAGTCAAATCGATCGCCTCGGCTAAAGATATTTCTCCTAATAAATATTGTTTGAATTCTGCATAACCCAAAGTATTTAATAAAGGTAAATTCCAACCATATTTTTTTGTCAGAGTTTCCACTTCTTTAACTAAACCCAATTCAACCATTTTGTGGGTGCGTTGTTTGATGCGAAGATCTAATAAATCGGGATGACAATCTAAACCTATAGACAAAATAGGATAATTAGGAGGATTTTCCCCTTGCTGTTGTGAGATAGGAATCCCAGTAACGTAAAATACTTCTAGCGCTCTCATCGTTCTGACAGAATCTTTGGGATGAATTTTATGAGCGGCGATCGGATCTACTTGAGCTAACCAAGCATAAAGTTGAGATTGAGCGATCGAGGCAAACTGTGCTCTTAATTCTGGTTGAGGCGATACTCTGGGAATTTTTAGCCCCTTGACTATGGATTTGATATACAATCCCGTACCCCCTACTAATAATTTGGGGATATGGGGATTTGGGGAAATAGGGGAAGATTGTAAGGGTAACAAGGAATCATTAATGATATTTCCTGCTAATTCTTGATATTGGGCTAAGGTTAATGTTTCAGTTGGCTCACAAATATCTATTAAATAGTGAGGTACTAACTTTTGCTCTGTTAATAAAGGTTTAGCAGTACCAATATCGAACTCTCGATATATCTGACGAGAATCTGCACTGATAATAATTGAATTTAAACGTTGTGCCAATTCTAGTCCAACTGCCGATTTTCCTGTCGCCGTAGCACCACAGATAACTACTAAAACAGTTTTCACGATTTTTATGAAAAAAAAGTTGGTTAAATGACCTGGGATACGATACCTTAATCAATTATGCACGATGATTACGACCTAAGCCTACTAGATACCGAAGAGGAATTGATTAGCCCTCTGGATGAGATCGAACCAGTTACTTCAGAATCGGAGACGATCGCCCCCGATCCAGAAGAAATGCTGGCTTTACTGACACATCCAGAAGCGCCTCAACGCATGTTAGCCGCACGCGCTTTTTGCGAACTGCAAGATGAGCGCTCGATTCCTAATTTAATTCAATTGCTCAAAGATGATTGCCCTTTAGTGCGCGTCAGTGCAGCTTATGCTTTAGGGCGTAATACCAGTTATCAAGCCGTAGAACCCTTGATCGAACTATTCGATCGCGATTGGAACGGATACGTTCGCAAAGGTATTGTTTGGGCTTTGGGAAATAGCCGCGATCGTCGCGCTTTGCAGCCATTGATTCAAGCCTTGAAAACTGATATTTCCGCAGTGCGTTTATGGGCGGCTAGCGGTTTGGCTCAAATTGCTAAGCTCAACTATGAAGATGTCCTTGCAGCTATTCCTCCTTTAATTGAGGCTTTGCGACGGGATGCGATCGCCGCAGTCAGGAGTAACTGTGCTTGGGCGATCGGACAATTATCCCGTGAGTTACCTTCCAATGTCGTTTATGCTACCGCTATTGACGCTTTAATTGAAGCTTTAGTGGAAGATGAAGACTTGGGTGTCAAGGAAGATGCCAAAAGCGCTATCTTGAGGGTAGGAGATTCTCGCGGATTGCAAATGGTTGAAGAATTGGAGTTTGAGGGGCTGATTTAATGTTGCACCAATTGTATGAGTAAACCACTGATTTTAGGTATTAGCGGCGCTTCTGGTTTAATTTATGCACAGAGATCGGTTAAATTTTTGCTCGAAGCTAACTATGAAATCGATCTCGTGGCTTCTCGCTCGACTTATATGGTTTGGCAGGCAGAATTAGGCGTAAAAATGCCTACCGAACCCGAATTACAAGAAGAATTCTGGCGCAAGCGATCGGGAGTCAGTCAACAGGGAAAGCTGCGCTGTCATCGCTGGGGTGATGTGGGAGCAACGATCGCCAGTGGTTCTTTTCGGACATTAGGAATGCTCGTCATTCCTTGCAGTATGAGTACTGTGGCTAAAATCGCTACGGGATTGAGTTCGGATTTATTAGAAAGGGCTGCTGATGTACAAATAAAGGAAAGTCGTCCTTTAGTAATCGTTCCCAGAGAAACCCCTTTAAGCTTAATTCATTTACGCAATCTGACTTTACTAGCAGAAGTTGGAGTAAAAATCGTTCCCGCTATTCCTGCTTGGTACCACAATCCACAAACGATCGAAGATTTAGTTGATTTTGTAGTTGCTCGCGCCCTCGATCAATTAGAAATCGATTGCGTTCCTCTCAATCGCTGGCAAGGAATGGGGGATAGGGATTAAAAGCCAGTTAGGGTAGTTTATCAAATAATTTTTTTATTGAAGAATTTTTATTTTTTTGTTATATAATTAAAAACGTGCCAAAAAACACGGCTCGATAGCTCAGTTGGTAGAGCGGAGGACTCATAAGCCTTAGGTCGACAGTTCAAGCCTGTCTCGAGCCATTTGTACACAACAGTGACTAATTATTTGTCGTCGGAAGCAGATTAGCGTCGTTGGGACTAATTATATGTCCTATCCTAATTTGATAGATAGTTTTGACAAACCTCAACAATATTGTCCTCTATCGGCTCTAAAAAAGAACTATGACCATCCTATAAAAGCTTGTAAAGCTTTCTCTAAATTGCTTTCGAGAGTTTGACAAACCTTCTAGCGATTTTGACCGCATTTAGCTTTGTCAAAAAAAAAGAACCTTGGCTGTTTGATGTATCTCTTGCCAAGGATAAGGAAAAACGTTTGATGTTGTTTCTAAAAATTAATGACAATGCCGTACATTTAACCGAATTCGATCTTAAATTAGCTCAAGAAAAAATTGAGGAGGGTTATCCTGTCGTTCCTTTTTGGCTCGATCGTATTTATGAAAAACTGCAAAATAATCTCAAAGGCTTTGTATGAAGTAATGAGTCAGATTAAAATTCTGTTGAATTTTAAGAATGTCTTCAATTTATATTTGTGATAATGCTTTCTGAAGCTTATCAATTAAATCTTGCTTGACAAAATCATCATTAACAAAATCTTGTTTATCGCTATCAATTGAAATTATCTTGAAACGATCTGCTACTTCAGACACACATTTTTCTAACGATCGATCGAGTTTGCTAAGAAATTCTAAACTAATCGATTTTTCTGTAGAACGCCCTCTTTGATGAATGCGTTTTAACTCAATAGAAGGATCGCAACGTAAATAAATTAGTAAAGATGGATTAGATAGCTCACGTTTTATTTGTTTGTAAACTGACAAAAATACTTTTCTTTGTGAGTTATTTAGTGTGACATTAGCATAAGCTAAATCTAAAATTGGAGAAAAGTCACATACAAAATTTTCTTGTTTAGAGTTGGCAATTTTTATTTGATGATAATGTTGTAAAATAAAAGTAAGTTCTGTTTCAAAAGCATATTGAGTTGGATCGGAATAAAATGCTTGCCAAAAAGGGTTTACTTCAAAATTTTCAAATACTACATTAATACCAGTTTCTTTTAGTAAAGAAGCAAAAGTCGTCTTCCCAGATGCTATTCCGCCACATATTTCAATATACAGACAATCTTTTTTTGTAAGATTAAAACTATTTTTCATTTGATATTGTTATCAAATTCTGATATCGATTAAAATAATCTATTTTTTTTTGAGTTCTTCAATTGTCTGATTGAGTCTTTGGTTTTCTTGAGTTAGTCTTTGATTTTTTTCTTCCAAATCTTTTATTTTATTTTGAGATTGATTTACTAAATCTTTAGCACTATTAACATAATTAACTGAATCTTGAACTAATGAATTGACTTGTTGTGTTAATGCATTAATCGTAAAATACAAAGCCAATCCAGTTGCAATAGCTGTTAAAATTCCGCCTATGGTTAAACGGAATATTAAAGTTTTTTGAATTGAATCTGCTGTTTTGACTGCTTCTTCTGCTTTTTGAGCCGATTCCGGCTCTCCCAACATAATGGGGTTAAATGTTCGCTACATACATTTTAGGTACAAA
>CAZJTL010000214.1:0-8380 GCA_964548905.1 uncultured bacterium | reverse complement strand
CTTGTTCTAGTATTGGCAAATTAGTTGGATTTGTTTTCGGTGTAGTTTCCCTTTCTAGAGATTTACCATGACTAATAGTTGCTGGTACTTTTGCCTGTGACTGTACATTTTTGCCTTTAGATTGAGGATTTCGCGTAAACACTCTCACTAAAACTAAACCAATTACGATCGCTGGTGATTCCATTAAAGCCAAAGCAGCTACCATGTGTCCGCCGTAATCGATATGGAGTTTTTCTAGAAAAGAACTAGCTGTAATAAAAGTAACTGCGCTAATCGATCCATAAGCGGCGGCGATCGCTGCTGCATTGTAGGAATCGAATTTAATTTTGAGAATAAAGAAAGTGTAAATAGGGACAATCAAAGCCATCAGTATAGAAGCAATTAAAGTCATGGCAATTTGCATATTCATGCCATTTTCTGCCAGTTCATAGCCACCTTGAAAGCCGATCGCTAGTAATAAATAGAGAGAAAATAGTTTCGGTAGAGGTGAAGAAATCTCTAAATCCGAACGAGATAAAATAGCCAGCATTCCTAAAAAGAAAAATAATACTGGTGGATTGAGAATATTGAATAAAATTAAGCTTCCATCCATAATAATTTAGCTCATCGTCGTTAAAATTCTTGGTACTTAAGTGTATGAGTAAATCAGCAATAAACTTCAGTATTTTTGAGAATTATCTTAGTTTTGAGATTTTAAATCTAAGTAAATTTTTCAGATTTCCCTTGCCTGAATTGAACGACTCATAATCTAAGAGACAAATATGGCAATGGTGTGTTGTAGCTGTGTCATTTCTTTGTCATTTTCCCGATTGTAATCTCGAACAAACTAATTGAAATTACTGCTTTAGATGGTTGTAAATTTCTTCTTAAGACTAAACTTCACAATATTGGCATAGCTTGAACATAGCTTTGACACATAGAATTATTAGACTAGAAGCGATCGATACCAATAATCAAATTATTTTCTGTACCCGAGCAAAGTTGATCCTCATGTTTTCTATTCTTCCCCTTCCCCTACTGATTATGTTCTTGCTGTTACCTCCCTGCATAGGCATGGTTGGCATAACCTTTTTATTTCCAGAAGTCAAAGAAAAAGACGTTAAAAATAAATAAAATAAATAAAAAGAAACATAATTAACTCAATTAACAGTCGAACTGGGGTAAAAATGGAAAAATCAAACCCATTCAACCCCAAACAATCGATGTCCAATAAAATTTTAATTGTTGAAGACGAGCCAGAAATTGCTCGTGTTATTAGACTAATACTAGAACGAGAGGGATTTTTTTGCTCTAATTGTCAAGATGGAATAACGGCAATACAGGCATTTCAGCAAGATTATCCAGATTTGATTATTCTCGATCTGATGCTTCCAGGCTTAAACGGTTTGGAAGTTTGTACCCGTATTCGTCATAAAAATAGCGGCAAGGATCCATATATATTAATGCTCACCGCTAAAGGCGAAGAGATCGATCGCGTTGTTGGTTTATCCACAGGTGCAGATGACTATTTAGTTAAACCTTTTAGTTCCGCAGAATTAGTTGCTAGAATTAGAGCCTTGCTATAGATTGGAACAAAAAGAAGATCGAGTTAACCATCTTCGCGATCGCTTAGTCGAAAGTTTTGCAAGCGCTTGGACTTATGGTACTGCTTGGGCGACGATCGCGGGTGTAACTGCTGCGGGTGGATTGAGCTTTTGGGTAGCGAGGAGAATTACCAAACCTTTATTCAAAATTGAACAAGTTACTCAAAATTTTTCTGACGGAAATTTAGAAGAGCGTCTACCAACTACAGACATCCCAGAACTAAATAGACTTAGCGCTAGTTTTAACAATATGGCTACAAGTTTACAAGGAGTAGAACAGCGTCGTCGAGAACTAGTGACCGATCTCACTCACGAATTACGCACACCGCTGACTGTAATTTACAGCTATTTAGAAGGAATTACCAATCAGCAAATCGAGGCAGATCGAGAAATTTATCAACGACTGATGAAAGAGACGAAGCGTTTGCAAGAATTAATTAACGATTTGCAGCAGTTATCGAAAGCAGAAGCAGGATACTTACCAATTCATCTCACAGCGATCGCGATTTATCCCTTGTTATCTTCTATAGTCGAAAAATTTGACGAACAGTTATTTGACGACAGTGTTAAGATTTGTTTGCATTGTTCTCCCCATTTACCCCCTGTTTTAGCTGACAATGATCGCCTAGAACAAATTTTAGTTAATTTAGTTGGCAATGCTCTTACTTATACCGAAAAAGGTTCAATTACTCTGAAAGCTTGGACAGAAAATCAACAAATCTGGATTGCAGTAATTGACACAGGAGTTGGTATTGCACCAGAAGATTTACCCCATATCTTCGATCGCTTTTGGCGATCGGGAAATGCTAGAGCGAGGAATAATCAAGGTTCGGGAATTGGTTTGGCAATTTCTCGACGTTTGGTTGAACTTCAAGGAGGAAGAATTGAGGTAGAAAGTACTTTGGGGAAAGGAAGTATTTTTCGTTTTTGTCTTTCAATAGCATAATCATCAATTGACACACAAATTTTGTATTACTGACACATATAGTTCACATCCATTTTTTATATTAATCAGTGAAGAAAAATCAAAGTAACAATTCCAACAGATAACACGCTAGACATTTTAGTAATAAAAGCTACGATCGTTTTTCAATCTCTTTTCCTTGAGATTTTGGGTATAAGGATAAATTATTGATTTTAGCTTTTTTTATTAATTAACAATATTTAATATCTCTACATAATTTTCGTCAATCTATTTTACTTAGATACAACACATAACCTATAGTGTTTTTCATTCAAGTATGTAAATGTTATTCATCGTTGATGAGAAAATTTTTTTTGAGTTTTTATTGTAATCACGATCGAGGATGGTAGACATGGATGTTAGTTTAGTTGCTTCCAACATCCTTAGTCCACCAGTTCTTTTCTTTTTTTTGGGGATGTTGGCTGTTTTTGTCAAATCGGATTTAGAAATTCCTCAGCCTCTGCCAAAACTCTTTTCTCTTTACTTATTATTTGCGATCGGTTTTAAGGGAGGAATTGAATTAATTAAGAGCGGTATTGGCAGTGATGTTTTACTGACGATCGCGGCGGCGATTCTGATGGCATGTTTTGTACCTATCTATACATTTTTTATTCTTAAAATCAAATTAGATGTTTATAATGCGGCGGCGATCGCTGCAACCTTTGGCTCTATCAGTGCCGTCACTTTTATCACAGCCAGTTCTTTTCTAGATGAACTAGGGATTGAATTTGGTGGTTATATGGTAGCAGCTTTAGCCTTAATGGAATCACCAGCGATCATTGTCGGTTTGATCTTGGTCAAAATCTTTACTAGCAAAACCAATGAAGATGAAGATGAAAACAATAGTGATTTTTCTTGGGCTGAAGTTCTTCAAGAAGCTTTTCTAAATAGTTCAGTCTTTCTCTTGGTTGGCAGTCTGATTATTGGTTTTCTCACAGGCGAAAAAGGTGAGAAGATGCTAGAGCCATTTACTCAACAAATATTTTATGGAGTTCTGACCTTCTTTTTGTTAGATATGGGGTTGGTAGCTGCTAAAAGAATCAAAGATATTGGTAAGACTGGTCCATTCTTGGTTTCATTTGCCATCTTGACCCCTCTTCTCAATGCAACCATCGGACTCGTAATCGCCAAGTTAATCGGCTTGTCCCAAGGAGATGCGCTTTTATTTTCAGTTCTATGTGCCAGTGCTTCTTACATAGCAGTTCCTGCTGCGATGAGGTTAACAGTACCTGAAGCTAATCCCAGTCTCTATGTAACCGCAGCTTTAGCAGTTACTTTTCCCTTCAATATTATTGTGGGAATTCCTCTCTACTTGTACGGTATCAATATGCTATGGAGCTAAGATCATGCACCCAGTAAAAAGAGTTGAAATTATCGCCACTTCATTAGAAATGGACAAAATTTTAGCCAGCTTAGATAAAGTAGGCGTTCCTGGCTATACGGTGATTCGCAATGTAACAGGAAAAGGTCCTCTTGGCACAGTCTCCGATGATGTCGATCTAGGAACGAAAAAACTCAGCAATGTCTATGTGATCTGCTGTTGTCCTCAAGAACAAGTTAAACCAATCTTAGAGAAAATCAGACCTCTGCTCAATAAGTTTGGTGGAGTATGTTACATCTCGGATGCAATTGAAATTCGCTCCCTTAAATGCGTTGCGTCCTTATAGTGTTTCAACATTTTCTAATCCCTAATCCCTTTTAATAGTTTTTATGAGCCGAATCCATGGATTTGTTGGTCGTCGCAATCTGTTAAAAATTTTAGGCGCGGGGGGAATTAGTCTGGCAGGTGGGTTGTTTTGGCAACCTGCTTCAGTTAAGGCTGCTTCTTCCAATCCTAATTCTGTTAGTCCCGAACAGGCACTAAAACAACTGCTAGCAGGAAATCAAAGGTTTGTGCAGCAAGCACCTGAATATCCAGACCAATCGAAAGAGCGTTTAAAAGAAGTTGCTCAAGCTCAACACCCCTTTGCTACCATCCTTAGTTGTGCCGATTCTCGCGTACCTGCTGAAATTATCTTCGATCGCGGGATTGGAGATATATTTGATGTGCGTATCGCTGGTAATGTTGTCACTCCTGAAGCTTTGGGTAGTATTGAGTATTCTGCACTACTCTTAGGTACTCCCCTCTTAATGATCTTAGGTCATGAAAGATGTGGTGCAGTCACAGCAGCAATCCAAGGAGAACCACTTACTGCTAGTATTGCTAGCTTCGTCAAACCGATTCAACCAGTAGTTGAAAAGCTCTCAAGTCGAGCGGATAATTTGGCAGAAGCGATCGAGAATGCAGTTGTTGCTAACGTCAAATACCAAATTGAAAGATTGAGGAAACAAGCACCCCTTCTCGTCGATCGCGAACAGCAAGGGAAACTCAAAATAGTTGGAGGTCGCTATGACCTTGATACTGGGGAGGTTACGATCGTCACTTAAGTGACTACTCCCTCCCCTACCGCTTAGGCGGTCATGCGAAGGCTTGAATTAGGTAAAAATACGCTAAAAATAGTCTCTTTTTGGGGTTGACTTTGAACCAAGACCGAGCCACCATGCAGGCGAGCAACTTCATAGGCGATCGCCAATCCCAAACCATCGCCTCCCGTAGTGCGATCGCGAGCATTTTCGACGCGATAAAAACGCTCGAATAGGTGAGGTAAATGCTCTGCGGGAATTCCTTGTCCTGTATTGATTACTGAGATAAAGATCTGTTTTTCTGTGATGGTCGATCGCACTGTAACTTTTCCACGATCGGGGGTGTATTTAACCGCGTTATCTAGTAAATTTAAAAAGAGATTGGTAAGATAATCGGGATTGCCTTGAATAGTTATATCTGGCTCGATTTGTTCACTTAATTGAATCTTTTTCAAATAAGCTAGAGGCTGCATTTGTTCGACTAATACCCTCAATAAATTGCTGAGATCGACGAGAACAGTATTTAACCCACTATCTAACTTTTCTTTTTCCAATCTACCAAGAAACAACAAGCCATTAGTCAGACGAATCAAGCGATCGGTTTCTCGTTCTAAATTACTGAGAGTATCAATATATTGCTCTACTTTCCTTTCTCTGCTCAATGTCACCCCAATTCTACCTTTAATTACTGTTAGAGACGTGCGTAACTCGTGAGCAACATCACTACTAAAACGTTTCTCCCGCTCGAATCCCGCTTGAATTCGGTCTAACATGCGGTCTAAAGTCATGGCTAAACGTCCGACTTGATCATTGCTATCTTGGTAGCCAATTCTGCGAGTAATATCTTTGGGTTCGATCGCTTCTGCGATACGAATAATTTTACCTATGGGACGCAAGGCGCGATCTGCTAAAAAGAATCCCCCCAAAGCAGCAAAACACAACGCCAAAGGAAAACCAATTAACATTAGTGTCAGCAAGTTATCGGATACTCGCTCGATTGAATTTAAAGATTGACCAACTTGTAACCAGCCCCCATTATTAATTGTACTGTCTTGTCCTTGTCCAAATTCACTGCCCAGAGGCAAACTGTAAATTAGCCATTTAGTTTGGCGATCGGATAATTTTTGAGAACCTTGCTGCTGTGGTAGCAACAAAGGAATTTCCAGATAACTGCCAAAACCATCCCAGATGCGCCCTTCATTAGTCAAAACCCTGCCAATAAAGCCATCACGAGTCAAATGCTTTTCGTGATTTTGAAAATGTCTAGTCCGATTGAAAGTCGGATAACCATTTGGGGTGACAATGTCATTGGTAACTTCTGCGGCAATAATTTCTAAAGTTTTGTCTAATTGATTGCTCAAACTTTTATGCAACTGAAGATATAAATAGCTACTAAATAATATTAAAGTGCAAGCCAACAGCACAACATACCAAGCAGTTAGGCGAACTCGTAAGCTTTTTTTATATTTAAATAATTTAGATAAGCTGTTCCACATTTAAGTTGCGTACTATATTTTCCTCCTGCCTTCTGCCTTCTGCCTTTTCTAATTTAACCATCGATCGCATCAGCTTTTAAGCAATAACCTATGCCTCTAACGGTATGTATTAAGGGTTGAGAAGTGCCTTGATCTATTTTTTTTCTTAAATAACCAATATAGACATCCACCACATTGGAATTGCTGTAGTAATCTAAATTCCAAACATGTTCGCCAATTTGATTGCGTGTGAGCGCTTGCTCGGCATGACTCATCAAGTATTCCAACAGATTAAACTCCAAAGGACTCAACTCAATAAAACTTCTGTTACGTCTTACCTCTCTTGTAACTAAATCCATGACCAAATCTCCCACTTGCAGGATGGTATCCTGTTGCAAAGGCGGACGGCGCTGCAAAGCACGAATACGAGCTAATAACTCTGAAAAGGCAAAAGGTTTAACTAAATAGTCATCAGCACCGCGATCGAGTCCTTTAACTCGATCTTCTACGCTATCCATCGCCGTTAACAATAACACTGGAGTCAGATTTTTTTGCGATCGCATTTCTCCTAGTAAAGTTAACCCATCAATTTTAGGCAATAAAATGTCGAGAATAATCAAGTCATATTCGCTAGCAATAAGACGTTGCTTCCCTTCTGCACCATCTACAGCCAAATCTACCAAGTAACCCGATTCTTTTAGTCCTTGATAAATAAACTCAGCAATACCCACCTCATCTTCAATTACCAATATTTTCATTGCTTACCTCTAGTTACCATAGTTTTTTTTCTATTATTGACTCAGTTATCACTTTCAAGTTTCTATTTTGAATTATTTTCCTTACTTAAAATACCCAAACAAAATTAATTACAGATTTGATTTTTTCTCTTGCCTTTTGTGAGATAAATTGTGGTCTAGCTCCTGATTGACTGACAAAAGTAAAAAAAAAAGGAGGCCTAACCCTTTGTTGAGGGGAACTCCATGTCGTACTGTAACAGATAACCACATCTGAAATTACAGTAAAACGATGGCAAAAACCTCCTACATTTATAATCAGCTACTCAAGCTATTGGGTCAATCGGAAAAATGGGCAGATATTCGACATCTACATACCTTGATTGGGATGGTAATAGGACTAATTTGCTCAGGGACAATTAGTCTGACAAGATGGACAACTTACGTCAACAGCTGAGCTAGATTTGCTCAAAGTCATCAACGTCGTTTTAGTCGCTGGTTACAAAACGAACGTATCAACGTTCAAAAGCTTTACAGTCCAATAATACAGGCAGCATTAAGTAAATGGGGTGCCGAAGAAATAGTTTTAATCCAGGACACAACAATGCTGTGGAATCGGTATTGCCTGTTTCGAGTTTCTGTGCGATATCGAGGTCGTGCAGTGCCAGTAGCATGGCGAGTCATCGAACATAACAGTAGTAGTGTATCGCTTGAAGTTTACAAGCAACTGTTGAGACGTACATCTAGATTGTTGCCAAGTCATGTCAGAGTAAGATTTATGGCAGATCGAGGGTTTGCAGATACCTCATTGATGAAAAGTCAAATGGTTTTCAACTTGAACAATCTTTGCTTCGTTCCTCGATCGCCTTATCTCGCTTATGTCTAGTTTTAGCGATCGCGACCTTATTTTTAACTGTTCAAGGGCAACAGGTTGTTAAAACAGGTCAACGTCGAAGGGTTGATTGTCATTGGTATAGAGGGAACAGCTATCTTCGTCTTGGGTGGGAATGGATTAGAGGCATATTTTCTCGTGGATGGAAGTTATTTCCCACACTTCTACTTTCTGGAGACTTTGATCCTCAGCCAGCGATCGCCTCAAAAAAACAAGCACAAAAAACGAGCGATCGTGAATTTCAGGTTAGGACTTTTTCTTACCTATGATAGTTTTGTCAGTAGACCTCTTGCAAAAGTAGCTAACGATCGCCATAATTTAGCCCAAAT
>CAZJTL010000213.1:0-8474 GCA_964548905.1 uncultured bacterium | reverse complement strand
CCAACTTTTAAAACATGGTTCGGCGATTCATTCCATTCCCGACGGCTGGTTTACAGACGATACTCAAATTCACGACGTTACTGCCTTTTTTGCTTGGACGGCTTGGACAGCAGCAGCAAATCGCCCAAATGCTCCCTTTTCTTATACAGCAAATTGGCCCCACGACGATTTAATTGGCAATCAACCGCCAGCGCAATTTATCATTTGGTCGATCGTCTCGGTAATAGTTTTAATTGGCGCGATCGCGACTTTTTTATTCGTTTATTTACGAACTGAAGATGATACATTCCAAGCAACGGCACATAGAACTGTAGGAATTCCTGCCACTACTATCAGTCAAAAAGTTACCTCACTATTTTTCGTAGTGGCGATGGCTTTATTTTTAGTGCAAATTGGCACAGGAATGATTACCGCCCACTATGCCGTCGAAGGACATGGTTTTTATGGCATCCCTTTGGATAAATTCCTGCCCTATGCTGCTTCCCGTACCTGGCACTTACAATTAGCAGTATTTTGGATTGCTACTTGCTGGTTGGCGGCGGGTTTGTATTTTGCTCCTCGATTCGGACGCGAACCCAAATATCAAGGTATTGGCAATGCTGGATTGCTAGCTGCTTTAACTGTAGTGGTAGTAGGTTCGCTTGTTGGTGCTTGGGCTGGCATTCAAGGCATTTTGGGGAATAAATATAGTTTTTGGTTTGGTCATCAAGGCTATGAATATGTAGAGTTAGGAAGAGTTTGGCAGCTACTTTTAATTGGTGGGATGCTTTTCTGGCTGTGGCTGATGTATCGCGCCCTCCAACCTGCTTTAAAGAAAGAAGGAAGTATTACAGGTTTAAATCATTTCTTCTTTTATAGCGCTATAACTATTCCCCTGTTCTATGCAGCAGGTTTGATGTATACCAATCGCACGCCTTTAAGCATCGCTGAATACTGGCGTTGGTGGGTGGTGCATCTTTGGGTAGAAGGATTCTTTGAAGTATTCGCCACCGTCACGATCGCCTATCTATGCAGTGAGTTGGGTTTCTTGAAGAAATCTTCGGCATTAAAAGCCACCTACATGACCACTATTTTATATCTCGGTAGCGGTGTTATCGGTACTCTGCACCATCTCTATTTTTCTGGAACTCCTGCTTTCATTGCAGCGATGGGATCGGTAGCTTCGGCTTTAGAGGTAGTACCTCTAACTTTAATTGGTTTTGAAGTGGTTAAAACTTTAAAATTATCTCAAGCAGCAGAAGGATTTTATCGTTGGCCGTTGCGCTTCTTTTTGGGGACTTGTTTCTGGAATTTAGTCGGGGCGGGAATTTTTGGCTTTCTCATCAATCCGCCGATCGTTCTCTATTATTCTCAAGCCCTCAATACTACTCCAATTCACGCACACTCAGCCTTGTTTGGCGTTTATGGTTCGCTAGCGATCGCTTTGATGCTTTTTCCCCTACGGGAAATGGTACCAGAAGGGGCTTGGAATGAAAAACTACTGCGCTTTTCCTTTTGGGCAATTAATGGCGGTTTAGTGGCGATGTTAGTTTTTTCCTTGATTCCCAGTGGCTTCTATCAACTAGTTGCTTCAGTTAATTATGGTACTTGGTACGCCCGTAGCGCCGCAGTTGTCGGTAGTCCTTGGATACATTGGACTGTTTGGTTGAGAATGCCAGGAGATATTCTGTTTGCGTTGGGTGCTGTGGCGATTTTTGTATTTACCATTCAAGCAGTTATCGCTATCTTTAGTACCAACCAAAACCCAAAATTATTTCAGTAAATTTTAGTACGTAAGTTTTGTAGATGCTCTTGTAAATGTTTTAGATCGCTTAGTGCTGTATCAAGCTGGTGCTTTTCTAATTCTGGGGAAAGCACCGATTTGTTATTAATTACATTTTTGACGGAAGTTTGCAGTTTAGATAGCAAAATCTCTAATTTTTGAGAGATATCGCTTCGATTTACCTCAATAATTTCTTTTGAATGCAAACGAGCTAGCTCATCTAATTCAAGCACTCCTGGTTCGCTAGTATCACTTGATAATTGCTGGGTTTTTTCTGTTTTTAGTTGCTTAACTGTTCGCTGTAGGGTTTCGATAACTCCATACATCTCCATCGGGTCAAAAACTCTCAGCAAAGTGGTTTGAGTTACTATCCCCAGTTCTTGTCCCCAATTCCAAGATACTACTAATCTGCGTACTCGTCTGCGCTGCATTTCTTGATGAGCTATCCAGAGAGAATCTTCAGGAGTGAGCAGAAATAAAGGAGTACTCATTATATCTCCTGCGGTTATTTTAGACAGACTCAAATCAAGAGATTGAAACTGCATAATATCCCGTTCGGTAACGATACCCACAGGTCTGATCCTATCTTCATCTTTATCGTCTTCTTGAGTAATGACAATGCAACTCACTCGAAAAGTAGCCATTAATTTCGCCAGATCGATCGCAGAATAATCCATAGAAGCGCGAATTACTTTAGTCGTCATTACTTCTGATACTCGCCTCAATTTGAGAAGATTGGTAGGTCGAAGAATTTGACGGATACTTTCGGGAGAAACTACACCTACTAAGCGATCGCGATCGTCTACAATCGGTAAATGGCGAATGCGATAGCGACGAAACAGAAATAAAGCTGCAAAAATATCTTGAAAATGAGCTTCATTAAGAGTAATTACTGGCTGGTTCATTACCTCACCAATTTTTACTCCTGCAAAGCTGCTATGGTTCGCTACCAGTCTGACAATATCCCGTTCTGTAAAAATTCCTAGCAATTGGGAATTCTGCATGACTAGAACGCAACTGGAGCGACTCTCGTTGATGGAAGTTTCTTCTGAGGTTGAATCGACATTAGCTAATATGCAACTTTGACCGCGTGTCTGACTCATCAACTCGATCGCATCTACCAGTAAAGTTTCAGGGGTAACTGTCAGAGGTTGACGATCGATCGCCTCACCCATAGCTGGAGCCTGTATAAACGGGTCGCTAAATTCCATCTTGAAACCCTTTTAGAGATGTTACAGATAAAGTTACTAAAAACTATAAACAGTATTCACATTATTCATATAAAGGTGTACTATAGAGAAATGTTACAAGAAAAAAACTATAGTAATTATAGGTAAATAGTTATGACTTAAAAAAGGTTATTGAAAAAGTGCTACTGCTCGAATCAAGGGTTATGTCTGTATCGATCTTACATCTTTGTAAGCTATCGATGCACTTAAATTTGATATATGGCTTTTATGAAAAGCCTTCTGCCTTCTCTGAGAATGCCTTCCACGCTTATTTAATACCAGATACACGAGAAGTTTTACCGTAGAGCCGATCTAAAACTCGTTTCACCGAAATTCTTTTCCACTGCTGACCGCGTTTAGTTGGATAGCCATTGTGATTGAGCCAATCAGCAATCTGTTGTAAAGACTTACCAGATTTATGATGGCGGCGGATCAGTTCGATTATTTTCTGTTCTTGAGGGTCTTCGATTAGTTCGCCATCAACGGAACGCTGACCGAAAGCTGGCGATCCGTATCCAGCATAGCCACCACTAGCAGCTTTTTCTTGTCTACCGCGATCGAGTCTCGACCAAATTTCGTAATTATCTAAGTTTTCAGCAGTCATAACCGTTAACTGTTTAGCAACTTTACTTTGTAGTTTATCAACACCAAATAATAACAATGCGATTAATTTTTTTAGGAGCGCCTGGAGCTGGTAAAGGTACTCAAGCTGACATTATAGCCAAACAATGGCAAATTCCCCATATTTCTACTGGCGAAATTTTGCGTCAGGCAATCTCTGGCAAAACCTCTTTAGGAACTCAAGCTCATGTATATGTAGAAGCAGGGGAACTAGTTCCAGACATCCTGATAATGGCTATTATAGGCGAACGTTTCGAGCAACCAGATCTCAAACGAGGCTGGATTTTAGATGGATTTCCTCGCAATCTGTCTCAGGCTGAGGCTTTAGAGCAACTATTGCAAAGTTTGAAACAACCTTCACCTCAAGTAATTAATTTTCAAGTTTCGATTGAGGTTTTAGTAGAAAGAATGTTGGCACGAGGTCGTCTGGATGACAACGAAAACACTATTTGTCGCCGCCTGCAAGTTTATCAACAGGAAACTGAACCCGTTATTGATTTTTATCAGCAACGTGGTCGTCTAATAACTATCGATGGCAATCTGTCCGTTGCTGAAGTGACTAGCTTTCTGGCGCGATCGCTAGAACCTCTCAAAACAGCTTAGATCGCCAAACATTTTCATTTTTTCTAGATAAGGAGACATAAATGGCAACTTACAAAGTCAGATTGATTAACGAAGCTGAAGGATTAGATAAAACTCTTGAGGTAGCTGACGACCAATATATTTTAGATGCAGCAGAAGAAAACGATATCGATCTTCCCGTATCCTGTCGTTCTGGTTCTTGTTCTAGCTGTGCTGGAAAAATTGTTACAGGTACGGTAGACCAATCCGAACAAGCCTTTTTAGATGACGACCAAATTGCCCAAGGCTATGTTCTCACTTGCGTCGCCTATCCGACTTCCGATTGCACCATTCTTACCCACCAAGAAGAAGAAATGTATAAAACCTAGTCAGATGTAAGGGCGGCGCTTTGTATTCGGACGCAGGTTACGGCACTCATTATGGCGAATGACAATTCGCCCTTACAAAAATTGAACTTTTTCCATTTACATCGAGCGAAAAAAAATATGACTAATGCAGTTTTTGTAGAAAATACCGAATTCGAGCAACTTATAGCTTCTGAAGTTCCTGTGGTTGTTGACTATACAGCAACATGGTGCGGTCCTTGTCGTCTGATTGCTCCTTTTATCGATCGACTGGCAGAAGAATATACAGGACGAGCTAAAGTCGTCAAAATGGATATCGATAAAAACAAAGAAAACGCCAAAAAATTTGGTATTCGTAGCATCCCTGCCGTTCTCATTTTCAAGCAAGGTGAGGTAGTGGAAACAATCGTAGGCAAAGCGCCCTATGAAACCTTCTCTGAAGCTTTAGAAAAGCATCTTTAAGTTATCTGCCTGATGATTGGAGAGCGGACTCATTAAAGCATCGATCGCCTGAAAAAACCGATAGTTTTCACATTGATTGGAGAAATTTCGCCATGAATATCAATCAAATCATTAGATGTCCCAATTGTGGCAATCAAGCCGAACGTCGTTATTTTACTAGCAACGAAGCTATCTATAATTCCTGTCCCAACCATCAGGTACTTCAGACGGAGTGTCCTGTTTGCGATTATTTAATGGTGATGTGTTCTCGAAATGCCCGCGTTATTGAAGCTCATGCGCCAGGTGCTTCTAGTCATGGATTAACATCTTATGTCGCTCGAAGCTCTCTAGCAAGTTCGCTCTTCGAGCAGTGGTGAGATTGATGCGCTCGTTAACCAATTATGAAAACAATTTTAGTAATAGATGATGATCTCTTAATACGGCAACTAATGCAGACGATGTTAAACTCTTATGGATTTAACACTATTACAGCAGAAAATGGCGCGATCGGCTTGCAATCGATCGAAGAACATATACCAGATCTAATTATTTGCGATTTCGTAATGCCAGAGTTGAATGGCTATAGGGTGCTAAAAGCCGTACGAGAAGATCCGAACACGAGTAAAATACCTTTCATTTTTTTAAGTGCCAGTCCCGATCCAGGTATTCGAGATTTAGGAATAATACTAGGAGCTAATCATTACCTGACCAAGCCATTTTTACCTAAGGAATTACTTGATGTAATTTTTAGATATCTAAACAATTAACTGAAATACTCAAAGGAGAGCTAAATGATGATGAAAGCAGAAGAAATTATGACCACAGAAGTAGTTACCATTCGCGGTTCGGCAACGGTAGCTGAGGCAGTCAAGCTCATGAAAGATAAAGGATTGCGAGCCTTGATCGTCGATCGCCGTCATGACAGCGATCCCTACGGAATGGTTACTGAAACTGACATTGTTTATAAAGTAGCAGCCTATGGACACGACCCGAAGAAAATGAGGGTTTATGAAATTATGACCAAACCCTGTATCACAGTAGCTCCAGAATTAGGCGTAGAATACGTGGCTCGTTTGTTTGCTAACAGTCGCCTTCGTCGCGCTCCTGTAGTTAAAGATAAATTGCTAGGAATTATTTCAGTCAGCGATATTTTATATAAAAGCGATTTTGTCGAGAAGCCGAAAAAAATATTTATTGAAGATCGCATTGAAGCCGCTCGTGAAGAAGCTCGTGCCATCTGTGCAGAGAAAGGAGCAACTTCTAGTGAATGTGCTGCTGCTTGGGATATTGTCGAAGAATTGCAAGCAGAAATCGCCGATCGCAAGGCAGAAAAAAAAAATAAAACTTCCCTGCAAAGCTACTGCGAAACTAACCCAGATGCCGATGAATGTCGTATTTACGAAGATTAAGCGCTTTCATATTAAGCGCTTTCATATAGAAAAAAAATGTCTATGAAATTTTTTGATAAATTAAATGACGCGATCGATTGCAATCAAAGCTTACTCTGCATAGAATTAGACCCAGATCCAGAAGTTTGGTCCAAGTATTTTGGTTCTTGGGAAAGGGTTAGCGTTAATCTTTGGGGCGTGCAGGAATGGCTGGAATTTATCATTTTACAAACAACAGATTTAGTCTGTGCCTATAAGCTGAACTTGGAATTCTATCGAGTCTTGGGTTCTCCAGGATTAGAATTATTGCGTCATACTTTAGAGTCAATTCCCAGCTATATTCCAGTCATCTTGGATGCCAAACCCAGCGACATCAATTCCAGTACGATTTTTGCTCTCACTGCTTTTTCAGATTGGCAAGTGGATGCTGTAACTGTCAATCCCTATGCAGGACAAGATGAAGTAGCACCGTTTTTGGTTTATCCCGATAAAGCCGTGTTCGTGCTCTGTGCGACGGCTAATCCTTCTGCGGCTATCTTGCAGGAATATCCCACAGTCGAAGCACCTTTTTACTTAAATTTAGTCAAGCAAGCTAAAACTTGGGGAACTCCAGAACAAGTAGCATTGGAAGTAGGAGGCTGTGCCGATACCTTTGCCAGAATTCGGGCTGTTGCTCCCGAACGGTTGATTTTAGCCCGCGACTTAACCAGCGATTGGGCAAAGCCCATCGCCCTAACGGGCGATCGCAGCGATTTTCAGGAAATTTTGAAAGCAGGATTAACTGCTAATGGTGATGGCTTAATTATTGCCGTTCCTCAAGAAATGTTAGCCGAGGAATATCCTCGCAACACGATTCAAGCGCTACGTCAAGAAGTTAACCAAGTTAGAGCGGAAATTACCCAGTCTAGTCCCAACTGTTCGCTTTGGCTACCCGATGTTTGCTTGTTTCAGCAACACCGCCACAAAGACTTAATTTTGCAACTCTACGATATTGGCTGCATTCACTTTGGCGAATACGTTCAAGCATCTGGAGCAACTTTTCCTTACTATATCGACCTGCGGACGATTATTTCCCATCCCCAGATATTTGAGGGGGTTCTCAGTGCTTATGCCGATATTCTCAAAGATCTGGAGTTCGATCGCATTGCGGGTATTCCTTACGGTTCTCTACCTACCGCCACTGGTTTGGGACTGCGTCTCAATTATCCGATAATTTTTCCCCGTAAAGAAGTTAAAGCCCATGGTACTCGTCGATTGGTTGAAGGTAAATACCGCGAAGGTGAGACGATAATAGTAATTGATGACATTCTGATTACTGGTAAAAGCGTCATCGAAGGTGCGGACAAACTTCAATCTGTCGGCTTAAAGGTTAAAGATATTGTCGTTTTCATCGACCATGAAGAAGGTGTAAAAGAAAAACTAGAGAGAAATGGTTATCGAAACCATGCAGTTTTAACGATTTCGGAAATTGCTCAAACTCTATACGAAGCTGGTCGTTTAGATCGAGAACAATGCCAAGTTTTGTTAAAAACACCAGCTTAATTTAATTTATTTTTGCCAGGAGGAACAACTATGATTAAAGCAGAAGAAATTATGACTAGAGATGTTGTCACTATTAGCGGTTCGGCAACGATCGCTGAAGCGGTAAAATTGATGAAGGAAAAAGGTTTGCACGCTCTAATTGTAGAACGTCGTAACGAAAGCGATCCTTACGGTATGGTGACAGAGACAGATATCGTTTATAAAGTAGCAGCCTATGGACACGATCCCAAGAAAATGCGAGTTTACGAGATTATGACCAAACCCTGCGTTATCGTTAACCCCGATCTGGGTGCAGAGTACATCGCTCGTTTATTTGCTAATAGTGGTATACATCGAGCGCCAGTAGTCAAAGCAGAATTATTAGGAATAGTTTCGGTCAGCGACATTCTCAATAAGAGTGATTTTGTTGAAAAGCCAAAAAGCAACTTTGAGTTGTACTGCGAGGATAATCCTAGCGCACCCGAAGCCAGAATCTACGAAGATTAAATTTGAGAGGCGATCGCTTATTTGTTATCAAAAAGAGGGGGCGTGGGGGAGCTATAAAACCCCTTCCAAGTAGAGAGCG
>CAZJTL010000212.1:0-8490 GCA_964548905.1 uncultured bacterium | reverse complement strand
TTTAATGGCGTTAGGTTTGGCTACTACCGTGGGTTTAAATCCCCTCATCGCTACGATAGTGCATAATGGCTCGGCGATCGCTGCTGGACTGAACAGCCTTCGTCCTCTGGTACAACATCAGATGGAAGAACAAAATCCCTGGTCTTTCCCGTAAAATCAATCAATTTCAGGAGAAAATAAAGAATATGCCACAAATGCAACAATTCGGAAACTCTATTCTCAACCAAGTTAAAAATGCTTATACCAATCATCCCCTAAAAACTCTAGCTATCGGGATGGGAGTGGCAATTGTTGCCCCTACAGTACTGCCTCTAATGAAACCCCTTGCCAAGGCAGCAATCAAAAGTGGTGTCGGCTTTTTTGAAAAAACCAAAAGTGCGATCGCGGAAACAGGAGAAGTAATTGGCGATATTGTTGCTGAAGCTAAAGCTGAAGCTGCAATGGAACAAGCCAAAAAAGTAAGTTTGGCAGCAGGTTTAATGGCTGCTTCTACTACACATTCAGATACTCAAGATAACTGATCGATCGCTAGTTGGAGCAAACAGCAAAAGATTTTGGGGATGCAAAGATTGTTTACAAAAGTAGCCATGTTTAATTTCCAACTTTTGACTTTTCAACTGCGATCGCCGCCTGTTGCCAAATTTTAGTTAATTCAGTGTTTGAAGAGTTAACTGGTAATGCCGTACTTTCTGGATAAAGAGAAAAACCATTCTTAATTGTTGCTTTCAGAAACGGTCTACCTAATTTTGTCACCGCAGGAACAAGCAGAGAACTCACTGCGATCGCACTTAATCCCGCTAATGCTAAGGGATGACCTCCATGACCATCTTCGATGATTTCTTTGAGGTGAAACGAAAGTACGGACTTATCCCAATGAATTAATGACATAATTTGATTCCTTAAAAGCGATCGAGATTACGAATTAGAGCAACCTTGAAACTGATTCTTGTTCGAGTTTTTGCTTGAAAAAAAATGAAAAAATATACAGGAGTTCGTTTAACTATTTGAAAAAGATTAGCTAAGAATTATTAGGCTTAATGCCATAATTGACTAGCAGACATCTTTACCTTTTACCGATAAATTTAGTAAAAGTCCTTGTTATCAGTCTGTTTTAGCGGCAGTAAATTAGCTTAGCTAAATTTAACTTTTAAGATTAATAATAATAAATTGCAGTTATTTGTCAAGAGTCTGAGTAAAAAACTTAGAGGATGACCTAAGATCGTTATGTTTGTTTCTGTGGTTCGGGTGGGGGCATCTGTTGGGTAAATCGATCGGCAGCTATGGGATCTGCTGTTAATATAGGGAATTAAGTGTTGGCGTTTAAAAACTTTATTTTTTAATAACAACTCGCACATCGCTTGACTTATGACGTTGATGATGGTGCAAGTAGCGCTTAGAAGAAGAGAAACAAACAATAATTAGGCAAATTATAGGTACTATCCCTAAAATAAAAATTAACTCTATTGCAGAGCTAATAATCATTGCTTTTCGCTCAAGCGTCCCTGGTACCCACGTGAGGTTTTTATATTTTTTTCCTGCTCGATCGCGACTTGCAAACGCATAGATGTTTGTCTCTTTTGTCTTAGCGACACATTCTCCGACATCAATTTTCTTTCCATTTTTATTAGATATGTCTTGTGTGAGGATTTGGTGACATTGTTTGTAACCTTCTGTTCCTCCTGCTTCGGGAACTATCACTAACAAGGTGTATCCAATAGCCAAAACTGGTAAAGTGAATGTCTTTGTTGACTTATACAAATTCAAAAAATCTATTTTCACAGCTTTTTCTCTCCAATAAAAATTCGTGTTAGTATTGTGCGAAAGCATTTAAAGAATATCTATTACAAATTAGAAGTACAGAGTCGAGCTGAATCGATCGCCGTTGCATTAGAGAAATGGGGATGTTTGCAGTCGCCCCTACTACTTTGAATATTTGTATTTAGCAATATGGTTATCTTGTAAAGAATTTATTTTTTAGCCCACTCAGATGCAGCAATAAACCCTTTGCGATAATAAAAAAATATACTAAGTAATAAATGCTGAATTAAGTGTAAATTGCTGTTTGTTTTTTCATAAATTAGCTATTCAGGATGAGATCGATCGAAAAATAGATTTTAAAAACTGCCATTTAGCCAATTTCGGGCGATCGCTTTGGGATGGACTTGAAGCGTCCAACGTATGCGATCGCTACGATTGACTTCGCTAGCGCGAGCGCTAAAAATCACAGTACACTTAAGTACCGTGTCAGATCTTGCACATTAATGCTGCTTTTGCACAAAATTGCTACGACTTGGAAAAAATTTTGGGGGTTACACCCGTTAATCGTTTAAAGTGGCGATTCAAATGGCTTTGATGGGTGAAACCACAAGCGATCGCCACGTCTCGAATTTCCATCTTTTCGTCTTTTAAGAATAACTTTGCCCGTTTTACGCGCTGTCGAATCAGATATTGGTGCGGACTGAACCCTGTGGATTGTTTGAAGGAACGGCAGAAGTGGTATGCGCTAAGTTTGGCGATCGCAGCTAATTCCTCTAAACTCAGATCCTGGTCTAGGTAATCATTGATATAGTCAATTACGAGTTGCAGTTGTGTGGGAGACAAGCCCCCTAGATAACGAACGGATTTGCGCTCGTGCGATGAATAGTGCTTCACCAGATGAACTGCCAATGAAGTTGACATCGTTTCTGCATAAAGCCGTCCACCTGGTTTATGGGATTCTCTTTCTCCTACTCGAGAACAGTAATATTCTAAATTGATATTGTTCCACTCTGCTTCATAGCTTGATAGATCGGGAAGTTGCAGCAGTTGCTCGGAATATCGTAGAGACCCATCAGGATGGCGATGAGGCTGGCTCTGCTGGAAGATTGACATTAAGTTTGAGGGCGATCGCGACACGGTTCAGTTTCCTTGACAAATTGTAGAGCGATTGCGGTGTCATTGAAAGTCAGGCTTCGGTGTCATCATCAAACTCCCAATCTCTTCATTCACGCCCTTTCCATCCCATCAAGTATTTGAGTTTGGCTGAGCGAGATAGCAAATAAGTAGCTGCACAAAATTAAATTGATAGGTGGAGACAGGCAAAAGGCAATAGGCAATAGGCATTCATAAAAAGTCAAATGTGTAATTAATTTAGTTTAGGTACTTAGCGTCAAATCGATTCGGGCGGCTTTTCAGGAAGGAAAAAATGCACCCGCAGACTGTTTGTTTTCAACGGATATGGAAGTATCAGGTTGATAGCAAACCCCACGATACTTTAGATTGCCAATCGATCGAGGTATTGGAGGCAAAATAGATTTTCTAGCTACTAGTGTTGCTCCCCGATATTTACCAATAATTTTGCCAGGGACAACCTTAGTAGGAAGAGTGTTGCGTTCGTATTTGATACCACGATAAGAAAGTTGCATTGTTTTATCCTCTTGTTTTTTCAGAAATTACATATTCAGGATGAGATTGATGGAAAGGTACGTTCCAAACACTGCTATTTGGCCAGTTGCGGGCGATCGCCTTGGGATGCTCGAAATTACCATGACGGACTTGAAGCGTCCAACGTATGCGATCGCTACGATTGACTCCACTAGCGTGCAGCAATAAAGTATTAAAGATCAAAACATCACCCGCACGTACGGGAACGCGCAGACAGGGAAATTGACTTAGTAGCGATCGATTGGGAACGGTAGCGCCTACCTCACCCTCTTCACCGTGCCAGTATTGGGGCAAAACTCCTAGCTTGTGCGATCCTGGCGCGATCGCCAAACAACCGTCTTGTAATCCTACATCTCGTAAAGGAAGCCAATATACTAGTGCGTCTTCAGAGTCTTGAATTACTGGGTAGTCTTGATGCCAGGGAAACAAAGACCGATCGTCATAAGGGCGATCGACCCTCAAATCGTAGGACATATGATTCATGAGGGTACTTGTCTCCATAAGTAGTTTAGAAAGGCGCACCAGTTTGGGATTGACATTAAGTTGATGGATCGACAGCAAGGTGCGGCAAGCGTTCATAATCACCTGAGAGTGGGCATATTCTAGTACTTTTGCCCGAGGGATGCCTTTTTCCGAAAATTCTCGAACATAGGCACTTTCTAACTGACTTAAAATTTTGAATCCATAGTCAAAGCTGGAGGTGTTATCTATTGAAGACTGTATTGGTAGCCCTACTCGTTTCATCCTCAGTTCGATTAGTTGTCTGATGTCGTTGCGAACCAAGTCAAGTTCGACACCAGAAATTAGTCCGCGAGCCAAAAAGCAACCAAACTCTTCGAGTAACTGTTTAGCTTGTAGATCGGACTTGGCTAATTCTTTTTCATCAGTTGTTGAGTAATTTACTGATAAATCTTGAATTGAAATGTTTTTCATGTTTCTGCACCATTTAATTTTCGAGAACCTATTGGCAAAAAGCTGAGAATTACGCTCTACCTGCCATCTAGAAACTAAATTTGGTTTTCTATTGTTTTGAACGATCGCGCGATCTTGTTCACCAGATGCAATGGTTTGATTTTCTAATTTTTGAATCGACATTATTGTTCTCCTTCGCTTTATCTGTTAGGTGAGATCGTCCACATTCGTTCGAGCATTTCAATTTGCTGCGATCGAATTAATTCTTGTTGGCAATCTTTTCGATCGCGGCGATTTCGCTTGGAACAATGTAGGCTGACGAAGAAAAACATCACAAAAAGGATTAATAACAATACTTCGTAAGGATTGCTGTTTTCGTATGATTGTTTCTGTGGTTCGGGTGGGGGCATCTGTTGGGTAAATTGATAAGCAGCTATAGGATCTGCTATTAATTCGACTGGTTCAAAAAAGCTCATCTGGTTTAACTCCTTATTTAAGATTCAGCGATTGTTTTTTCTACTGAAATTTGTTCCTTCGATCGAGTTGTCTAATTCTCGATCGCCTTGATTTAGCTAAGAACTTTAAATGTCCGATTTGAATGAAAACCTGCTTAATTCTGGGCAAGATAACACATGGCACGAAAACGCAGCCCAAGTAGTTGTTCGTACAAAGGATTTAGTTTGCATAAGGGTGGAATGCGAACAATTAGGCAACCAAAAAGCTCGATCTCGCGCTCGAATGGACAGGAAGCTGGAATTGCTCGACACAAGAATTGAGCTAGTCGATCGTTATTAATTTCGATCGCATCGAGTTTTTGTCACATATGAAGGGAACAGGGAACTCTTAACAGGGAACAGAAGGCAAGAGGCAATAGAAGTTTATAGGCTGAAAGCTGAAGGCTGAAGGCTGATAGCTACTAAAAAAGTGATCGAAGCATGTGCCTCGATCGCAGTAGGTATTTTGGTTTATTTAAAAATTATGCTTTTTATAGGATCTGCTGTTAATGCAACTTTCTAGGAGATCGATCGCTTCACTTTGTTAATCCAACCCTGACTGAGGCTCAACACCTGGGAATAAGACAAATCTTTATCTAGCACCAGATCGAATACAAACGGCTTCACCCACTGAGGAAACCACCGATGGAGGAGCCTGCTGATGGTCAACCGCCAGAAAAACTCGATCGTTAACAATTTTGTGCGCGGAAACGAATAATCTGACAATTCCTTGAGAGCATGAGCATCTGGAACGCGCTTCTTAGAAAAGGCGGGTAACGCTAGCGACCAGTCATCCTCATATTGTTCCAACAACCGCTCAAAAACTAGCACATCTTCCAATGAAGCATTGCAACCCTGCCCAATCGACGGCGACACTGCATGAGCCGCATCTCCAATGAGTAAAATACTATCGCCATCATGAAAGCGATCGCAACGTACTGTTAATACTCTTCCCACTGGGCGCTGCAAGAAGTCTTCTGCCTCTGCTTCCGACATCAACTGCCCAAACAGGGAAAAGTTCTCTTGGAAAAATGTCAAGACCGCTTCTTTGGTAGACAAGTTTAAGAGCGGATTGTGCTGAGCGTCAAAAATAATGACCCCATTCAGCCGATCGATCGGTTGAGGTACCATCAACATCCGCGTCTTATTATCTCGATTCCATGCGTGAATTTTGTCAGGCTCCAGCTCCAAACCCAGAACCGAATTCGATCGAGGGAGAAACACCGACTTATAGGCATCTGGTACATAATTTTGCTCGCACTGCAATCCTGCCTCTTGAACTAAAATATCGCGAATCTGCGATCGCGCTCCATCGGCTGCAACCAAGCGATCGTAAGCAACGGGAAAAGCCTCGCCCTGTTCTGGCTGCATCGTCACGGTTTTAGCACTTCTATCCACCTGGACGCACTGACAGTCAAACTTAACGATGAGCTGTTCCGATCTGTACGTTTGGGTTAAGTGTTGCAAGAGAATCATCACAAGACGATTGCGATCGATCGTGAGAATCGGAGTTGCACGCGGAATCTTACGGGCTTTGCCCTGCTTGCGATAAATTTTCGTGCCGTTGCAGAATACACTCGCAGAGGCGATCGCCTCCTCTAGCCCTGCAATCTCGCGGATTGCTTTTCTCCCGCGTTCCTGAAGCGAGATGGGGAATGTGCGATCTTGCGATACATCTGCCAAACGTAAGTCTGAACATCGCTCGTAAATCTCTACGCGATACTTGCCCCGACGCAATAAATAATGGGCAAGTAATAGTCCAGCCGGACCTGCTCCAATAATGACAATCTTTTGAGGCATAAACTATATCTAACCTTCTGATTCATGAGATTGATTGCGTGTATAAATTGAAAAATTACGATCCAAGCGAATTTTTTTAAACCAATTAATTCATCGATCGCCTTTGCCAATGACAACATTTCTTCCTAAGTGCCTAAACAAAATTAATTACACAAATTGTATTTTCTCTTGCCTCTTGCAAGAAAGCCTTTTGCCTACCCTCACCTATGAATTTAATTTTGTGCAACTACTTAATTGTTCTGGCATGATTGAAGAGTGATGCCCGACGATAAGCCATTGTCCATCGATTTTCTGGTATTCAAATGTATAGCGTGCGGGTACTTCAATTTTCTTGCCGTTTTTAATTAGGGTAAAAGTATACAAACCGCTATCCATTGACAAGTTGCTACTGATGCGAATAACGCGCATATTGATGACGGCAACAGGTTTGAGTTTTAAAAAATGCTCGAAATAATCACGAATTTCTCGATCGTTGGTACGAGGAAGATTCGATCCTGTTGGCAATAAAATTGCATCGGTTGCATAATTGGCAATAACTCGATCGGGATTTCTACTTTGCAGAGATTGATTCCAGCGATCGAATAATTTAGAAATTTCTGCTTCTTTTATTTCAATCGATTTAGACATGATTTTTTCTCCTTGATTTCTAGTTTGTTCGATCGATTGGAGTTGTTTACAGCAGTTTTCAGAGCGATAAAATATATTACCTGGGTAGGGGTTTGGCAATGCCAAACCCCTACAGATTCAAGGCTAAAAGCTAAAAGCTTTTTTTGGTAAAAATAAGCGCGATCGCATCGCTTACTAGTTTCAATTTCTAGGGCAGAATTTCACCTTCTAATGCATAGGCAGAAAATTCATTCTGAAAGATTGCGTTTATTGGCCCAGGTCCTGTGAACGATATCGATTGAATCAGGTCATCATTGCCAGAAAAATCATTGTCATCATCGAGGATCGTAATGTTAATTGGGTTATCAACACCAATCGCTTCATTAATGGCGATCGCTAGGGTACCATTTTGAATTCCTACTTCGATCGCAATACAGATCCTTTGGGCAAACTTCAGCTTACAAAGCTTACAGAACCAATATCCCATCAAAACTGAGATAGCATTGAGCAGTACTGCCCCAATCCCAACTTGAGCGAAAAAGCTAGGTAGGCGGTTCCACTCGCGAACGATTATTGCCGATATTATTAAGAAGAGAATGGCAATGGCAAGACGGTTAGTTACCTTCTCCAATCGGCGAGCTAAATCGGGGAACTGTTGTCTGATTAACATTCCCAAAATAACTGGCACTATAGTCATTAAGAAAATTTGTAGCATGGTTTGTCCGATCGGCAGTGCGATCGCCGCATTTTGTCCGATAAAATGTCGCAGTGTCAGATTGCCTAACACAGGGATAGTGAATACGGTGATAGCGCTACTCAAAGCTGTTAGAGTAACAGAAAGGGCGACATCTCCTTTTGCTAAATAAGTAATCAAGTTTGAAGATGCCCCGCCAGGACAGATAGCCACTACCATTAATCCCACGGCAATTTCTGGCGGCATTGGCACGACAGAAGTGACACTAAAGCCAACGATGGGAAGAATAAGCAATTGACCTGTCAAGCCAAGGGCAACGGCTTTGGGATAGCGGGTGACTCGTTGAAAGTCTTCAGGGAGCAGAGTTAGTCCCATGCCTAGCATCACGATCGCTAGACCTGTGGGTAACAAGACGGCAGTAAAAAAGCTAGCTTGCATAATTAAACTGGATTGATTTCTTTAATAAATAACAACTAAATTTATCTGAGAATAACAGTTGCATACATCAGACCTCTTGCAAAAGTCAGAACAAAATAAGAGAAAATAATTCAAGACCTATAG
>CAZJTL010000211.1:0-8548 GCA_964548905.1 uncultured bacterium | reverse complement strand
GCTTTGCAAGTTCTGAGTCTATTTTTTGTCCTGTACAGAGAACGGGTTTAGATTGTTCGTCTCTAAGTACTGCGCCAGTCTCTTTATTTCTCAAATAACGCTCGAAAGGAACGGAAAGTATCCAAGTGTCTTTGGGAATCAAATCGTGTAAGCGTCGATAATTTTCCTCCAAATTAAAAGTAACTTTGAGTTGACGAGAAAGTTTATTGCACTCTCTCCTGTATTCATCTAGATTGGGATTAGTGGTTTCTCTGTGCCAAAGAGCGTTAGCTGCCAATCTTCTCTCGGCAGAAGTAGGAAAATCTATTTGAATTTCAGCTCTTAAATCTTCATAGAATCTAGCAAATTCCTCTTTAATAGCTTCGGTATTATTGCTGTGAGTTCGATAAATTTCCATCGCCCTACTGCTAAATCTTTCTTTGATTTCATCAGCCCAAGGTAAACATTCTTGCTGCCAATATTCCAATTCTTTTTTGTTTTTAGGTGGTGAAAAAACAAAATGAAAATAGTGACGATCTCTGACGGGAATTTGGGATTGTTGCCAGTGAGGATTGACGGCGCGATCGGCGATACAGTTAATCGGGTTATCACCCTCAATAGGAATAGGTGCGGTTTTGTAAGTGAGGGGGTCTTTTTTAAAATCGAATAGATAACTGGGATATTTCTCAATCCACTTTTTTGCCCGCTCGATTAGATTGGGATGATAATCTTGAAAGCGAGTCGAACTTTTAGGACTATCTACTTCAATTTGCAAAGCATCAAATAAACTGCCAAGTAGTAATCTTTTCTTGTCCTCAAATCGATCTTGTAATTCTGACGATCGAGCGGGACTAACAGAAGATTGTACTCTACCAATCAGGGTTGCTATGTAACCGATCGAGTTTTGTTCGATCGCTACTGCTACTTGGCGTAGATTTTGGTATTGAGGTGGCCCGTAATCAACTTTATCTCGTTTTTGTACTTGAGAATATTCTCTTTCTGCATTGGCATGAAGTATTTCACGGGCAATGTTGGGAAAACGATCTGTGGGAGTAACTACCAATTGGTCGCCATCAAAATCGCACTGGTGATGCTTCATTGCTTGGTCTGGGCGAATAAAGACGCAATCTCGATAGTGCAGCAAAGAAGGTGCTTGAGCGTTATCGACGGTGTAACGGCGAATATTATCTTTGGAGACGATCGGATAGCGAGTGACAATGACTTCTTCTCCATCTGTTAAATGGGGTGCGACGATCGTACCTTCTTTAAGACTATCGCAGGGTTGAGCCATTGCGCTATCATGGCGAATAGCACCTTTGAGGGCTAGATCCAGCCAAAGTTTTTGAAGTTGAGAACGTTGAAAATCGACTAGTTTGGGAAAACCAGATAAAAGCCCCAAGTGATCGCTGCGTAAAATAGAGAGAAAGCGAGACTCGTTGCGTCCTTCTGGTTCTGAATTATCATCTAAATTCAATTCATTTTCAGTATTTTGAAAAGCAGATCTTCGATCGCTACCTTCGATAAGATATTGGCTTAGTGCGCTCGGATCTTTTTGAATTTGTGCTAACTTTTGGGCGACTTCTGAAGTTGCGGGAACGATATCTTTTTCGATCGCTTCAGTAGAAAACCAGATCGAGAACTGCCAAGAGTTTTCGTATTCTTGAGTGATCGCATTAGAACGATTGCCGATAACTGCTTTGGGTAATTGATAATCACCACAGGGTACTAATTTATCTAAATACTTTTTTTCAATGCCTTTAATCGAACTGCGATCGAGGATAATGTCATAGCTGCGTTTTTCTGTCAAAGCAGCATTGGGTAAGAAAGTTCCTTTCGCCAGGAAACTGGTATTAGGGGTGTTGAGTTCGTCTTTTTCTGCCGCCCATTCTTGCATCCATGCAAAACGGAATTGAAAGGGTCGATCGTGTTCTGCACCCAATCTACGAGCGAATTGAGGAGATATTTTACCGTGACAATCTCCAGTATAAAATTGTGCGGCTTCCTGTCTTTGTTTGGGGTCGCTGCTTTGAGAATCGACGATTTTTACTCTAATCGGTTGCCCGTCGTTACTATCATCGATTTCGACTACACCTTCAAGGCAGGAACTAGTTAAAAGTGAACCGTAACGACAAGCGTGGTCAACTTTTGTGGCGAAGAAATTTTGGCGAATTTTATCGACTAAATAACTGTCTCCAAAATAAACATTATTACCAGTGCTGAAAATGACATGACGTTTGCTGCGATCGCCGAAGTCAATCTTGTCTAGTTGATTGATATCTCTGTTGTTTTTATCTGGCTTAACTATTACTAAAGATTCAAGTTCGTCTTCCGTGCAAATCAATTCTAACATTGAATCTCTAATAGTTTCTGGTTCGGAAAGATAGATTCTATTCTCTCCTAAAGACATATCAATTACAGGTATTTTCAGTCCTTCGCCTTCTATTAAGCTAGTTTTTCTATTGAGCCGCTCATTCATTTCGATCGTTAGATTTATTGTCTATAGACTACAAAAAATAGTTTCAAACAACTTCCGATAGGAAGGCTATTTTTAATAACACTTATGGGCGATCGAAATCGTGACCAACTAATAAGCTTTGTAAAATTAATTAATACTTAAAAACGATATTATGTAATTAATTATTGCAAGATTAAAATAATGAAAAAAGTAGTAAAAGTTCCAATTGGCTACGATCCTATTTTAGCCAGTAGAAGTGAATGTCCTCAGATCTCGATCGATTATCGCGATCGAATGCCAGAAGGATACGAAATAGAAATCGTCAGAAAAGCGATTAAAGAACAAGTCGAATGTCCGCGATCGTGGTTGCAATACTATCAAGAGATGCCTAGAGGATACAATGACAATAGTGCAGCACGAGGTAAATGTCCCGAATCTTGGATTATTTGCTATGATGGCTCGCCTGTTGAAGATTTAGAAGGCAATTACGACCTACTCGAATATGAATATGAAATTCCAGAAAGTTTAAACACTGATACCTATGGGGTTACAGAAGACGAGCTTGATGACCCTAATTTTTGGATAAATTTGTAGACTATAAACTTGTCTCTCACAGGCAGACAAATCTTGAGATAACCAAGTGCAATTGTTTAAGTGACTTGCGAGCGTATTTGATAATGGAAAGAAGAATTGGCAAATGACATCATCGCGGTTAAATAAAATTAAAACGGCATCTTAACGTCTAATCGATTGCTCGATCGACTAGCTATTATCGATTTCGGAGTGATATAGATCGATCGCGCAGAACCACTTATCAAATCGAAAAGGGCTAACAAATCGCTTTAATTGTCCCATTGCCAGTTGAATTCAACACTCTACTGCTCCTGCTGCTAACTTTTGATTGATACCGAGACTTTTCACAGCTAAATGAAGTTTAAATAGAACGAGGAATTGAAAAATTGTCTGAAGTGTTAGAGTTAATTTAAATAAAGATCGCGCATTTTCCAAAAAATAATACTAAACCGATTAGGCTCGTGTTCCAGTAGCGAGTGTCGATGCTTGCAATCAAATTCAAAAACATCACCAATATCGAGTTGAAAGATTTGCTCGCTTGTTGCACCTGGAGTACTGTTTTTGCGGTCGTTATCGTAGCCGAAGGTAGCAGATGCACCCAAATTAATACCTCTAGCTATGGGTAGGGCGTAATTAGCATCTCTATGCCAATCGATTTTTCCGCTACTGTTAATTCCAAGTGCATATCCACCGAAAGTAATACCATTTCTCAAAAGTAACAAAAGACTTAGTAGAAGGTAAGGCAACAGGCAACAGGCAACAGGCAACAAATTAATTAAGGGTTTACAAGTTTTTTCCTATTAAGAAATAATTTGCTCATGTATCTAGCTAGTTTCGAGAATTGGTATAAGTAGTCCAGTATGGCAGCCAGGATAGATACGTTGGGCAAAATTCCAAAGTCGTTTGTTGTGATATCCAGGCTTTACTTTGCATTGACTTAGATAGGGTTGTTTGAACAGCCACAATCGATATCTACCTGGAGCGTAATTACTGGGATCTGGTTGCATCAAAGGAATTAGACCATAGCAATATTTTGTTAGTTTGGGTAAATTGTTGTCGAAGCGAGCGATGATTTTGAAAGTCATTTTTATTCTTGAATTAGCAAAGTGTTCGCTCGATTTTGGATTGCGATAGCAATAGCAGTGGTAATTGAGAACGAGATTGAGAACGACAACTGCCCAAAAATTTTCCGTATCCGCACGCGATCGTCAAACTTTAAATTAAAAAGATATGAGAGCAAAAAGCTAAAATGCTCTCAAGCTAGACTATTTATTCGATAAACTAGCTATTATCGCTTGTTGAGTAATGTAGGTCGATCGTGCAGAACCACTTACCAAATCGAAATAAGTAGCAAATCGTTTTAATTGTCCCGTCGTCAATTGAATCAAATACTCTGCCGCCTCTGCTGCTACTCTTTGATTGATTCCGAGACTTTGAGCGTTAAGCGTTGCTAATTCTGCACAGGAAAGAGTGGAGTCAGATAATTCTTGTCTTAGTGGAACGAGTAATTCTGGATGTTGCAAATTAGGTGCGGGGAGTCGGATACAACCTAACGAGTGAAATTGATAAACTTCTGGATCTCGATCTAAATGAGAACCTAACAAAACTTGTCCGCTTCGATCGTGATTGCCGCAATCTAGCCACCAGAGAAACGTTGCTCGATTGAATTTAGAATAGTTTTGATAAGTTTGTAGGGCAAGTGCGATTGAACGTCGAGCGGCAGCATTATCTACGCAACCGATTAGGATAGTAAGATTTTGTTCGTAATGTTGGTAGTAATCGATAAATCTACTGTCGAACTGTTCTGCAATAGATTCAATGAATAATCCCCAAGCGATACTATATCTTACAGCTAAAGTCTGTGCTTTATTGCTACCAATTTCCGCATCGCAAAAATTCTGACGGAGAATATTGGCAAGTTCGACGCGATCGAAGTCGATAAAAGTCAATCGAACCTGCTTCCCTTTTTCTCTTAGAGTACGAGCCAAACGACAAAGAGCGGGAGCGAGCCAGCTACCAGTTCCTCCACAACCAATCAGGTAGAAATTAACTCGATCGTATGCAGGTAATATAATTGGTTTGGCTATCTGAAAATCGTAATTTAATCGATTTGATAATAGTGTAGTCATCTTTATTTCTGTGAACCGAGATCGACAAAGAAATTAGGAAGCTCAAAAATCTGACTGGCTTCAATTGTCCAGAAATACCCGAATACGCCGATACGAACAAGTATTTCGGGGTGGTTAGTATCGAGTTTTCCAATTACGGCATAAACACGAAAGCCATCTTCTTCCGCATTATCGGTAGTGGAGAAAAAAGCATTCATACTCCCGTGAGAATGAAGTTCGACTCCTGCTTCATGATAGGAATGAGTAGGTTGACATCGATCGCGGCTTTGAATTTGATTGGGTACGCACAATCGCCAGTACGGTTGTTGATAGTCTATATAAAAAAGCATTTCAATTAATTCTTTCTTGTCATCTGTTGCCAAACAACTTTGCTGCCAAATAGAAAGCAAGATATCTTTGGGGATTCGAGGGTAGTTAAACTTAAGTTGAGGTTTGAGTATCGGTAAACCGCGAATGGGTTGGTTGTAAGTTTCAACTGGCATGACAACTTCCAATCCCGGACGAGAAGCTCTTACAAATACTCCATTACCAGCAAACAAATACTCGTACATTTTGCTGGTGTTTTCTGGTAATGGAAGCGTAGAGACGATCTTGTAACTAACAAGTTGAGTTGGTTCTATCACTTTTAAGACTTAGAACAATATTTTCAGCCATTCCTTCCCGATAGGGACTAACCCCTTGTTTTTAAATTTAAAAAAACTCTTGGCAAATTTATGGTTCAGAATTTAAACTCGCGGCAATATTATGGTTCACATTCACAAGCATTCTAGACACAAAAAACTGATTTAATTTATCGATCTGGTTTATAAGTTGCCAAAACAGCTTGAGTAAGTGCTTCAATCGTTGTATTGTTGTCGAACGCTACTAAATCCGAAGTTTTAAAGCGTGTACGTTTTGAGGCTTGAGCATTGATGTGAAGTAATTCTAATTGTCCAATGACATTATCTGGAAACTGTCGAGATTTTCCAGATGTGTAGTCACTGTTAAAGTTGCTAGCTGTAAACAACGACCAAGCTTGTTGTATTGTTTCATTACTTGCTCTAGGTGGTTGAATATTGCCCCAACATATCTTCCCTCTTTCTCGAATACCGATATTGGGTAATGGCGCATGATATGCGATCGATTCGGGGTTAAACTTTGTTTCTTTAATTGCCCAGAGATAGTAATCTCGATCGATTCCCATAAAGACTAATGCAGGAAGGGGAACGTAAAGTTGCTGCTTCTCAAACAATAGTAAAAAGCGATTTCGAGGGATAAATAGCATTACCCATTGCTTTGAAATATCTTCGCCATGACGAATGATGTTACTATCCAACCAACCAGAGTCGAGCGGATCTTTATTGCTGAATGCTCTTTGTATCGAGCGATAATCTAGTGCTTTATAAATATGTTTGCTACCTTCTCGATAATGTAGAAGGTAAGTTTCATCTACAAACAATAGTTCGGCTTGAATATTGTCTAAATTTCTTGGTGCTACGCTTGTTAATTCGGCGATGGCATTACCATCGATAATTGGTGGAATTGATGAGTAGTTGACGCTTGATTCCATAACTGCAACAGATAAATAAATCGAGAATCTAAGTCTCGTTCGAGCCAATTAATAAATTGCAATACGCAATTAAGAATGAGTTGTGCTTTGTGATATTCCTGTTTGAGGTAAACAACATTCTGATGAGACCAAGATAGAGTAGTGAGTGTGCCATCTATTAAATACCCTCCAGGTTCATCGAGCCAGAGATTACCAGTTTTGAGATCGATAAACTGAAGTGTTAGGGGGAAGAATTTAGCTGGTGTTTTTGTTTTTTGAGTGAGATGGCGCAGTTGTTTGTAATTGACTGAAATTGGATGAGCTAGATCTGCTAGAGTGAGGCTAAAATTGGCGATAAACTCTGGCCAGTACCATAACTCTTTTAACTGTTGGTTTCCATCGAAATAATCTTCCAAATAACTTCGACCGTTAAAAGACATCGGTAGCAACACCTTTAATCCTGTTTCTAACTCTTCGTATCCCAGTTCTTCGTCTTCTAGTCTTCCCAATCCTACTGGAGTAATGGGAATATCCAAAAGAGATACCATTCCATCTAAATAGAAATCTAGATCGGGCAAGGGAAACAGATGCTCGTCAACCAAACCAAGAAACTCGATTTCTTTCTCGGTATAGTTTGAATCGTTTTCTTCTCGATCTATTGGAGAATATATACTTGCAGTACTATGGTCAAACTGCTCTGGAAATAACTGTCGATACAAAGACAACAAACGATAATTGACCAATCGTTTGCTCAGATATTCAACAGCATTAGTTGAAGTATAAATTGGTTGACACTGTCGCAATAAGTGAATTGCTTGTTCTACATTGGTTATGGGTTGATAGTTCATGGCGATCGAAGTTGTTAGGGTGCATATACTGAAAGCAATAACAATGTTTGAAGCACTTTTATGCACCCTAATTTTAGACATCTGAAACCTCCCAGTCTTCAAGACGCAGTCCTTCTACACGACTGAATTCTCCAGTATTGTGTGTCACCAGGGTCAAGTCATGAGCGAGAGCGATCGCGGCTATCTGAAGATCGTTTGAACCAATGGGCGTACCTAATGCTGCTAGCTGGGCGCGAATCCTCCCGTAGATACTTGCAGCTTCATCATCAAATGGCAGGGATACGAATAAATTCAAAAACTGTTGTTGGTTGGCAAGAGTACGCTGCGGGTTGTTACTTCTGTTTGCCCCATAAAAGAGTTCGGCTTTGACTATAGAACAAACGGCAATATCTTCTACGTCGGTTACTTGCAAGCGCTCCCTAATTGATAGAGAACGTCCATTTAAATAACGGACACAGACATTTGTATCGAGCAAATAAATCACAGAATATCTTCGTCCCTTTCTTCGTAAATCCCTTCATTGTCAATGACAATTGGGTCATCTTTACAACTACCGTAAGTTTGCTCGAAAAATTCAGGAGGATATCCCTTTCCCTGTCTTGCTGGAGATATGGTTAAGGTAATTTCTAATTCTGTATCTTTCATGCCAACTGGCACATCAAGATGTAAAGTACCATCTGCCCCAACACGAGAGCGCAATTTAATAGTTTTCATTTTTCTCCTTTTTAAAATACTCCACTTCGATTATGAATCAAAAACCAATTGGTAAAGCACCAGAACTCCCTGGCATCGATTTGAGTGAATTTAAACTGTTGTGGTAATTGGCAACTTCTTGTTTTCCAAATTCGATCGCTACTTCAATTTCCTCACTCAAACTATCCATCTGCTCGATGGTTACTCCCCCAGAAAGCTCTAAATGTCGAACTCGACGAGCAAGAGCAACCGCTTTATTAATCGTTTCTGGAGAGGCAACTAGCATCTCTCTAAGTACAGGACAAAAATTGTAGAGAGATCTGAAACTCAGAATGTTTCAGAT
>CAZJTL010000210.1:0-8682 GCA_964548905.1 uncultured bacterium | reverse complement strand
TGGAAAGAATTATCTCAATCAATGAAAGGGGTACAATCACTCTTCCCAAAGACTTGAGAAAAAAATATGGTCTTGAAACAGGAGGACAGATTGTTATTGAAGAAAGCGAAGAAGGACTTTTATTGCGTCCTGGGGTAACTTTTTCAGTAGAAATTTATTCTGATAAACGAGTGGAAGAGTTTCAAAAGCTAAATGAAGATGAACTTGAGGAGTTTGAACTTTAGTGAAAGTCTTTCTTGATGCCAATATTCTTTTTAGTGGTTCTGTTGCAGAAAGTCGAATTGCCAAACTAATATTAGTAATTAGGAAACATGGAAGCTGTGTTACTCATTCTTACGCCGTAGAAGAGGTAATGATTGTTTCTCCAAAGTTGCTGGCTGAAGAAATGATAGCTAAAGGAATGCTCAAGATTCAATAAGGCATAGGGCAGAAGGTTTGATTAGAGGGTGGGTATTAAGAATTAGTCGGTAGTGTACTCATTTTGTCTAAATCCAACACCTTAGCTAATTCAGCTTCGCTCATTAATCCCTTTTCTAAGACAATTTGACGTAAAGACTTGCCAGTTTCTAAAGATTCTTTAGCAACGGCGGCGGCATTGAGATAACCTATATGGGTATTTAGCGCTGTGACTAAAGCTAAACTTCCTTCTGCATAGTGCAAACAACGATCGCGATCGGCACTAATTCCCGCCAAACAACGTTTCGATAAAGCATCGATGGTATTGCCCAAGATTTCAATACTATGAATCAGATTATAGGCAATCAAAGGCATCATCACATTTAATTCTAATTGTCCTGCTTGTGCTGCTAAAGTGATCGCGCTGTCATAACCCATTATTTGAAAACATACCATACTCGTCATTTCTGCCATGACTGGATTGTATTTTCCTGGCATAATTGAAGAACCTGGCTGGACGGGTGGTAATTGGATTTCTTTAAAACCCGTTTTTGGTCCCGAATCCATCAAGCGTAAATCGTGAGATATTTTGGCTAAATCTTGTGCTAGATTGCGTATTGACCCAGAAACGCTGACAAAAGGAGCCATACTCTGCATAGCTGCCATTAAATGAGGTGCAGGACGTAGAGGTTTACCAATTAACTCTGAGAGAATCTCTGCTACCCGAAAACGATATTGAGGATGGGTATTTAAACCCGTTCCCGCCGCACTACCACCTAAACCTAAAGCATATAGATCTTCTGCCGATCGCTTGATTCTAATTTTATGATCGTTGAGAATTTGCGCCCAAGCGCGAAAACTATCTCCGAGTCTAACTGGAACGGCATCTTGTAAGTGAGTGCGTCCCGATTTAACAATATCCTGAAATTCCTCACCTTTTTTGGCTAGAGTCACGATCGCTGTTTCTAAAGCAGGATAAAGAGAATGTTCTAAGGCAAATAATCCACCAATTCTAATCGCAGTAGGAATGACATCATTGGTAGACTGACCGTAGTTAACATGATCGTTAGGACTAACTCTTTGATAGTTTCCTTTGACATCACCAAGAATTTCTAAGGCACGATTGGCTAGAACTTCGTTGATATTCATATGATGAGAGGTTCCCGCACCAGCTTGATAAACATCGACAACAAACTGATCGCGAAAATTACCTTGAAGGACTTCATCACTTGCTGTGACGATCGCTTCACCAATTTCTTCAGTGATACAGCCCAATTCTTTGTTGGCGATCGCGGCAGCTTTTTTGATTAAAATACAAGCATCTACATAGGTCGCTAATGGCTTAATCCCACTAATGGGAAAATTCTCGATCGCTCTTGAGGTTTGAATTCCATAATATGTATCGTTAGGGATTTGCTTTTCTCCCATTGAATCCTTCTCGATTCTAGAGGACAAACCTTGTGAGTCAATCATATTAATAACTTTTTATACACCTCCCTTAATTTAACGCTCAGAAGTACTACTGTTAAGAGTCTGTACATAAATTAAAAGTTAAAAAAATTAGCACTCAACGATCAAAATGACGATATGCTGATTGCAGTTGCGGCTGTAACAGTTTGGGTAGATTACAGAGGATAAAATTATTAAGGAAGATAACAAACTTAATAATAATTAACATCTAAAAGTCAAGCTGGGAATAGGGAAGGCAATAACAGCCGTAAATCGAGTAGCCGTGTCCGCTAAAAAGGTTCAAGTATGCTTCGGAGCAGAATGGAAAATGTTACCATTTTCCTCGACTCTAATAAATCAGCACACCTATCTAGATGAGCAATGGACGATATTCCAGAGGTTTTACGAGATCGACAAAATTCTAGAAAAAAAGCAGGACGTTCTTCCTCTAGATCCAGCGCTGGAGGTTATTCGCCTAAAACAACGCCAACAAAATCGAAATCAAAGGCTAAATCTAAGTTATCTTCTGTTTTACTTAGCACGGGAGTTTTGTTAATTCTGCTTGCGATCGCAGTAACAGTAATTACATCTTTGTTGCGTCCTCCTGCTCAAAATACTCAATCTACTAGTTCGACTAAAGAAACAACACCAACTCAAGCAAAACAAACAGAAACAACTCAAGCGCGATCGGCAGCAAAAACTAAACCCGATCGAGGACAAGTTGATAATGTTTTAGGACATTTACCCTATCCTGAAGCACCTGAATCCGAATTAAAAGCGATTACTTCTGATGGAGGCATTCGTCTGCGGAGTGCAGCAGCAGAACAATTTCAACAAATGCAAGCAGCAGCTAGAGATAATGGTATTATCTTAGTCCCCATCTCTGGTTTTCGCTCGATTAAAGACCAAGACAATATTTTTTTCAAGCTCAAAGAAGAACGAGGACAAGCAGCACCTAAAAGAGCAGAAGTAAGCGCACCACCTGGTTACAGCGAACACCATACTGGCTACGCAGTCGATATTGGTGATGGTAAAGTGCCAGCAACCAACCTAAATCAAAACTTTGAAGAAACGGAAGCGTTTCGCTGGCTACAAAAAAATGCTCCTCGTTATAACTTTGAGATCTCCTTTACTACTAATAATTCTCAAGGAGTTAGCTACGAACCCTGGCATTGGCGTTTTGTTGGCGATCGCCAAAGCTTAGAAACATTTTATAAAGCAAAAACTTTGCAAAACTCGAAAGATAATAAGTAAGAGCAATGATCAATGAACAATGAACCATGAACAATGAACCATGACCAATTATCAACTAGAATCTCGTGAATGGTGGGTGCAGCGTTGGCTAGAATTATTAGATTCTTACCGTTTTAAAAAACGCTTAGAAAGAGCGCGAATTTATGCCAGAGAAGGCAATGTACTGAGCATTGACTTTCAAGGTTCTCAGGCGATCGCCACCGTGCAAGGAAGCGAAATCGAACCCTATCAAGTTTCCCTATCTCTCGATCCCTTTACTGATGAAGATTGGGATTTCATCATTACAGCTATGTCTGAGAAAGCGATTTTTTCTGCTCAATTATTAGCGGGAGAAATGCCAGACAAGATCGAGCAATTATTTGTTAGTAGTGGGTTGAGTTTGTTTCCTTTTACTCTTTCTGATGTTCGTTCTCGTTGTAGTTGTCCAGATAAAGCTAATCCATGCAAACATATTGGTGCTGTTTATTATCAACTAGCCGATCGCTTTAGTGAAGATCCTTTTGTAATTTTTCAACTCAGAGGACGTACTAAGGAGCAGATTTTAGAAAGACTGCGGCAGTTACGAAGCGAAAACGTTAGCGCAACAGAAGCAGCGATCGGCTCTACTCCAACAGCAAAAAAATCCGACTCTTCTAGAGCGACAAAAGCAAGTAAAAATAAGAAGACAAGTAAATCTTCTCAAGCTAAAAATAAATCGACAGAAGCGATCGATAACCAAGATCCAAAACAATTCTGGAGATACGATGAACCCCTAGATTCTTCTCTAGTAGTTATTGCTCCTCCTCCAGACAGCAAAACCGTCCTAGACTTTTTAGGAATAATTCCTCTAGCCTCAGCCGATGCTCAAGCCCTTAGAGAATATCTAACTCAAGTCTATCAACAAGCAAGCCAACAAGCCGCGATCGCTGCTTTAAATCGAGAAAGTTAGCAAATGTATAAAATTTCTATTAAACAAGAGCAATATTCTACTTACATCCTCGCTGACGAGTCGGCGCAATCATTTCTAGAAGTCGTTCCTCAAAGGGGTGCAATTATTACTTCTTGGCGCATACAGGGTCAAAATATTCTTTACTTAGATAAAGAACGTTTCGCCGATCCCAATTTAAGTGTGCGCGGCGGAATTCCGATTTTGTTTCCCATCTGCGGAAACTTACCAGGTAACGTTTATACCGATCGCGATCGACAATATAGTCTCAAACAACATGGCTTTGCTCGCGATTTACCTTGGCAAGTCAAAGCTACCAATACAGATAACTGCGCTAGCATCAGTCTTAGTTTAACTAGCAACCCTCAAACTTTAAGCGTTTATCCCTTTGAATTTCAACTCGATTTTACTTATCAGTTACAAGGAAATAGCCTCAAAATTCAACAGAGCTTTAGCAATACAGGCGATCGCGCCATGCCTTTTTCTACGGGATTGCATCCTTACTTTTGGGTAAAAGATAAACAACAGCTAGAATTCGATATTCCTGCATCTGCATATCAAGACCAAATTAGCAAAGAAATAGCAACTTATTCAGGTAAATTCGATCTCGATCGAGAAGAATTAGATTTAGCCTTCAGCGCGATCGAACGACATTCCAGCGCGATCGTTGACAAACAAAGACGCTTTAAAATTCAACTCAACTATTCCGATTTATATTCAACTCTGGTATTTTGGACAATTAAAGGCAAAGATTACGTCTGTCTAGAACCTTGGAGCGCACCCCGCAACGCTCTCAACACAGGCGATCGACTAACATACCTGCAACCCAAAACAAGCTGTGATGCTGTAGTTGAAATGGGTGTAAGTTATTTGTAAGCTATCAGCTATCAGCAGAAAAAGGGAGCAGGCAGCAGGCAGCAGGAAGTTTTTTACTCATTACTCATTACTCATTACTCATCTCTCGTGCTCCTCAGCCTCTCTGCTTCTCTGCTCCCTAACCCCTAACCCCTAACCCCTATCGATCGTGATTTACCTCGATTCTGCCATCATTAGTGAAGCTCAAACAGCAGTAAAATTAGGATGGATTAAAGGAATTACTACTAATCCTACCTTATTAGCTAAAAGCGAATTATCTCCAGAAGTTACGCTCGAAAAATTAGCTGCAATCAGTCCAGGTGAACTCTACTATCAAATTATGGCGGACAATCTGTCAGCAATGTTAGCCGAAGGAAGACGAGCTTTTGAGATTATTGGCGAGCGCACGGTTCTCAAAATTCCAGCTACTTACATTGGTTTTCAAGCTGTTACCATTCTCTCTCAAGAAATTAACTGTTCGGTGACAGCTATTTATAGCGCAGCACAAGCAGTAGCAGCTAAAGAAGCAGGAGCAAAATATGCGATCGCCTATGTCAATCGTGCTACTCGACTCTTAGGCGATGGGTTAGCTTTAGTTACAGATATGGCAGCTATTCTCAAAGATAGCAAGACTGAAATTTTAGCAGCTTCTCTCAAATCACCAGCCGAAGCAGCCGCAGCCATCAAAGCAGGAGCGCATCATTTGACCATACCTTTAAACATTATCGAAGCAATGACTACTCACGAATTATCGCAACAAACAGTAGCAGAATTCAATAGCAATGGCAAAGGAATTACTATCTAATTTCACGAAGTTTATCAATATCGATCGCGAATTGATATAATGTTTGTTCGGACAGTTAACGGGGGCATGTAGCTCAGAGGATAGAGCACTAGATTCCGGTTCTAGGTGTCGGGGGTTCGATTCCCTCCATGCTCGTTTCCCCGCTTGCGAGTAAAAACTAGAGTTGATGATTCTCTCCAATCGCTAGCGCTCATACATTCTCTCAGAATTCTCTCAATGAATGACTAAATAACACAGAATTATCGCTACGCGCAAGCATATTTCAGAATTGAGACTAGAGACTAAAATTAAAAAGGTCTGGAAAAAAAAAGATGCCGATCGATCGACATCTTGATTTTCTTGCATAAGTCCAATTAACAAAATCAGTTACCAAAGCGCCGCAAACGTTCGGTTTGTGGTTGCATTCCTTCTAGTTCTAATTCCTCTTCGGTGACATCGTGGTCAGCAAAAGAACCTTTTGGCTCTTTGAGGAAGAAGGCACAGAGACTAGCGCAAATAATGGCAGCAATCCCCATACTCATAAATAGGGTTGAAGCATTGGTTAAGCTAAAGATAGTCAGGAAAATGACACCGCCAAAATTCCCGTAGGCACCAACATTACCAGAAATCTGTCCAGTAATCTCTTTCTTGATTAAAGGCACGATGCCATAGGTTGAGCCACAACCAGCTTGAGCAAAGTAAGCAGAGAGCATGGTAACGGCGATCGCCAGAACTAAGGGCCAACTACTACTAATGTAGTATGCCATTAAGTATCCCATGCCAATTCCTGAAGCGAGAAGAGTCATCGTCCATTTACGGCTACCTAGTTGATCAGAAATTAATCCACCGCTAGGACGAGAAATTAAATTCATGAAGGGATAGCTAGCAGCAATCAAACCCGCCATTACATGATCTAGAGAAAATGTTTTTTCAAAGAAAGCAGGTAGCATAGAAACGGCTGCTAATTCCGAGCCAAAACTGACTACATAACAAAGTTCCAACAAAGCAACTTGACGAAATTCGTAGCGTTGGGCAGGAGAATATCTTTTCTTACCATTGAGAAGCTCTTTGTTAACTTGCCAAGCTTTGTACGTTTGAAAAGCATAAAGTAATGCTAGTAAACCCCAAACGAGATGCATTTGCTCTGGAGTAAAGAATTTTAGCTTAGGTTGAGCTAAGCGCCATGCCAACAAACCAAGGGCAGCAATCAAACCAAAGTTAGACAAACACATTGCCCAGAAACTTTTAACGCTGGTAACTTCCATGCCACCATTTTTCTTGGGACGACGATAGGGTTTACCAGGAGGAGTATCTTGGACATTTGCATAATAAATAAAGCCATAAATAGCAGCAACTAAACCTGTCAGAAGAATCGCTAAGCGCCAGTTACTAGCACCTCCAGCCAGAAAAGCAGAAACTACTGCTACAGTGGGAAGTATTGCTTGTGCGCCAAAAGCACCAAAGTTTCCCCATCCGCCGTAAATTCCTTCAGCAATACCAATTTCTTTGGGAGGAAACCACTCAGCTACCATGCGAATCCCAACCACAAATCCAGCACCCACAATCCCCATCATTAAACGAGCGATGACCATCTGGTTGAAATCATGAGCAGTTGCTGTAGCTAAACAAGGTATGGCAGCAAATAACAAAATTGAGGAAAATGTTACCCTTGGACCAAATCGATCCAAAAGCATTCCTATAATGATACGAGCGGGAATAGTTAAAGCAAGGTTACAGATTGCCAGAGTTTTAGCTTGCTCTGGCGTTAGGGCTAAGTCTTTTTGGATGGTGGTTTCAAAAGGAGTCAAATTGAACCACACCATGAAGGTTAGGAAAAAAGCGAACCAGGTGAGATGCAGGACTTTGTATCTTCCTCGAAATGACCACATTTCTTGGAGCATTATGTTAGATCTCCTTACCTATAGTGATTAAGTTTAAAAGCAGTTCAGATATATCTATGCTCTAGTCGAATTAATTTTCTTCTTGGATCAAAATTGAATACTAAGTTAATTGCCAAAACGATTTGGATTGACTCCGAAAGGCATTACTAATAAATACTTTGTGAAGTCAAGCTACGTTTAAGACAAAAGAAATTTATCCGACTGAACCAGAATCACACTCTTAGTCGGCTTATTTAGTATATTTAGCTACTAAATAGGTTTAGAGATGTAGGTTGTGCATTTGCTAAATTCTGTTATCGCATTTTACAGTTATTTTCAAATGATTCGATCGCTCTCAAAATGTCCGTAATAGTTTGCCCTGGAATGCATTCGCCTCAATTTACTGCAAGTTTTCTGCAAACATTCCCAACATCTCATCAGTGGTTGGTTTTTCCTGCTCACCAATATCCTGCTTATTCTGCTCTTGCTCTTTTTCAATTCCTACAAGAAAACCTATCCAACCCAAGCACAGCGTCGCCTCTACTATTTATCTGTTTTAGCGCTGGAGTTGTCGGTGGAATCGGTGCAGCTATGGTTTGGCAAATGAATCGAGGTAAAGTAAAAGCACTAATTGCCATCGATGGTTGGGGAGTTCCTTTATTAGGTGACTTTCCCATTTATCGTTTCAGTCACGATTATTTTACCCATTGGAGTTCGGCTTTGTTGGGTGCTGGTGAGGATAGTTTTTATGCCGATCCTGGCGTAGAACATTTAGATATGTGGCGATCGCCTCAAACTAGCTTGGGTTGGTGGCAAACTGTTTCAGGAATTAGAGAAAATTGCTCGGCTGTTGATGCCTTAAGAAAAATTTTAGCTATGTATGAGAAGCTCTGACTTTTTGCCAAAAAAGCTTGAAATATAATATGAATATGTATATCAATTTAGAGAATTAATTGTTGCATCATAGAAAATACGGTAAGTGTGTAAACCTACGCGCGAAAGAGTCGTAGGAGGAAACACGACACGGTTATTTTAATGCCCGTGAAATCTAGTAAAATTAGCTAAGTTAGTAAGTCGCTTTGAGTTCTGAATTGTGGGTGAAACTCCCTACAATTGGACGATTTAGTTAAAAGGCGAGT
>CAZJTL010000209.1:0-8817 GCA_964548905.1 uncultured bacterium | reverse complement strand
ATTTTCCAATGTTTTTGTTGATTAATACGGTTAGATATGCTTGCTAAACCTACTTCGCTTTCTCTTTCTGTTTCTTGATTAGTAGTATATTCGGTTGCTAACAAAGAACTAGCAGCAATTTTAGGCAAGCGATCGAAAGGAGGCTGTGGTTCTCTTAAAATGACTACTTTTTTGGCAATTAACGGATGAAGTTGTTTGGCTAAAAATAACTCGTCTCGATCGAGTAAAGCTGATAATTGTCTAAAGCTAAACCCTTTCAAAATAGTTCCCAATTTTTGCAATTGTGGTGCGCTATCGGACTTGATAAATAAATAAGGACGTTGATAAGAAGAGGAAATTTGTGGGGCTAAATTTTGCCACTCTTTCACTTTTTGTTTGGATTGTGCCAGAATCGTAGCAAGTTCAGTTTTATAGAGGATTGGGCTTAATTTCAAGTCTCGATCGAGATAAAAATGGAAATCTTGATTTAACAAGAAAAAAGTCTCAAAAACTTCTTGATTTAATCTTTCAATCAGAATTTGACTCTCTTTAAGGGTTAAATATCCTTGTTCGATTAGCCAACAAATCGCTTGATAATCGGCTAAAGAATTGTTGTTGTCAAGGCGATCGGTATCAAAAAAGTCTAAACGTATTTGAGTACGAATGGCATTAGTAATCGCTTTATTTTCGTGACTCAAACGACGTAAATGACGTTCCAATCTCTCATAAGGAGCGATCGAACTGCTTAAGTAAACTAATTTTCCTCCGTCCAAATAAATATAATATGTCAGGGAATCGTGAGATACTCTCAAACAACCAATAGCTTCAGTGCTAGATAATTCTGCTAGCAGATCGACAGGATAGGGGTTTTGAGATGGAGTAGCAGTATGAGAAGATACTGGATTCATAAGGAAAGTGACCTTAAAAAATCGGTTGTGCTGTCAACGCTCGAATTGATATTGAGAATTTGGATTTTAACAACGTCGAGGTATAAATAACTACTAATCAATATCCTTTAAAGTTACCTCTAAATCATCAGAGATCGATCGGAATTTTTGTTTAATTTACTCGCTCCGAACTGTGAAGCGATCGTTCTTGCCAAGTAATCAAATAGTATTGCCGATCGCATCAGTAATATTTCCCTGACGTGTCTTTCCTCTAACAAGATAAACTACAATCTCAAAATCTGCCTTCCCTTTTCTTGAACCAATATTTTGCTTAATCTCTAATACAGAGTTGCTGGTTTTAGATATTTATCGATCAAGTCGAGTACGGCTTGAGGATCTAAAGTTTTGCTTAAAATTTCTGTACAGCCTGAAATTTTAGCTTTCAGGCGATCGATTAAGTTGTCGCGATCGATAAAAATAATAATCGGGGTATGGCGAAAGCAGTCTAGTTGGCGTAGCTGAGAACAGAGTTCAAATCCATCTACCTCAAACAACGTTTCGTCCAAAAAGATAAAATCGGGTTTGCGATCTAATAAAACGGCGATCGCTCTAAGAGAATCACTTTCGCACAAGAAATCGTAACCTGCCGTAGTCAATATATTTTCCATAGTTTGACAGTTTTGTGGACTGGTATCTACGCAAGCAATTAAAGTTTCTTTAACTTCTTCGGTTTCTGTTTGCCAAAGAAGTGAATTGTTAACAATCGATCTGGGGGATGGCAAATCGGGAATTGACATCAACCCCACTAAACCCGAACGGGTATAAGGCAGAATTGAGGTAGTAATTTGTACCACATCAGATTGTTTTAGTGTCGCTAGATCTCTTAAAGTATGCTTTCCGTCCAAAAATTTAGTTAACACTTGATAGGTTTTAGCAGAAGTAAGAGACTGTAATCTTTGTGGTTCTTGAATTATAGGAGCCCAATCGGGTAAATAGGAGACTAGATCGGCTTGTTGCCAAGTTTGCCAAAGATTATTCGCTTCGGCGATCGACTGTTCGGCATCGATTAAAGCTAATTGTCCTGAGACAAATTTTTCCTGTTTGATTTGTTCGTGCTTAACTTCAGCTATTTGCATCAGATCGAACATAATTTCGGTAGTTACCGCCCGAATTACTTTAATCGCGTCTTCGCGGCTAATTTTTCCTTGTTCTACCCACAAACATAACAAATCGTATTCCCAGCAAATTTGAACTCGATCGATAATTTCGTTAATGGGATACAACTGTTCGGAGAGTTCGGGTACTACTTGTGGAATGTGGGCAACTAAATATCTTCGCCATCTTCTGACTGGGTGAGAACCTCCTGTTGCATAGATAATTCTTCCCAGATAGAGATAAAACAGCCATTGTTTGTTTTGAATATCTCGAAAAATTAGCTGTCCACTAAATAAATTCTGCTTTAAGCTCTGAAATAACTTAATTTGCTTTGAGTTTATAGATTCCCTGCTAGGTATCATATAACAAAAGTCTGTTAATTGAGGGTAAATTATCTTCTAGTAAGTCAATACTAATAAATTTCAGCTAGTTCATAGAAATTAAGCGGGCAGCGCGGAAACTGCCATCATTTATGTGGTAGAGGAGCGCAACTCAGACTTTTTCAAGTCCGTGAAACCTGATAAAATCAGATAAGTTAGCAAGTCGCTTTGACTTCTGAATTGTAGGTGAGACTCCGTTTAATTGGACGTTTTAGTTAAATGACGGATTGGAGAAATCCCAATCTTGGTGCAAAGCACTCTAATTCCAGCCGAGACAAATAAAGCTTTCAGGAATAGCGAAACAAAACTGGTAAACATAGCTAACGATACCCAAAGATCAAAGTATGCTCAGACTCCTGAAGGGAGCGAGAGAGTAGCGGGTTTTTGGCTAACCCTTTAAGGATGAAGATCTCTTAAGAATCTGCCCTGATTCATCGGGCAGAGTGTCAATTAAGTTACTAGTGCATCACAGCTTAACTCTAGTCTCACAGTAACAACAATTCAACCATTGTATTTGTTATAAATGGATGAATGCAGATTTAGGTGTATAGATCTGATTTTAATAAAATTAGACTACTGACTAAAATATCCTAAATAATTATTTTTTTGTAAGCTGGCTATCAATTTGTTGTTTATCCCGACATGACTAGATTTGAAGCTACTATCATTGAGCTATTTTCTCCACTTAGACTAAGCAATATGGCTTAGATAAGGGAGCAGGGAGCAGGGAGCAGGGAGCTTTCTAGCAGGAGGCAGGAAGCTTTCTAGCAGGAGGTAAATAAGTTTTAAGTCTTAAGTCTGAAGTTTTTTTAATTGCTCCTGGCGAACCCGCGCCACTGCACGGGCGAATTGCGAATTTCGAATTTCCCCTAACCCCTAATCCCTAGATTAATTATTGACACGTTACCGATGATACTGGAGAGCGATCGCCTGCATTAGGAGTAGGATAAGCAGTCAAAACGATTTGTCCTTTTTCGTTAACTGTCATTCCCCGTGCAGGGATAACTTCATCGGAAGAAAAGGTTCTTTTCTCTGAGTCAGGTTGTTCTGGATTGCTTGTTTGCTCGTCTATCGATCGTCCTGGTGTTTGAGAAACTTTAATCAAACTACTATTAATTGGGTGAGTGCCATCCTCAATAGTTCCTCGTCCCACAATAGTAAAAGAACTTTGTTGAGCAATATTTTGGATTGAAGAACAAGCTTGAGCTTCTATTTGTTGGACTTCAACTATATTTTGCGGAGATTCGATTACTTGTTGATTGCTTTGAAGATCTGAAGCTGAAATTGATACATTACCGCTCAAGCCTTCAACATTAGAAGTAGCATCAATATCGCTAGTCTGAGAGTTATCTTTACCAACTCTCCAACCCCAAGCTGTTGGCGTGTCGATATTTATATCTCCACCTCTTCCTCGATCGGCACTAGCTTTGATATTATTGTCAGTATTATCAGCAACCACTGAGTTAGCTTTGATATCGATATTACCACCGCTAGCACCACCTCTTGCTTCAGCAGTAATATTGCTATTATTCCGAAATTGGATGTTATTAGCGCTGATGCTAATTTTCCCAGTATTACCTGTTGAACTATCGGTTCCGCTAGCAAATAAGCCACTAGAACTCGCCAAATCTCTTAATATTCGTTCTCTAAATAGAGGTTCGAGTTTACTGTCGTCAATTTCACTGTAGTAAAAATCGTAGTAAACATTTTGAGATGGATTTATAGGTGTATTATTGCCATCAATTTTAAGATCTTTAGTGATGTTCAGATTAATATCACCTGCACTACCTTTCCCATCAGTTCCCGTAACAATTTTACCACCGCTTGCTAACTCAAGATTTTGAGCATTAACAGTTATATTTCCTGCCTTAAAATCATTTTCGGTAATAGCACTGATAAAAGAACCATTAGTGAGGCGTAAATCTTTCGCTGTAGTAATATTAATATCACCTGCTGAACCTGTGACCGATCGACGATTAGTATTGGCAGCTATTACAGAAAAATCATTGAGAGAAATTGAATTAGCAGTAATATCTATTTTCCCTGCATTGCCTTCTACTTGTCCTGTAATTCCTCTACTTCCTGTAGCAGTGACAATTTTACTACCTACATCTAGAGAAACATTTCCTGTAGATTTAATTGTAATATTACCTGCTGAACCTTTATTTTTAGTATCGGCAATGATTAGAGATTGATTGTTTAATTTCAAATCGCCAGAATTAATAGTAATATTGCCAGCCTTTCCTTCTCCCCCTAGTTTCCCTTCGTCTGGTATTGGTTCTTCAACAGAAGCGAGAATAATACTGTCATTATCTAGAGAAATTTTACCCGTAGCATTGATAATAATATCGCCTGCATTTCCTTTACCTTTAGTATCGGCAATAATTAAGGATTTTTGATCAGACGTTCTATTATCACTTTTTCTCTTTCCAATCAGAGAAAGATTACCTGTTGTGATGTTAATATCTCCTGCATTTCCTTCTCCAGTAAATACTATTCCATCGTTATTTTTAATATACGTTTGAGTGCCATTGGAAGTAAAACTTGCCCTGTCCACAGAAGAAAGAATTAAGCTACCTCCATCCAGAGAAATCGTATCAAGAGCGTTGATTTTGATATCCCCTGCATTTCCTTTTCCTTGAGTATTGGAAATTAATAACGAGTCTTTAAGATTTAAATTATTGGTTTCGATGTTAATATTTCCAGCATTTCCTTCTCCTACAATCAAATTGCCTTGAGTATCAAAAATAGGCTTTGGAGGAACATTAGGAACACTGTAATCGAGATTTACCCCAACAGAAGAAACAAATAAACTTCCTGCTCTTAGATCGATATTATCACTAGCTTTGACGTTGATATCTCCTGCATCTCCCTTACCAGTTGTTTGAGAATTTAGTAGAGAACCATTTTTTAAAAACAGATTACCCGTCTCGATCTCAATATTGCCAGCCTTACCATTACCACCAAATAATACTTGAGATAAAAATAAACTGTTGTCTAAGTTAATATTTTCAGTAGCTTTTAAGACAATGTTTCCTCCTTGACTAATATTACCGTCTTGACCTTTTCCTTGAGTACTAGAATTCAGTGCAACACCTTGAGTATTAAAATTGATATTTTTAGCGCTAATTTCAATGTTTCCTCCGTTACCGATCGCCCCACCAGCTACTTGAGAAGTAGCATTACTTTTTGCTTCAAAAGATACAAGATCTGATGCTTTGACTGAGATATTCCCTGCATTTCCCTTTCCTTTGCTATCGGCTAAAATTTGGGATTCTCCTTTAAGAGAAAGATTGCTCGTTTCTATGTCAATATTACCTGCATCACCAATTCCAGTTTGACTGACTTGAGTTAGTAATAAGGCTTTTTGATCTAGTAATACTGTATCTAATGCTTTGATAAAGATACTTCCTGCATTACCTTCCCCTTGAGTATCGGCATAGATCCCAGATTTATCTCGTCCTCCAGTGAAAGATATATTTTTGGTATCGATCGAAATATTGCCACCCGTACCGATCGATCCTTTTCCTACTTGAGACAAAATAAAACTACCGTCATTTAAAGTCACGCGCTCGCTTGCTTTAATATTAATATTACCTGCTTGTCCTGTCGCACCATCATCGGATACACGAGCAGAAATACCAGCAAAACCGTTTAAAGTAAGGCTATTAGTATCAATGTTTACATCACCTGCCGTACCGCTTGCTTTTTCTTGAATTTTGCCATAATCTGCCCCTTGAACCGAACTAGCGATATAACTCCTCAACCCGTTAAAAGAAATATCAGTTGCACTGATGCTAATATTAGTTCCCGTTCCTTCTCCATAAAGACTGCCATCAATACCAGCAACGTCCACTAATTCGAGAGTTCCTGTTTTGATAATAATATTGCCACCTTTTCCTTTGGCATTACTACTTTCAGTATCATCATCTCTTCTAGCGGAAGTTAAACCTACAGTATTGCGAATTCCCGTACCTCTGTCTTTTTCAATTTCTAATCCTTCTCTGATTGGATCTTGAGATTCTTCTGTTGCTTTGGGATCGTTTGGTTGGGTATATTCAGTTGGACTACCAACTAAAGTAACTTTGTCAGTAACGTCAATGGTAATGTCTCCTCCTACTGCGTCGGGAGAACCTTGATTTTCTTCAATTCCTGCAAATAATTCACTTCCCCCTGAGAGAGTTAAATTCTTGGCATTAACTCCAATAAAACCGTCACCACCAGCACGTACATTAACAGCAGCGCCATTGGTTAAAGAAATATCGCCTCTAGTTATTGCTTCTGGAAAAGAAAGACTGCCATTTTCATTCAATCCAACTGTCCCTGCTGCGCCTAGACTTCCTAAAGCTACTGTTCCTCCTGGTGCAGTAATTTTGCCACCGTCAAAGTTAAGATTACCACCTGCCTTGTCGCCTCCGTCAATATCAAAATTCTGTCCGTCTGGTGAATTGACATCAGTGGCGGTAGTTCCATCAGCAGAGATTTGTGCTAACGCTGGTGTAGGGAAAAAACAACATAACGCGGCGTATAACAGTATTTCCCGAATCTGCTTGCTGTTGTTCATTTAATATTTACTTATTTATAGTTAGAATTATTATTTTGTTACACAAACGTTATAGAAACGTCTTGTTTCTATATAAAGTAATTTATACACAAATTTCTCGGGTCAATCTATTCGCCATTTGACTAATTTAGTCAGCAATTTAGCTGATTTTAGAAACTAGAGACTGTGCTTATTTGTAGTATAAAAAAAGCAATTTTGTAATATAAAAAAGCGATCGCTCGATTCAACTAAAGCGATCGCTCGATTTAACTAAAGCGATCGCCAGAAAATAAAAAAAATAGAAAAGACAAAATAATCTCATTATTGTCTAACGGTGTCTAAAGATTAAGCCAATAAATCAGTGATGCGGTGTAATACTGCCCTATTTGCTAAGGTAAATAACCAATTAATTTCTCGCTAGTCCACTCTAAAGTATCCCCAATCTTATTACCATCATGATAGGCAGCTAATAAGACTTCGCTAGTTTTTCCCCAGGCGATCGCGCCAGTAGCATCGAGAGAAATAGCACCTAAATCCCGGTTATTTTGAAAAGATTCTTGCATCGATCGCTCCATTGCTTCTAGTAAAGATAAGCCATCCGTAACGCGCACAACAATTTTAGCCGCTAAGCATTCATCAATAATATCTTCACCAATACCCGTACAACTGACACCAGCTTTACTATTAGCATAGTTACCTGCTGGCATGGCTGAATCGCTGACTCTGCCGATTCTTTCTAAACCTTTTCCACCTGTAGAAGTACCTGCTGATATTCTTCCTTCGCAATCTAGTGCAACTACGCCGATCGTACCGCGTCTAGCTTCGCTGGAAGTAGTCAATTCTGCCTCTGCTACTACTCCAGCCATACTACGACTAAAATTATCTTTTCTTTCTTCCATCCACTCTTGCAAGCGCAGATCGGTGAGAGGATCGTAGGTGGGAACGTTCAACTCACGCAGTAATTGAGCAGCACCATAATCTGACAAAACACGATCTTCTTCTGTTTGCAAAAATTGAGCTAGTTGAATTGGATTTTGGAGACGAGATACATTAATCACGCCACTAAAACGCTGCTTTGTACCATCCATCAAGGAAGCACTCATACGGATTTGTCCATCAGATTGCAATACCGAACCCGTACCTGCATTAAAACGCGGTTCGTTTTCCAATAACTGACATCCCTCAATTACTGCTTCTGTGGCGCTAGCACCATTGAGTAAAAGAGTATAAACTTGACTGACGATCGTGTGCAGAGAGGTTCGTACTGCTTCTAATCCACCTTTACCTTTGAGAGAACTGCCAGCGCCACCATGAATAATTAATTTAGGAGTTATCATAATTTTTAGTTCGATCTTCTACATAGCTTTGTAGGTTAGCATTCTCGTCTAGCAAACAAAATAAAATATCGCATTTAGCTTAACAAACTTATCCATTAATTAGCTCCTGCTAAAGCGATCGAGGTTGTTAATGGATTGCAGAAATTAAAGATCGGATTAAAAATACTTTTACTACTAAGATAAGTTTTGTAATTGTCACAAAATCAACAGTAAAGACAAATATTTACGAAAACTTTATCAAGAATGAGTAATTATTGCGATTGTTTAAGCTGCAATTTATCTTTATCATTACTAAAGAATCTAAATAAAGCTTTAATTTTGAAAACCCCTTGGCATAGGGAGCAGGCACAACATATTCACAGGTAAAGCCTTAACTTAGAAACTCATTTGGCATTGGCAGCAGGCACAAACTATTCACAGATAAAGCTTTAACTTAGATACTTAATTGGCATTGCTCAAAGATCACAAGATATTTACGAGGGCGATCGCAATATCTTCATAAATCTTAGAACTACAATGTGAGCATGACAGAAAAA
>CAZJTL010000208.1:0-8894 GCA_964548905.1 uncultured bacterium | reverse complement strand
CTATTCTTTGAAATCAAAATGGCTTCCTTTACTAGCAATCTTGCTAGGTGTATTTGGCTTAGGTTCGGGTGGAATCTGGTTCTGGTGGCAGAGTGCAACTTCGCCAATGCAAGCAAATCGGCAAAATGTACCGCCAAAAACTGAAGGCATCAAGTTTGTTGTTCCTCCAGGTAGTACTGGTTATCAAATAGGACAAAAACTGCAACAAGAAGGTTTGATTCGTTCTTTTGATGCTTGGAAAATCTGGACTCTCTGGCAGCAAAAAACAGACTCCAAAGGGGGTTTTAAATCGGGAACTTATTTAATTTCTGCCCATGATTCTCTCCCTGCGATCGCGGCTAAAATCTGGCGTGGTGAAGTGATGCAGGCTAACTTTACCATTCCCGAAGGTTGGTCGATCGAACAGATGGCAAAGTATTTTCAATCTTTAGATTATTTCAGTGCTGATGATTTTATCCAAGCAACTAAGCAAATTCCCAAACAAAAATATCCTTGGTTGCCAGAAAATTTAACTACTCTAGAAGGCTATTTGTATCCAGATACCTATAAAATTTCTAGCGATCGCCTCAACAACCCTCAAGAAATCATCAACGTCATGCTCGATCGCTTTGCCAAAATAGCCTTACCCGTCTATCAACAAGCTAAAAATTCGACTAAATTCAGCCTTTCAGAATGGGTGACTCTAGCTAGCATCGTTGAGAAAGAAGCTGTCATCTCTCAAGAAAGACCACTTATTTCTGGAGTTTTTCATAAAAGATTACAAGTAGGAATGCCTCTACAAAGCGATCCTACCGTTGAATATGGATTGGGAATCAGACAAACTAAAGACCAACCTTTAACCTTCAAACAGGTAGCAACACCTTCTCCTTACAATACCTACATCAATCCTGGTTTACCACCTACCGCGATCGCCTCTCCTGGTTTAGCTAGTCTCAAAGCTACCCTTGCACCAGAAAAAACCGATTATCTCTATTTCGTCGCTCGTTATGACGGTACACACGTCTTTAGCAAAACTCTAGCAGAACATCAGGCAGCAACTAAGGCTATTCAGAACAAGTAACAAGGGTGTAGGGTGCAGAGGAGCAGAGAGGCAGAGAGAAACAAACAACAAATAACAAATAACAAATAACCAATGAACTATGAACTCCTTCTCTAAGCTAGGATCGTTTCATTGATTAATCTGTGTAATAAATCTTGAGAGGAAAAAAACTTTGGCTCATACAATTGTCACCGAAATTTGTGAAGGAGTAGCTGACTGCGTTAGTGCTTGTCCAGTTGCTTGCATACACGAAGGTCCTGGTAAAAATGCGAAAGGGACAGATTGGTATTGGATCGATTACGATACTTGTATTGATTGCGGCATTTGTTTGCAAGTTTGCCCCGTTGAGGGAGCAATTGTTCCAGAAGAACGTCCTGAATTGCAAAAAACACCACAATAGGTTTGTTGTTTGTTATTTGTTATTTGTTGTCTGTCTGAAACGAGCAAGCAATGTAGTATTTCTCAAACAGGTGAGGCACAAGTAAAATTACGATATGCTGCCTGCAAAGCTGTCAACCACAAGGGATCATCCCTATCTCCTAACCCCTAATCCCTAATCCCTAACCCCTTTTTTTCAATGAACCATGAACTATCTATTAGAAGTTGAAGATGTCTACGCGGGATACATACAAGATCTGAATATCTTGCAGGGAATTAATTTTAGGATTGCACCAGGAGAATTAGTTGCAGTTATTGGTCCTAATGGTGCAGGAAAGTCCACCCTAGCAAAAACAGTCTTTGGTCTACTTGCTCCCAAAAGTGGCAAAATTCTGTTTCAAGGGGAAAATATTGCAGGATTGAAATCCGATCGCATCGTGCAGAAAGGCATGTGCTACGTACCCCAAATTTCTAATGTTTTTCCTTCTTTATCTGTAGAAGAAAACTTAGAGATGGGAGCATTCATTCGTAGTGGTTCGCTCAAATCTCTCAAAGAAAAAATTTTTACCATGTTTCCCGTACTTGCCAATCGTCGCCGTCAAAGAGCAGGTACACTGTCTGGAGGAGAAAGGCAAATGGTAGCAATGGGAAGGGCATTGATGTTAGATCCACAGCTATTATTATTAGATGAGCCTTCCGCCGCTCTATCTCCTATTTTAGTTAATAGTGTTTTCGAGCAGATTCAGGCGATCAATCAAAATGGAATTGCGATCGTCTTGGTAGAACAAAATGCCAAAAAAGCTCTATTAATGGCAGATCGGGGTTATGTTCTCGAAAATGGACGCGATCGCTTTGAAGGCAATGGTCAAGATCTTTTAAACGATCCTAAAATTGGAGAATTGTATTTAGGTATAACCCAGAAATAAATCAAAAATCACTAACGTCTTAAATTCCTAGTATTGATTTCAATTTGATTGCGAATGTCGATAATGGCGATCGGCGTTTGAGTTAGTATAATCATTCCAAATAGGAAACGTATGGAATAATAAGATTTAACTCAAAAACTTTGTTGACCAAGATGACTTACAGTGAACAACCAACTACTTTTTTGCTTCGCGCAATTCTTCTTGAAGAACTCGACGCAACGTTTCTTCGTCTAGGGGTCGTTTCACCTTGCCAAGATACTCTCGCAATGCTTCGTTCATCATCGTTTGATAGCCTTTTCCAGCAGCATCTCCTCGCTCTCGAAACTCCTCTAGAACATCATCATCAATATAAATTGTTATGCGGGTTTTTCCTGATTGAGGAATAACAGCACCCTGCTTGGCTTTGCTAAAATCATATTCTGCTTTCATAATCACGTCTTTCAGAGCGAGTGGCTGGGCGAGCTGAAATTAGTCGAATACGATTTCCTCGGTCAGTATAGACCACGACCAGCAAACGCCAGAGGTGATCCATCCCAATCACAACAAACCGCTGTTCACCTTGGGCAGTTGTATCCTCAAAGGAAAGAGCGTTCGGATCGAACAAAACTGCCTCAGCATCCGAAAAGCGTACACCGTGCTTTTTTAGGTTAGTGTCAGCTTTGTTAGGATCCCATTCAACTTCCATGCATATATTATATGCACAAAAATAGGTTTTGGGGTGGAAGACTGTCTTTTTGTATAATCGTTAATTCGCGATTGCGAATTATTGCGAATTATATTGATTTAGCAGAGGTACAACCCCTCAATCCTAATAAGTATGCTTGTAATTGGATTAGAGGTTATCTGCAACAATATCAACATCAAACTGACTCAAAATTAGGCTGTCACCAAATCAAGCTATTGGTTAATTAAGTGAAAAGTTGTTGAGGCGATTCAATACAACATTGCTGAAGATGATAATTTAGTGAGAATAGTCGCTTCCTTGTGTACGTACAAATATGGAATCGGAAGAATATCGAGAAGAATCATCATCAGCTAAACAAAATCCTGCTAACGAGCAATCGTTATCCCAGACAGAGGCGATCGAGCTTTTGCGGGGAACAATGCGTAAATTGGAAGAAATTGCTAATCGCCTGGAAACCGAACCAGTTGCCAATTTTCCAGCAGCTTCTTCCCTTGAGACTTTGTTAGCTACCACAGAAGAGTTGGCGGCGGCGATCGACTTGACTAAAACTGAACCAGCAAAACCTGTCACCAACGAGCAAATAGTTAGAAAACCCTCTCAAAAAACTAAATTACCTTCTCAACCAGAAACAGTGAAGGTTGTCTCAGAACCAGAGAATAATTTACCTTTGAGTTGGGTCGATCGCATTTTAAATTCAATTCGATCGCTACTACCAAGATCGGTAAATAATTTGCTTTCAGATTGGGCTTTAATTGGTATTGTCAGCGCGATCGTCATAGTCTTGTCAGTCACCTCCGTTATCCTCATACCAGAATCTTCTCCAGAAATCGATGGAGTATCTCAAACACCCTCTACAAGTGTTACTCCAGAAACAGTTACTCCTGAAACGTCCATTCCTGAATCAGAAACAATTACTTCCCAAACAAATGAAGTAGAAGCAGAAGCAGAAACAGAAGTAGAAACCACAATTCCCTCAGAATTAATTGCACCCAAACCATCTCAAACTATTCAAAATTTACCAACACCTGAGCCAGAGTTAACTCCAGAACAAAGTTTAATTGCTTCAATTCAAGAGAAAATTTCTAATATTACCGATCGCTATTCTGAAGATTTAATTGTATCGATAGAAGCTAATTTTCCGCAAAGTTTTTTATTAGTTAAAGTTAGTGATTCTTGGTATCAACTTAATCAGAATAGACAAAACAAGATTGCTAATGAAATCTTAGAAAATTCTCGACTACTTGATTTCAAAAGACTAGAAATCGTCGATCCAGAAGAGGCGCTCATTGCTCGTAATCCTGTAGTAGGAAAAGAAATTATTATTTTACAAAGAATCAAAACCGTTCTTTAAACACAGAAAAATTTATATTAATGTTGCGCCGTTATAAAATAGTTTATTAGTCTGTCAAGACTAAAAACTCTCAAAAAATAAGCAAGGTGATCGGAAAATTGAATCGAGAAATCTTTATCAGTATTGCCGTAGTAGTTGTTTGTGGAGTATTTTTAATCGTCTCTTCTCTGACTAATCTAGGTAATCGACCAGAGGCGATCGCCTCCGAACTGAAGCAATCTTCATCTACAACCACAGAAGTTGCTACTGCTCAAACTCCTGCTTCCACTGAGCAACTAATCGCGCAAGCTCCCGAATCAACAAAGGAAAACAAACCAATGAATATGGAAAACGCCGTCTCTACTCCTTCTGGCTTGAAATATATTGTGATTAAAGAAGGAACTGGCGCAACTCCTACTACTGGTCAAGTAGTTACAGTTCACTATACTGGAACTCTAGAAGATGGTAGCAAATTTGATAGTTCTCGCGATCGCAATCGTCCTTTTGACTTCAAAATCGGTGTCGGACAAGTGATTAAAGGTTGGGACGAGGGAGTTGGCGACATGAAAGTAGGGGAACGCCGTACTTTAATTATCCCTCCAGAACTAGGTTATGGAGAGCGTGGTGCGGGTGGAGTTATCCCTCCCAATGCTACTCTCATTTTTGATGTAGAACTGCTTAAAGTTAGTTAAAGTAAAATTTTGGCGATCTGCTCTAGGGATCGCCCTTCTCGCCATAACCAATGGCAATCTTGTCCCTGTTCTCGACGATGAATTATGGCGCGATCGAGCAGGTGATCTAGTTCGTCAAAACTTTTAAAAGTAGAACCGATCGCAACTGGTGAAGTAATTTGATGTTTGATGACTGGATAATCGGGAGCAATTACATAGCAGCCACAAGCAGCAGCATCACTGATTACACCACTAGTTCGATAGTAATAGCGATCGCGATCGAAGTCTGTAACTAAAATATCTATTTCCCTTAAAAGCTGAAAATAATTTTCTTCTCTAGTCGTATCCCAAATTTGCATTCCCAGTTGGTCTAAATAAGCTGGTTTTTGCGCCAAAGGCGTACCGATAATTAGTTCGCAGCGATTGGAGTTAGAAGCTAGGTAATGCTGCAATTTTTCAATTAGTTTGGCGATCGGTTTATCTGGACGGATTGTCCCAACTATACCAATTTTAATTTTAGTATCTGCTGGTAATCTTTCTCCTGGTTTCAGTCTGGGTACAACCTCGCTGACGATCGGATGGGGAATAATCAGTTTTGAAGTAGAAGGTAAACGAAATTTTTCTGGTAGGATATGGTCATCAATCTCTAGTAAGACTGCTTTGAAATTTTTAAATATTTTTAAATAGATTTTGAAATAGATTAATCCAAGATATTTAATCTTGCTATCCATAGCAAATTGTTGATTTCCATGGAGTAGAATTAAAACTTTTTTTCTAGTTAATGCTAATAAAAATAAAAGAATTAATAAATGTTGATTGTAAGCTTCAAATATCAATAAAGTATTAGATTGCCTCAGCTTTAAAGCGCGGATTCCCATGGCAATATGTCTATATTCTCTACGTAAGTTAAGACCGATCGAGTATTTGGGAATTGCAGTTGTTAGGGTTTTAAACCAATTAGGTAGCTCGATTTCTATTGATAAAAATCCTAATTTTGCTGTGCGATCGTATCGATCTAGCAATAGTAAATCTTTAAGACCTGGATGAAATAATTTCACGCTCTTTTTTCTCCCACATGACTGAATAACGCCAAAATAAATGCTTTTTAACTTTTGCTCCTGGTAGTTCTCCCAGTTTGCGCTCAAGTCTCACATTTGGAATTGAACCAATTCCTTGAACGTTGGCGATCGATTTTTGGTTGAGAAAAGAAAGATTAGGTAGCTCTACTTCATATTTACTACCTCGATACTGCGTCGTTAGAGGCACATAGATTACTAATCTTCTTGGTGGACTTAAATCTTGGCGAGAAACAATTACAACAGGACGAAGCTTTGCCGCTAGTCCCAAATCGACTAACCACACTTCGCCAGCTTTAGGGTTCATCCAATAAATCCAGAACTTCCTGTTCGACCAAACGCGATCGCAAAATATCCAAAGCGTCTAGATCTGCAAGTTCAATAATTTCTTCAATTTGCTGGCGAACTAATGCTGCTACATCAGGTTCCCATTGATGCAACTTTTGATTCAGTTGTTCTACCAAAGAATCCATACAATAAATTAGCTAAAAATCTAAAAAATAAGACAATCGAAGAACTTAAATATATCATATGAGCCACAGAATAGATCCCCACGCTTATCCAGAAACTTATGGCTCAAAGGTTGGCGATCGCGCTCAAAGCTTGGAGAAAATTTCCATCCTACTGTTTTTTCTCCCACACTACCGAATGTTGACCAGCTTATGATTTCTCGGTTCATATTCCATGACTCTTTCCAATCACCCAATGACGGCGAAAAAATCGCGCCAGGGAAGATTCTTCTAGAGGTAGATAAATTGGTCGTCCGTGGGGACAAGTACGGGGATTACGAGTAGTTTTCCAGCGATCGAGTAGGTTTTGCATTTCTGGTAAACTTAGTGGTGTACCATTGCGGATCGCACTGCGACAAGCGGTTGCTACTTGTGCTTGTTGCAAGTCTCCACCCCAACTGAGTTCGAGCAAAGCATCTGTACAATCATCGCGATCGCTCAACATTTCTGGTGCAACTCTTACCGCCCAAATTTGTTCGCCAAATGGCTCAACCTCAATCCCAATTCTCGATAATTGTTCCATTTGTACGGAGGTTAAATTATTGAGGACGATCGGTGTTTCCAAGGGAACTAATTGCCACAAGTCTTGTAGTTGTTCAAATAGAATTCTTTCATGGGCAATATGTTGCTCGATTAACCAAATTCCGCTTGGGTGTTCGGCAACAATGTAGGTATTACTAACTTGTGCTACTGCTCGTAATTCAATTAAGCTCAGATCGGTATTTTTAAATTTAACTCTTCGATCGCTTGTCGATCGCTCTTCTTTTTGGGTTGATAATGATTCTGTTAAAGGACGATTGAGATCGTATTTGCCTGTTTCTTCCGCAACCTTGATTAATGCACCTAAGCGTCGATTATCAAAAGTAGGTAGATGAGATGAACTCAAACGTAATGCTTGTTCGATCGCGCTACTTATTTGTTCTTGCCAAAATGAGGTTGAGTGCAGATATATTTCTGTTTTAGCTGGATGGCGATTCCAATCGATTTGACTGGGACAAATTTTTAAATGAAGGAAACAGACAGGATAGCGATCGCGGGGTAAGGTTCGAGCAAATCCTGATAAGATGGTTTGTTCTAATTCTGGTAATCTGACTATCCTTCCGTTAACTGCAACTTTAATCCAATCTGGACGACGACGATGACAGCGATCGGGTAATCCAATGGCTAGTTCAATTTGCGATCGCGATCGAATTATCTCTGTCAATCCTTCTTCAGGAGGACTGGGAATTTCTAATTTTAGCCATTGCAAATCCCCTGTTTTTACTTGCTTGAGAATTTGTGTCAGAATATTCCCTGGCTGTTGGCTAGGACTAATACTAAACCACAAGCGTTCGTTTTGTTCGATCTGCCAAGTGACTTGGGGATGAGTTAAAGCAATTTGTTGAATCATTGCTTGCACTGCTTTTAACTGTTGCGACATTGCAGGTAAACTCTTACGACGCACTGGCAAATGACCGAATAGATTGGAGACGTTAACTATAGTTCCTGGTGCGATCGCCACTGCAACTTCTTCGATCGCTTTTCCTTCTCGATAAACAACTCGCCAACCTACGGTATCTGCTGCTGAAGAACTACGACTTAAAATTTCTAGATCGGCTACTTGCGAAATACTGTGTAAAGCTTCACCTCTAAATCCCAAGCTAGTAATCTTCCAAAGATCCTTACTGCTACGAATTTTACTAGTACTATGCGCTTTAGCACAGATGCGTAAATCTTGACAAGACATTCCTTTGCCATTGTCTGCTACTTGGATACGCCATAACTCTGTCCACAAAGAGATAACTATTCTAGTTGCACCTGCATCCAAGGCATTTTCTACTAATTCTCTTACCACAGCCGCTAGGGAATCAATTACTTCACCAGCAGCAATCACATTTACCACCTCTGGTGGTAGAGTCTGAATCTTTGAAGACATTAACAAATTAAGATAGCGATCGCTTACAATCTCGATTTAACAATTACTCTATTTTGATACTTTACGCTTTATATTATCTCTTGAGTTAGCATAAAAATGCTTCTTTAGTATAGAACATTTGTACTGCAACAAATACTTTAGTCCTAGTAATTTTTGGGAATTTAGAACTATAGGTTTAAATCTTTACTTTCTGCTTTTCAATGAACCATGAACTATGAACTATGAACCATGAACCAAAGATACTTAATATTTCTTTAAAAAGGCTTCAACTCTAGTGTTGGTGCTAATGCTTTACTCAAAGTAACTATAAGACAAGCATGGTAACTGACTTGTGAACGATCGCGCGTTCAGGAAAGATATTTTTT
>CAZJTL010000207.1:0-8925 GCA_964548905.1 uncultured bacterium | reverse complement strand
AGCTATCAGCTATCAGCTATCAGCTATCAGCTATCAGCTATCAGCTATCAGCTATTAGGTATTGGTTAGCTGCTGACGGCTGACGGCTGAAAGCTGAAGGCTAAACTAAACCATCATCAAATCCAACTCATCCTCTTCAGTTTCTGCTTTGGGTTTTTGAGGATTGAGATAGAAATCAGACAACAAGGAGAATAATTCTCGATCCTGTGCATCTTGAGGAACAACGCCTTCTGGTTTGGCTAAAATTTGGTCGGCAATGTTGAGATAATAATCACAAACATATTCTAGAGAAGGATCCCTTTCTGCCATTTCAAACAAAGTTTTACCTTTGACGCGAGAAACGCGAATATCTTCAATTAGAGGTAAAACTTCTAATACAGGCATCGGTACGTGAGAAACATACTTTTCAATCAAGTCTCGCTTAGAAGTACGATTACCAATCAAACCTGCTAGACGCAAAGGATGGGTGCGTGCTTTTTCCCGAACGGAAGCAGCAATACGATTAGCTGCAAATAAAGCATCAAAACCATTGTCAGTGACAATTAAGCAGTAGTCAGCATAGTTTAAAGGTGCAGCAAAACCACCGCAAACTACATCCCCAAGAACATCAAAGAGAATTACATCGTATTCGTCGAAAGCATTGAGTTCTTTAAGCAATTTAACGGTTTCTCCGACAACATAACCGCCACAACCAGCACCAGCAGGAGGACCACCAGCTTCAACGCAATGTACTCCTGCATAGCCAGTATAAATTACATCTTCTGGCCAAATATCTTCGTAGTGAAAGTCTTTTTCTTGCAGGGTATCAATAATAGTCGGGATTAAAAAGCCTGTCAGAGTAAAGGTGCTGTCATGTTTTGGATCGCAACCAATTTGTAGAACTTTTTTGCCGCGCTTGGCTAAAGCTGTTGAGATATTGCAACTTGTAGTTGATTTGCCAATTCCGCCTTTACCGTAAACTGCTAATTTGATCTGTGCCACCTTGGTCGCTCTCCTCGTTTATTATGTCTGGGTTTTTATGTTTTGGTTTTTATTTCTTCGATCCTGTTATTGAATTATTGACTAACCAAAGGGGAAAATAAAGAGCCTCTAAAATTGAAAATAAGCTTAAACAAGATAAAAATAACTTATGAAAATAATTTTTTCGTAAAAAATCAATTTAAATAAATATAAATCGTTAATTTATTTTTTTTAAAATATTTAAGTTTTTAGTTTATATAAATAAGAACAAAAAACAATAATTATAACTGAGTAAGCTCGATCGCCCTATTATTAAGGTTTCAGCATTAGCAAAACTATCGATATCCACACTAAACAAGCCGATCTAATCGGTGTAACAAGAGCTAAACTCTAGAGGATGAGACTGAGTTAGAGACGATACAAACCGAGCGATCGATTAAATGTAGAGATATTTGATAAGAATGATTAATTTTTTACTTTTGATAGTGGCGGCGTTGCTATTGAAAATTTATTAATTGCGATGAGCTTAAAGCGATCGATAATGCTCGATCTTGAAGATAAATTATTATAATAGTAAGACTTTAAAAGGCTATGGGTATGACTCTAGCATCAAATGGACAAGCAATAATTATTCGTACAGAACGTGGACTAACGATCGCAGGAACACGTATCAGTCTTTATGATGTAATAGATTTATTAAAAGCTCAATACCCACCTAAGTTAATTCGTGATAAATTCAACCTCACTGATGCACAAATTAATACTGCTTTGCTATACATTAAAACTAACAAAACTCAAGTAGAAACTGAGTATCGAGAAGTTATTCAAAATAGAGAAGAAATTCGCCAATATTGGGAAGATAGAAACCGCGAACGCTTTGCTCGAATTGCAGCCATGCCACACAAGCCAGAACAAGAGGCATTATGGGCAAAACTTGAAGAGCAAAAAGCAAGACGTATCGAGAGAAAGCATGAACTTCCTAGTTGACTACAATCTAGATGGTTATGCGCCTGTTTTTCTCGTAGCGATCATTATATTTATGGGCATTATAAACCTTAAAAGCAGGCAGAATGACTTGTAGATATGAGTTTAGAAGCGCAATTGCACGAGGAAATGATCGCCATTTATCATAATGTAGGGCGTGAGATAGAACGTTATCTGCAAAAAGTTAGAAGAGTTGGTGGATTGCAAGCAGCAAAAGATTGGCTTGAACCTAAAAGCAGTCCAAAGAGTGGATTACAAAAATTGGCAGAAAAAAATCGATTAGATCTATCTGTTGAAGCCCTTGTTCTCAGAAAACCTTGGTGTTCTCTTTGATGGTTTGAAAATGGAAGGGTTAGAGATTCCACAGCCAACCACTCGATCGGCTTATGTCGAAGTCGCTGCTTAAGACGATCATCGATCGCCAAAAAGTCGTTTGAGGATAAATAATTAAAAATTTGAAATCATATTTATCTGTTTCAAATCTAATCCCTTTTCAAAAATCTCATCGATCGCCAGCATTTCACCATCACTTGTCATAAACTTATGGTCTTTTGTTGCTTTAATTATCGAACCATTTTCTAAAGTATATTCAAAAATTTCCTGTTCCCCGCGATCGTGCCATTGGGCGATCGATTGAGTATAAACAAAACCATTTTCATCCACGCTATAAACGGTACATTTAATCTGTTCTGAAACTATTTTTCCGATCGCGATCGCACCATATTCTTCTGTTAATATTTCCGTGTCGTAACTTAGACAATATTCGGCAAAAAGCACCATATCATCGAATAGCTTGTTAGCAACATCTTGCGTAACTCCATTTTTAGTTGAGCCATCAATAAAAATTTCTCGATGCTTTTGCATCTCATCAATTTTCTTTTTCCCCATACAGTTATGGGCAATAAAATCATTGGCAATAAAATTGTGAGTATTTGCAATACTCAGATCGAAAACTTCTTCTTTACCTATATATTCGATCGAACGAATTTCATCGCAAAATACTTCCGATTCGGCGATCGGTGTCGATCGTTTATTGATTACAGTTGTGACAAGATCGAGGTTGCGATCGCTTGCATAACTTTCCATCTTCATGAAATCGCTCGTCATTATCTTAGCTAAACCAATACGATCGCCTACTTGAAAATGTTGAAGTTGTTTCCAACCAATCAATGTATAAAATAAATGATCTGCTGTCGCTTTAATTTTACGATTAGTTTTAGTGGTGATTTCCCAAACATCTCTAATTCCATTGGGATAAATTTCTCTAATTTCTTGTTGTGTAATTTTTTGAGTTTTTAAATCTAGAGAAAATATTTTTGTTCCCAACCAATATTCTGATTGAGCGGCAATTTCTTGAAGAGTAACTAACTGTCCTGTTTTTGCGTCAATTATTTCTGTCGAACCACTCAAACATCGACGCAACAAGTCAGCTTGCCCTAAAGTATAACCACCCAAATCTTGAGCAATCTTCATGATTTGTTCCTGGTATACCATGATACCATACGTTTCTTTTAGTATTGGCTCTAATAATGGATGTTCGTATCTAATTGGTTTTTTACCGTGTTTGCGATCGATAAATTCATCAATTAAGCCTGCATCCAATGGCCCTGGTCTATAGAGAGCTAAAATAGAAGAAACATCTTCAATTCCTGATGGCTTTAAATCTTTAACAATCTGCTTCATTCCATCAGATTCTAATTGAAATACTCCTTCTAAGTCTCCAGATTCTAATAGTTTATGATTTTTTTTAATATCATCTGGCAATCTTTTTTCTTTGCCTTTAGTAATTATTTCTAAAGCTTTTCTTTCATCAAGCGGTAATTGGTCTAAATCTAATTTTAATCCTTTATTTTGCTCGATTAAATCGGCTGCTTTTTTGATAGTTGTCAGATTTTTTAGCCCTAGAAAATCCATTTTCAGCAATCCCAGTGATTCAATGTCTTCCATGTAATACTGGGTAATTACTGCGCCATCGTTATTTTTCTGTAGGGGTACGATTTCATCTAAAGATTGGGAAGAAATAACTACTCCTGCTGCATGAACACCAAAGGTTTTGTTCGTTCCTTCAATGCGAATTGCCATGTCTACCCAACGACGAACACTAATTTCTCCTACTGGTTCTTTGCGATCGTTGTAGATTTTAACTGTATCTTGCTCGTAAGCTTTTTTGAATTCTGGATCTGGAGTATCATCCGAGATCATTACTTTAAGTTTGGCAGGTTTACCCCGTTTGACGGGAATTAATTTTGCCATGCGATCGGAATCTGCATAACTAACTCCTAATACTCTTGCCACATCTTTTAATACCGCTTTTGATGTCATGCGGTTAAAGGTAATAATTTGAGCGACTTTATCTTCTCCGTATTTTTCTGTTACATATTCAATCATTTCATCGCGGCGATCGATACAAAAGTCAGTATCAATATCGGGCATAGATTTTCTTTCTGGATTGAGAAAACGCTCGAATAATAAGCCGTGATGAACGGGATCGATATTAGTAATTTTGAGGCAATAAGCAACCAGAGAACCCGCCGCCGAACCTCTACCAGGCCCCACAGGGATACCTTTATCTCTAGCGTATTTAATATAATCCCAAACTACCAAAAAATAGGTAGAAAACCCCATTTGCTGAAGCATTTTTAACTCGTATTCCAGTCTTTGTTTATAGACTGGATCGATTTCGGGAATCGATCGCTTGAGTCTTTCTTGCAATCCTTTCCAAGCAATTTCTTCTACATAAGTATCAGCAGTATGACCAGCAGGTACTTTATAATCGGGAATACGGGGTTCGCCTAAAATTTTGTAGGGTTGAATTTTTTCGGCGACTTCTAAGGTATTATTAATTGCTTCTTCAATGACATCTTGTGGTAGATGATCGCGAAATAATTTTCTCATCTCATCGGCTGACTTAAGATATTCTGTTCCTGTATAACGCAGCCGTTTGTCTTCAGTAATTAACTTATTTGTTTGAATACATAATAAAGCATCGTGGGCTTCGACATCGTAGCAGGAAATGAAGTGAGAATCGTTGGTGGTAATAATTTTAATACCTAATTGGCGAGCAATTTTGAGGATCTGAACGTTGACAATTCTTTCTTCTTGAAACCCATGATCTTGAATTTCTAAATAATAATCGTCACCAAATACATCTTTGTACCATTTGGCTGTTTCTGCTGCTCTTTTAAATTCTCCTTGTAAAATTAATTGGGGAATTTCACCACCCAAACAAGCACTAGTAACAATTAATCCTTCACGATACTCTTGGAGTAATTCTTTATTCACACAAGGACGTGCAAAAATTCCCTTACCTTGAAAACCTTTGAGATGAGAAATAGTAGTTAATTTGGTTAAGTTTTTATAGCCTTGAGTGTCTTTGGCTAAAACTACTTGATGATATTTTCTGTAACGTGCTTGTACTTCAACATTGCCATTGACTACGTACATTTCATTGCCAATAATTGGCTTGATGTTTTTGTTGCGGCATACTTTCAGCAGTTCGATCGCGCCATACATGACACCGTGATCGGTTAAGGCGATCGCAGGCATTCCCAATTCGACAGCGCGATCGATCAATTCTGGTAGTTGGGATGCACCGTCAAGTAAACTATAGTCGCTATGAATGTGTAAGCCAACAAAAGTCATGGTTTTGTTATTTGTTATTTGTTATTGGTAAGTATAAGTCTTGGTCAAAAATATAGTATAAATATACTAAGAAAATAATATTTGGTAATCGCAAACACTATTACTATTTCAAAAATATTAGATAATAACTTTACCTATTCTTAACAATAAAGATTACTTAAATCACTGTTAAGCCTTGAACTGAAGTATAGATTGAGATTGTACAAATTTTAATTTGTCGGTTATCCTTGAGCGCAATTGCTTCATCAAATCCTTTCCTCGATTTCCAACTTGGTTAGATTATGAATTTTCTGAATAAGTCAGCCTATCCTCAATCTCAGCAACAAGAAATTCAAACTCTAGATACCAGAAGTCAATACTCTCAAGCATATAACAAAGCTGCGATCGAAGTTAGTATTAAAGAACTAGATACCGAAATTGAGCTTTTCGAGCAAAACGAAAGTGAATTTGCAGCAGAATTACCTTCCCTCAGCCAAAAAATTAGTGAAAACGAAGCAAAACTCCAACGACTTCAACGGATTGCTGATTTTTCTCAAAAATTTCAACAGCTACAACAAGAATTTCAAGACGATCGAGAATTGTTAGATGCACTATATGTATCTATTTTTAGTCAAGCTGAATAATTAAGACTTTAGTTCTTAATTATCGATAGGATAAAAAAAACTCAATCTCGATCGCCAACGATGAATCAATTAGAAAAAATTACATCGAACTATCTTGCTCCTGGTTGCTTACGTAAAGTTCACCATATTGCTATTAATGTTCGAGATATGGATAAATCTCGCTATTTTTATGGCAAAATCTTAGGATTACATGAACTCAAAGGAGCAGAAGTCCCCAAAACCTTAACTCAATTAGTTGCAGAGGGAAAGGTAGCTAATTTTATTACTCCTGACGGTACAGTTATCGATTTATTCGCAACTCCAGAGTTAAATCCACCCGATCCCAATCCAAAAAAAGAATTTACCCGCGCCAATCATCTTGCTTTTGACATCGATCCCCAACTTTTCGATCGGGCGATCGAAATCCTCAAACACAATCAAATTACCATTGCTCATGGCCCGGTGACTCGTCCGACAGGAAGAGGTATTTACTTTTACGATCCAGACGGTTTCATTATCGAAATTCGCTGCGATCCGAGCGAAAACTAAACTAAAAAGGATCGAAAAACAAAAACCCCTCTATTCTTCATCAGTTAGAGGGATCTTCATTGATTATTTCGATTCACCACAACGCCGTTTTACCTCAGTTTATGACCTGGAAAATCCAGGTGGGCGCGAGTACGCTTTCTGCTTCTGTTTCCGAGTACAAGCTCGGTCTACTACCGCCAAAGTATTTAGCACCCTTATAAGTCAAGCATAGATCAATAAACTATATTGGCAGTCACCAACGTAGTAGTGAAACTTCTTCCATATTAATATCTTTTTTGAGATTTGCAAGAGATTAGGGATTAGGGATTAGCAAATAACTAATCATCAATGAACTATGAACCATGAACCATGAACCATGAACTATGAACTATGACTCATACCAAATAGCTTCTATTTCCTGAGCGATCGCTTCTGCTCGTTGTAAATCTTGTCGATCTAGCAATACAGTAACATGACCTAATTTTCTGCCAGGACGAGATTCGCTTTTGCCATACCAATGAACGTAAGCTTGAGGGATTGCTGCAAGGCGATCGCGTTTGTCTTGATCATCTGACTGAGAAGATTCGTATCCTAGTAAATTAACCATAACTGCGCCAGCAGATTTGAGAGCGATCGAACCTAAAGAAAAACCCGTAACTGCTCTGAGTTGTTGCTCAAATTGAGAAGTTTCGCAAGCGTCTAAAGTGTAATGTCCTGAATTATGGGTACGCGGCGCAATTTCGTTAACAAGCACTGTACCTTGAGCAGTTAGAAAAAGCTCAATACCAAATATACCAACTACCTGTAATTCTTCTAAAATTCGACGGGCAATAGCTTCTACTTGAGCAATAATTTCTGGAGTAACGTCAGCAGGTGCGATCGTCCAGTGACATACTTGGTCTTGTTGCTTAGTTTCCACCACTGGGTAAACAACAATCTCTCCATTGACACTACGAGCTGCCATAACCGCCAATTCGCGATCGAAAGGGATAAACTCTTCTAAGAGAATATTTTTTCCTTCTAGGCGATTTAACATCTCTTTGAGCGCTTCTTGATTTTTAATAATCCAGGTTCCCTGTCCGTCATAACCGTGACGGCGAGCTTTAACAACAACAGGAAAACCAAATTTAGAGCTAATTTCTCCTCCTGAAACCAACCCAATAAATTGAGGTACCCGAATCCCGATTTTCTGCAAATAAGAACGTTGCTCGTATTTGTCTAGTAAAGGAGATAATGCTTCTAGACTTGGATAAAAAGTAACTCCTTGGCGAGCTAATGAGGATAAAGCTGCTAAATCGATAAATTCATTCTCAAAAGTAATCACATCGCAATCTTTAGCTAACTTTGCCGTTGCTTCTGCATCGTCAACATTTGCCAAAATTACTTTACTTGCTATGCTTACTGCTGGATCGTGAGAACTTGGTGTTTGGATTAATAATTCAATTCCTAGTTTTTGAGCAGCGCCAGACATCATCCAGGCTAGTTGCCCACCACCAATTACACCAACTCGTTTATGGGACATTTGTATATACCTATATAGACTTAAGAGGGGCTAGGGAACGTCCTTCGGAGGACAAGGAGACAAGGAGACGGGGAGACTGAGGGAAGGGGAGACGAGCAGACAATTCGCTCCTAAGCAATTAAAAACCTTGCTTACTTACTTACTTGCTTACTTGCTTACTTTCAATCCCTTCTGCTGCCTGCTGCCTGCTCCCTGTTTTTCAATGAACCATGAACTATAAACCATGAACATAAAAATAAGCGCTGTAACTCTTCTATTTATTGCTGGGATTATGGCTGTATCAAATCCCGATCGCCAAGATTATATTGATTATTCTTCTAGTAGGTTTGTGCAAGAAATTCCTCAATCTATTTGTCAGGGCGATCGCCACGAACAAGATCTAGGACAACTATCACAAAATCTAGTCAATCTGTGTAGTTCTGGGTTGGGATGGGCTTTGACTTTTAATCAGCAAACAGTTACTAGTATCGTTGATAGCAATACTCGACGTTATAACTTTCTCTTGTTTAGTATTTATACTACTAAGATTCCAGACTATAACTTTAAAACAATTGGGATACTAGGAAACTTTATTACTTTTGCTAAGTAGTAAGAAGGCAGAAGGCTTTTATGCAGAAGGCAGAAGGCACGAGGCAAGTAGCAAGTAGCAAGTAGCAAGTAAAAAAACTCATTACTCATTACTCATTA
>CAZJTL010000206.1:0-8947 GCA_964548905.1 uncultured bacterium | reverse complement strand
TCTTTGTTGTTAGTAGTTTCAGTAAGAAAGTTTCCTTACATTGACTGATTACGTAAGGTAGATTTTTTTTATGCAGATCCGTGCCTACAACTCTATGAAAATTGGAGAAGGCGATCGCTCTCGATGGCTCAATTTACCAACCGACTGAAATCTACTACACGGCAGAAACAGCCTTAATAGACATTTTGCTTTTACTATTACGACTCATTACTATTCACAGGCAATATCCTTTGGTTTGATGCACAATTTAGATATGAGTCGTTATCAGATGTTTATTGATGGCGCTCGTGGAACAGTAGCCTTCAAACTTGAAACCCTGACTAGTTCGGAGGATGATTCAATGGCTATTTCTCAAAGATTCAAACGTTTATTCCAGCAAATCACATCGGATTCAGTTAGTTGTGGAACACTGGCAATTTGGGCTGTGGCGATGGGGTTGTTACTTGTCATGATGCAGTTCTATTCCAAGAGTCTGTTATTATAGCTCTTCGCTCCTGGCTCTTTGACCAGAAGATTGACGCTATGCCTAAAATCGCCGATAGCGATCGCCCCAAAACCAAAAGAAAAACCTCAACTAAAGTTTCGCAGTGGGGAAATCTACCCTGATTTCTTCATCTTAAGTGAAACCCTTGTAGCAACCATTTTTTCTCTAGAAGACAATCCATTGCTTAAAGATATTTTAAGGTTATTGGCGATCGCTGTGTTTTCTATCTTAAAAGTGTTTCTCGCAATTGACGCAATAATATTTCTTGTTTAATTTGAGCGGTTTTTTGTGAGATCCTTTCTAGACGTTCTGGAAATAAATTGTGATGTCCGCTCATGGCAATATCCATTCTAAATCTAAATTAGCAGCTACCTGGGTTAGTTTTTCTAAATTAGTTGGTTCGTCCAAATAGGGAATTGTGCCTACAACTTGTGTCTGCGTTAAAGATTGAATTAACTCCACCGATGCCAAATCATCTAAATTTGCTTCTGCTTCAGGTGTAGAGCAATTAAGAATAATTCCACCCACATCTAAATTAGACTGATGCGCCAAAGCAACATTTGCCACAGCTTGAGAAATAGCACCTAATTTAACTGGTACTACTAAAAGACAGGGTAAGCGCCAATCTCTAGCTAAATCGGCTACAGTTAACTCTTCAGTGACAGGGGAACCCAAACCACCCAAAGCTTCTACTAAAATAAAATCGTGCTTTTGCTGTAGAGAATTTAAAGCTTGCCAAACTATACTTAAATCTATTTCTTTTCCTTCTTTAATTGCTGCTATGGGTGGTGCTAAAGGTGCAGTAAAAGATAAAGGCGTAACCAGTTCGATCGCGCTAGAATTAGCAAACATTTGTTGATACAGTTCGCGATCGCCAACTCCTGTCTGCATCAATTTCATCAATCCCAGACTTTTTGGCAGCATGAAAGTTTGCCAATAGGCAGCCAAACTAGTAGTTAAAACGGTCTTGCCTGCGTCTGTATCCGTTCCAGTAATTAATAATGTTTTCATTAGTTGATTTCAAAAAGATTTAATTAATTATGAGAAAATTATTATCTAATTAGCTAAAAAATTAGCATGATTGAGGTTGAACATTTTCACAAATTTTTATGATATTTTTTGTCGTCTAAAATGATAATATTGCCGTGAATTGAGTTTAAAGATTCCTGCCGTGATCTATTCTGAAACTTTAACGCTTCAGCCAATGCTACCACAGCTATCAGAGAGCAATCGCCTGCGCTTGTTTTCTGGTTCTGCTAACATTCCGCTTGCTCAAGAAGTCGCCCGCTATTTGGGGATGGATCTTGGTCCGATGATTCGCAAACAATTTGCAGATGGAGAACTATATGTTCAAATTCAAGAATCAATTAGAGGTGCTGATGTTTATTTAATTCAGCCTTGTTGCAATCCAGTCAACGATAACTTAATGGAATTGTTGATTATGGTAGATGCTTGTCGTCGTGCTTCAGCTAGACAAATTACGGCGGTAATACCTTACTATGGCTATGCTAGAGCAGATCGCAAAACGGCAGGAAGAGAGTCGATCACAGCAAAACTAGTTGCTAACTTAGTTGCAGGATCGGGAGCAAATCGAGTTCTAGCGATGGATTTGCACTCAGCACAGATCCAAGGTTATTTTGACATTCCTATGGATCACGTCTATGGTTCTCCCGTTCTCCTCGATCATTTAGCTAATAAGAATTTAGCCGATCTGGTGGTGGTATCTCCCGATGTTGGTGGTGTTGCTCGTGCTAGAGCTTTTGCCAAAAAACTCAACGATGCACCCCTAGCAATTATTGACAAGCGCCGTCAAGCTCATAATGTAGCTGAAGTAATGAATGTGATTGGAGATGTCAAAGGTAAAACCGCAGTACTGGTAGACGATATGATCGATACTGCTGGTACTCTTTCGGAAGGAGCGAGATTGTTACGTCAAGAAGGCGCTCGTCAAATTTATGCTTGCGCTACTCATGCAGTTTTTTCCGATCCAGCGATCGAGCGCTTATCGAGCGGTTTATTTGAAGAAGTAATTGTCACCAATACAATTCCTATCTCTCCCAAAAACCAGTTTAAACAATTGACCATTCTTTCCGTAGCTAGCTTACTCGGTGAAGCAATTTGGCGCATTCACGAGGATAGCTCGGTTAGTAGCATGTTTCGGTAATTAAGGGAGCAGGGAGCAGGGAGCAGGGAGCAGGGAGCAAGGAGCAGGGAGCGGAGGAGCAGAGGGGCAGAGGGGCAGGGAAGCAGTAGGCAATAGGCAGAAGGCAGTAGGCAGAAGGAAAATAAGTCTAAAGTCTTAAGTCTTAAGTTTTTTTAATTGCGTAGGCGCTAGCCGTGCCGTAGGCTATTGCGAACCCGCGCCACTGCACGGGCGAATTGCGAATTGTTCCCTACACCCTACACCCTAACTTTGTGGATTATCGATCGCACCAACTCGATTGAAGGGCCAAAAGCGAATTGAAGCTCGACCGATTAGGTTTTCCCGTGGCACAAATCCCCAAAAGTGAGAATCGTAACTGTTGTTGCGGTTGTCCCCTAAAACTAGATATTGATTGGGGGGTACAATTGTAGCAGGATAAGTATAGTTGGGCTTTTCTTTGATATATTCTTCTTTAAGTGGTTGGTCGTTAATATAAACGGTTCTTCCTTTAACTTCTACTGTGTCACCAGGAAGACCAATAATTCTTTTAATAAAAGCATCTTTGTAATTTTGCTGTTTGAGAGCATCTGTAGGAGAAAAGACGACTATATCTCCTCTTTTTGGTTGCCCTACACAGCGATCGAGCAAGCAAGCATAACTAATTTTTTCTACGATCAGGCGATCGTTAATTTCTAAAGTCGGTTCCATCGATGAAGAGGGTATATAACGAGCTTCTGCCACAAAAGTACGAATGCCAAAGGCAAGAATACCTGCTGTAACTAAAGTCTTAATTAGTTCGACCAGAAAATTTTCTTCTCTTTTGGTTCCGTCTTGTTTGGTCATATTATCCGCCATAAATTAATTGTCCTCTGCTAATAAATATTTGTTTGCTTAAAAATCTCGATCGCGATGGCTACTCATAATTTTTTTTAATAATAATTGAACTTTTAAAATAGTTAAATCGTAGAATGTAGATTGAATTATCTAAGCTTCTAAGCTAATGTCCTCTACAAATAAATTATTGATTCGTTCCAGTCGCATTCTCTTACCCAATGGCGAGTTTTTGATAGGTGACGTAGAAATAGAGCGGGGCAAAATTGTCCAGGTTGCACCATCAATTGTTGCTACTGATTCCACTACTGTGATAGACGCATCAGGATTAACTTTGTTGCCAGGGGTAATCGATCCTCAAGTTCACTTCCGCGAACCAGGTTTAGAACACAAAGAAGATTTATTTACCGCTAGTTGTGCTTGTGCTAAGGGTGGTGTCACTTCTTTTTTAGAAATGCCTAATACCCGCCCTCTAACTACTACCCAAGCTGACTTGGATGATAAGCTGCAAAGAGCGCAACAAAAATGCTTAGTTAATTATGGCTTTTTTATTGGTGCTACTGCTGAAAATTTACCAGATTTATTAACAGCTAAACCTACTTGTGGGATTAAAATCTTTATGGGTTCTGCTCATGGAGCCTTATTGGTCAGTCGAGAAGCTGAGTTAGAACCAATTTTTGCTAAGGGCGATCGCCTGATTGCCGTCCATGCTGAAGATCAAGCGAGAATTGTCGAACGCAAGAAGCAATTTGCCCAGATTACCGATCCTGCCATCCATTCAGTTATTCAAGACGAACAAGCTGCCCTCAATGCCACTCAGTTAGCACTAAAGTTATCGAAAAAATATCAACGTCGCTTGCATATTTTGCATTTGTCTACAGGCATAGAAGCAGAATTACTGCGTCAAGATAAACCGAGTTGGGTGACAGCAGAGGTGACACCCCAACATTTGCTTTTAAATACCGAAGCTTACGCCAAGATTGGGACTTTGGCACAAATGAATCCTCCCTTGCGATCGCCTGAAAATAACCAAATTCTCTGGCAAGCTTTACTCGATGGTGTAATTGACTTTATCGCTACCGATCACGCACCTCACACCCTAGAAGAAAAAGCTCAAGGTTATCCCCATACACCTTCAGGAATGCCTGGAGTAGAAACTTCTTTACCTTTGATGCTAACTCAAGCCATGCAAGGACGTTGTACGATCGCTCAAGTAGCTAATTGGATGTCAACCGCAGTGGCTAAAGCTTATCAAATTCCCAATAAAGGCGCGATCGCCCCTGGTTATGATGCCGATTTAGTTTTGGTCGATTTGGATACCTATCGCCCTGTATTGCGAGAAGAATTACAGACAAAATGTGGCTGGAGTCCTTTTGAAGGGTGGAACTTGACAGGTTTTCCTGTAGTTACCATTGTAGGTGGACAAGTTGCTTACGAGCGCGGCAAATTAAATACTGAGGTGCGGGGGGAAGCTTTACAGTTTGGTTGAAAGAAGGCAGGAAGCAGGGAGCAGGGAGCAGGGAGCAGAAGGACGGCGGGTGAACAAATCGGAGGAAACCTCCGATTTTCCCGCCTCCAGAAGGCAGAAGGCAGAAGGCAGAAGTTTTTTAAGTCTTAAGTCTTAGGTTTTTTACTTTCTTGTCTTCCTTGTCTTCCTTGTCCTCCCTTTGGACGCTCCCTATTAAGGTTGGATCAAAACTTTAATTTTGACTTTACTTTACCATTTTCGACATTAATTGATATTACGATATCATTGCTTGAATCCTTCCACATGTAACTAGTGAAATCCATTTTCATGCCATCTGATTCATAATTGAATTCAGATTTATCACCTTGGCGCGTATCCTTATCAAAAAGATTTAAGTAAAATCGAGTTTCATTTGCTCGATACAGGACATTTTGCCCTTGAAGAAGAAGGTGAAGCGATCGCCAACTACATCAGAAACCAGATCTTATCAAAAAGCAATTCTTTCGGTTAGTGACTAGATTTTGAGGAGTTAATTGAATTTTTTCAATTTTCTAATAAAATTCGGATCGAAGGCGTGACTATTTTTACACAGAAAGTCTTGTTTATTGATGACTCTCTGGAAAATCAATTAATTTATCGTTGCTATTTACTGCCAAACAAACCTAACACCTACAGGATTATAGAAGCACAGACAGGAGAAGAAGCACTATTATTGTGTCAGCGGCAACTTCCCGACGCAATTCTACTAAACTATCGTCTACCAGATATAAATGGTTTAGAATTTTTAAACCGATTGAAAACTCAGTCTGGTCGCACACATCTTCCAGTCATAATCATAGAGGAGCAAGGAAGCGTAGAGAGAGCAGTACAGGCAATCAAAAGCGGTGCTAGTGAATATCTGGTCAAAGAAAATCTAACCCCAGAGAGTCTTTGTCTTGCCATTGAAAAAGTCGCAAGCGAATCAGGTATCCCAACAGAGGAATTCTTGGGCAAAACTGGAAAAGAGTTAGGATTTGATGCCGATGCTTGTGATGTGTTTGAAGCAGCATGTCATCAAGCGATCGCCACAAAAAAAGTGACGAGAGAGGATATTACCGCTCGCAAGCAGACAGAATCAGAACTGCAAGAGCGAGAAGCCTTTCTGAACAGTATTTACAACGGTACAGAACAGGCAATTTTTGCGATCGATGTTACAGAAGAGGGCGAATTTTACTACGTTCACTTTAACCAAGTTGCTGAGCGATATGCAGATGTAACCAGTGAACAGATTCAAGGTAAAACACCAGAAAAAGCCTTTGGCAAAGAACTAGGAGCAACTATACGGCAAAACTACAATTGCTGTCTGCAAGCTGGTACTAGCATTCACTACGAAGAGCAACTTGCCTTTGAGGGGCATACTATTTGGACATTAACTACCCTCTCACCAATACGGAATGAACAAGGACGGATCTACCGCATTGTTGGCACAGCCGTAGATATTAGCGATCGCAAACTGATAGAAGCTCAATTACGCGAAAGCGAAGAAAAATTCCGTATTTTGGTCACTCATGCGCCAGTGGGCATTTTTCAAACCGATCCCCAGGGAGATTGTTTGTTTGTCAATCATAAGTGGTCAGAATTGACGGGACTGTCTCTAGATCGGGCAATGGGGAAAGGTTGGCTAGATGCGATCCATTCAGAAGATCGCGAACGAGTGTTCCAAGAATGGTATGATGCAGCCCAAGCCAAACGCGAGTTTTTTCTAGAATATCGCTTCCAAACCCCACAGGGCAAAGTGAACTGGGTGGTTGGTAGTGCTGTGGCAATTCGCAATCGAGATGGAGTAGTTACAGGATACTTCGGAACTGTCACCGATATTAGCGATCGCAAACGTGCAGAACAGAAAATCCGCGAACAGGCGGCTTTACTCGATATTGCCTCTGATGCCATCTTTGTCAGGGATTTAGAACATCAAATACTATTCTGGAACTCTGGAGCCGAACAGCTTTATGGTTGGACGACAGCAGAAGTCATTGACAAGAAGGCAAACGAGCTTTTGTGCCAGAAAATTAGACCAGAAATGGAACAAATTTTTAAAACTGTTCTGGAATCTGGCTTTTGGCAAGGGGAATTACAGAAAGTCACCAAATCTGGCAAAGAAGTCATTGTCAATAGTCGCATGACCTTGGTACGAGATGAAGCAGGTAATCCTAAATCTATTCTCACGGTAGATACGGATATTACCGAGAAAAAACAACTGGAAAAACAATTTTATCAGGCACAAAGGCTAGAAAGTCTCGGCACTCTAGCCAGTGGTATTGCCCACGATCTCAATAATATACTCACACCAATTTTGGCAGTCGCTCAACTGCTACCAATCAAACTTCCCAATTTGGAGCGGCAAAATCGGCGACTGTTAGAAATACTGACAGATAATGCCAAACGTGGTGCCGAGCTAGTCAAGCAAATTCTTTCCTTTGCACGAGGAGAAGAAGAAGAAAAAGTTCTTCTGCAACCAAAATATGCGATCGAAGAAACAGAGCGTATTATCAAAGTAACATTTCCCAAATTGATCGCAATTCATACTAACATCCCAAAACAAAATCTTGGCACGATCTCAGCAAATCCCACCCAAATAGCTCAGGTGTTGATGAATCTCTGTGTCAATGCTCGCGATGCCATGCCTAATGGTGGTACTTTAACTATTGCTGTTGAAAACTTTAGTGTTGATGAAAACTACGCCAGAATGAATTTAGCTGCCAAAGTTGGTAATTACGTAGCCATAACCGTATCGGATACAGGGTGTGGCATACCAGAAGCAATTAAGGAGCGAATTTTTGACCCCTTTTTTACTACCAAAGAAGTGGGCAAAGGTACTGGTTTAGGACTTGCTACTGCGATCGGTATCGTCAAAAAACACGGTGGTTTTGTCAATGTCAAGAGTGAAGTCGGCAAAGGCAGCCAATTTCAGGTGTGCTTGCCAGCCAGTGACACAGCAGCAACGCAGGTCGATTCTGAGTAAGCTATCATCAGCTATCAGCTATCAGCTATCAGCTATCAGCTATCAGCTATCAGCAGAAGGCAGGAGGAAAAAAACTTCAGACTTATGACGCAAGACTTTAGACTTAAACATGCTGACTGCTGAGTGCTGAATTATGCAAATAACGTCCACTGGGAACACCTATTACCTGTCCTCGATCGTAAATTTTATTCCCTCGCAAAAAGGTTGTTTTTACCTTTCCAGTTAACTCCATTCCTTCAAACGGTGTATAGCCTTGCTGTGATTCCGACTCAGCAGCACGAACAACAAAGGTTTGATTGGGATCGAATAATACTAAATCTGCATCGCGATCGACTGCGATATCACCTTTTGAATTTAACCCAAATCTTTGGGCGGGATTCGTGCTTAGTAACTGGGCCATATGGCTGTAGGACATACCGCGCTTACTACCTTCACTAAATACTCCAGAAAGTAAATATTCCGTACCACCAAAACCCGATTTAGCCAGCCAAATATTATTAGGATCCTTCAAACTTGCTTTCTTCTCAGCCGAACAGCAGGCGTGATCGCTGACAATCCAATCTACTTGGCGATCGAGTACAGCTTGCCATAAGTATTCTACATCTGCGCGAGGACGAATCGGCGGGTTAACTTTTGCCCATTTCCCCGTAGGCGCATCCACATCTAATAAAAGATGTCCGACAGTTACTTCTCGTCGAAAATTGATGTGAGGAAAGATTGTTTGCATCATCAAAGCAGCTTCTACTGCTTTACGGGAACTGAGGTGCAATAAATTTATATTGAGACAATTAGTTTCGTGCGCTAAATAGGAAGCAATACAGATAGCTAACCCTTCAGAATGAGGCGGGCGGGCTGCACTATAAGCTTTTAAACCTGTAAGATTAGGATCTTGTTGGACGATTTTAGTATAGGCGTTGAGAATTTCCGCTACTTCACAATGGAGACTGAGACTAAGGCGATCGCTTGCTTCTGGATGCAATTCTCTTAGCTTGGTTAGACCGCGCATGATAAATTCAAAGT
>CAZJTL010000205.1:0-8952 GCA_964548905.1 uncultured bacterium | reverse complement strand
GATCGGGAAGTTGAAAATTAAAGTCGATCGGAGTCTCTAAAGCAGCAGCTAACTCATCAGTAGATACAGACTCGTTGACATTATTAGTATTATCAACTGACGAATCTGTGTAAATTTCATCCATAACAATTTTAAAATTCCCGTAAGACTTTGTTCTACAAAAGATGATCGCACAATTCCTTAAATAGTAATCTAGTAGCTTTGTAAAGAACGCGAATTGAAGCATCCTTCCAAGACAACTTAACCTCACCCCGTCTCAATTTGTCATACTTTGCCCCCAAAATGTCACCTATTTCTGTAGGCAGACGGCGCGGTGGTTGTGGAGCAATGCGATCGTAGAGCCAAATAAACAAATGAGCGCGGCAAAGGTTTGAGCCTGCAAGCACTCTGACTATTTTATCTCCTGATTGAATCCACTTGTAGCCCATGCCTAGATACAGTTGAAAACCACGTAATGACCTGTAACGCTAAAAAGATAAATGCCCCTGTTGTAATTTGGTTGGCATTGGTACACCCGCGCCTGCATTTGGAGTAATTGTTTATCACTGTAGTTTCTGTAAGATTGATTGGTATGGTGAGGATCGTACTATTTTGATTGAGAGTGACGATCGTTGTCAGAACAATTATCTGTACAGTAGTACACTCTTATCTGTAGAGTAGTACAACATTAAATATCTGGGTTCTATACTAGTGATGAATATTCAAATGCAATACATAAGAGCCTAATTGAAGCTTTTGGGTTCTTAATTCGTATTCTATCCGCAATTTAGTTGGTAGAGGATTACCTTCTAGACGTAGGCTTCGAGTAAAATTCCGCAGACGAAAAGAACTAGTTTGTTCGGGTGACTCGCCACTAAGCAAGTAACGAGAAACGCCACTAAGCCCTTCTTCCCAAAAATGACGATAGCTCAATTGTCCTTTAGTCTGCATTGACATAACTACTCTAGAAGGAGACAATTCTAACCAAATTGATTCTTTGTTTTTATGGGCTTTTGAATTGTTTTGAGTATTTGCGTCCTTGGCATCAGATAAATTCTGCGGACTTAACAGCAAATGAAATTTTTCTCGGTCTTTTTGATAAAGAAAAGCCGTAGTTTCGATCGTAGACCAAATCGGTAGATCGTTTGAAATGAAAGAAAGATAAACAAGCTTACGGTGATAAGTCAGCATGAGGAGTTATGAATTTATCTATATTTCTAAGATATCCTCTCTCTTCAATGATGGGGGAGGTGGTTGACAAAAGAAAATCCCCAATTAGCTAGGGAATATTTTTGGCAAAATACTTGCTAAATTTTGTATTTATAGGTAATATGTTTAATTGTGAATTGAGTGATCCTCGGTAGCTCAGTGGTAGAGCGGTCGGCTGTTAACCGATTGGTCGTAGGTTCGAATCCTACCCGGGGAGTTTGATTATATATTTAATTAGAATTGTACAGTAACTAAGTGTAGACCAGCTTTTTGTTGGCTAAAATCTTGACTGTATGGAGTTTGCCCCAATCTACCCCTTTTTATATCGCCTTCTCAAACCTACTTTTCCTAATTGCCTCTGGAGTGGTTCGGAAAATGTACCTGAGATCGCCTTAACTTTTGATGATGGTCCTCATCCAGAAAATACTCCACAATTATTAGATGTATTAGACCGCCATCAAGTCAAAGCTAGTTTTTTTTGTTTGGGAATTTTGGTCGATCGCTATCCACATATTGCTGCTGAAATTGTTAACAGGGGACATTGGATTGGCATTCATGGCTACCGTCATATTTCTTTTACTTCATTAACTATTAAAGAAATTTATCAAAGTTTAAATAAAACTCAAGAAGCGATCGCTAAAGTTTGTAAAATTTCAACTAATCGAATTAGGGATGTCCGACCTCCCAATGGTTTATTTACGCCTAATATCTTAAAACACTTACATCAGTGGCATTATCGTCCTGTTATGTGGAGTGTTGTTCCTGAAGATTGGGTGAATCCTGGTATTTCTATTGTTGTCGAGCGAGTGTTACATCAAGTTAAAAATGGGTCTTTAATCGTCCTTCACGATGGCTATCATGGAGGGGAGAATATTGCTCGAATTATTGAGCGTTTGATTCCTCAACTCAAACAACAGGGCTATCAATTTATAAGTATCGATCGAATGTAAATAGGTAAAACATGCGTACTAATAAAAAAAACCTCAATTGATGATGGGAAAGCTCAAAAAACTTAATATCAAAGTAAGATGAAATTTTGATGAAGAGAACCCACCATAAAATTGAAGAATTTACGCAGAAACTTCACCCTATTTTTGTTAATCGAAGCTAAAATCGGATAGATCCCCAAGCTATTAGTCACTAATACTCACCAACTAGACTGCAACTAAAAAGCTAAGCTAGAGTGAGTAGGTTTTCGAGAGAACAACCTAGACTAATTAAAGAGGATTTAATGGGCCAGAAAATTGAGCAAAATCTAGTCCATTTGGTTTCAGTAAAAAATATATTTACTTAGTTGTGTACTGAAGGAGCAAGAGGAAAACCGCATGACGCAGGCTAATCAAGCATTGGCAACCTTGACCCAACCTCAAAACGATTGGGGTTTGTTGATTGAAGACGACGCGGAAGGCTTTGACATGGAAGTAGAAGTAGAAGAAGATTTAGAAGAAACTTCTACTAATACCCGAAAAAGACGGAAGCTAACAACTAATCGTCGTAATGACCGAACCAAGAAAAAACCTTATACTGAGGATTCAATTCGCATCTATCTGCAAGAGATTGGTCGAATTAGACTCTTAAGAGCAGAAGAGGAAATCGAATTAGCTCGTAAGATCGCAGATCTACTAGAATTAGAGCGCATTCGAGAAAGAATGATCGATTGTAACGATCGCATCCCCAACGATCGCGAATGGGCGCAAGAAGTGGGCATGGAATTGCCAGCTTTTAAACGCCGTCTTTATCTGGGCCGACGTGCTAAAGATAAAATGGTGCAGTCTAATTTGCGTCTAGTAGTGTCGATCGCCAAAAAGTATATGAATCGTGGTCTTTCTTTCCAAGACTTGATTCAAGAAGGTTCTTTAGGTTTGATCAGAGCAGCAGAGAAATTCGATCACGAAAAAGGTTACAAATTCTCTACCTATGCTACCTGGTGGATCAGACAAGCAATTACCAGAGCGATCGCCGATCAGTCTCGTACTATCCGCTTGCCCGTTCATCTGTACGAAACTATTTCTCGAATTAAGAAAACTACTAAAATTCTTTCTCAAGAAATGGGTCGCAAACCCACCGAAGAAGAGATTGCTACTCGGATGGAAATGACCATCGAAAAATTACGTTTTATTGCTAAATCTGCCCAATTGCCTATTTCTTTGGAAACCCCCATCGGTAAAGAGGAAGATTCTCGTTTGGGAGACTTCATTGAAGCTGATGGTGAGACTCCAGAAGATCAAGTTTCCAAGAGTCTCTTGCGCGAAGATCTAGAAAACGTTCTCGACACACTCTCCCCCAGAGAAAGAGATGTTCTCAGACTGCGTTATGGCTTAGACGATGGGCGCATGAAAACCTTAGAAGAAATCGGTCAAATTTTTAACGTTACTCGCGAACGCATTCGTCAAATCGAGGCTAAAGCTTTACGCAAGCTGCGCCATCCCAATCGCAATAGTATTCTTAAAGAATACATTCGTTAATCTCACAAAGGGTAGAAAGCAAAACAAGAAGCTATTCTTGTCCCCTTCCGCCCTTCCATTCTTTCTTTCTAAACTTAAATCATCTCAAAAAAACTGGGTTTCGAGGAAAAGCTCAGTTTTTTATTTATATTTGGCTGACAAAATAATTCGTAATTACTAATTTTGCCCCCACTATCCGAGCGAGCGACTTTACTGCTGCCTGCTGCCTGCTGCCTGCTCCCTTTTTAAACTAAATCAACTTTATCAATTCTTTATAAATTTTGCGGCAATCTTCATCTTTGCTACACTACAAAAGGTAAAAAAAAATCCAAACTATTAGTAGAAGATTTTTCTACACAATCCAGGATTAATAGACAACATACCTTCCTCTACTGCGATCGCAGTAGAGGTTTTTTTTAAAGCCCTTCGGGAGAGACAACAGCGGCGCTCAATGTGGCGAAGTAAATTCGCCACCCGCGCCTTGGCAACAGAAGGATTTGTTGGTTGGATTTCAAGCTTTCTGTTTTTTTGCCTAGTTAAATATCAAAGCGAAGTGACTAGAGGTTGATTGACAGCTTGGTATAAATAATTGCAAGAACAAGCATTAATGAATTGAGTTTCGTGAGTTTCGATTTTTCCGTAACCTTCATGGATATGTCCAAAAATATGAATTTGCGGTTTTATTCTTTTGACTGCATCCAATAGTTCTTCACAACCGACGCAATTGCCCTGTTTGAGTCGATCGCCAATCTGATAGGGAGGTGCGTGAGTAATCAAAATTTGAGTATCAGCAGGAATTAGATCCCATTTTTGCCGTAATTGTTCGCCTTTTTGTAAATTAAATGCCCAATTATGAAACCAAGGCTGCCAGGGACTGCCATAAAATTTAATTCCAGAGATAATAATTTCTTCGTCTTGAAGATAAATACAATTAGAGAGAGTATCGCGAGCAATCTCAGGCTCTTGTTCAAAGCACAAATCGTGATTGCCTGCAATCACTATCTTATCTTGGTGGGGCAGTGAACCAAGCCACTCATTAAAATCAGCTAATTCAGGCAAGTCTCCTTTGCGCGTGATATCTCCTGCGTGAACGAGAACATCGCCATCAGGAATCGATAAATGACGATGCAGTGCATGAGTATCGCTAATAGCAACGATTTTCACTACTTTTACCTTGCTAATCTAATTTTACGAGCAACTAAAGCCACATCTATGATAGTTCTAGAAAGATTAAATAATTCTAGAGATATGTTTGTTTGGGTGTAGGGATTAGGGGTTAGGGGCTAGGGGCTAGGGAGACGAGGAGAAAGATGATAACCTATTGCCTATTGCCTCCTGCTGCCTGCTGCCTGCTCCCTACTCCCTTTTTCTACAATGAACAATTAACTATTTAAGTTATTAAACCTAGATAAAGCAATGGGTCGTTATTGACCTAAGAGCAGATACAATAATTTAGCTTCATAAATTATTGCACTAGAAACTTAACTCTTATGCCTCGTCGCAACGACCTCCACAAAATCTTGCTTCTCGGTTCCGGTCCCATCGTCATCGGACAAGCTTGTGAGTTTGACTATTCTGGAACTCAAGCTTGTAAGGCGCTGAGAGAAGAAGGCTATCAAGTAGTGCTGGTTAACTCCAACCCCGCTTCGATCATGACCGATCCAGAAATGGCAAATCGTACTTATATAGAGCCATTGACGGCGGAAATGGTGGAAAAAGTAATCGCCAAGGAACGACCAAATGCATTGCTTCCGACGATGGGAGGTCAAACAGCGTTAAATGTAGCTGTTACACTGGCAAAAACTGGAGTTTTAGAGCGATATGGAGTTGAATTAATTGGGGCAAAATTACCCGCGATCGAAAAGGCAGAAGATCGTCTTTTGTTTAAGGAGGCGATGGCAAAGATTGGTGTACCCGTGTGTCCGTCAGGAATTGCTAACAATCTCGAAGAAGCTAAGGCGATCGCCCATGAAATTGGGATTTACCCCCTGATTATTCGTCCTGCTTTTACCCTAGGGGGTACTGGTGGGGGAATAGCTTACAACCCAGAGGAATACGAACAAATTGCTCAATCGGGGATTGATGCTTCTCCTGTCTCCCAAATTTTGGTAGAGAAATCTCTGTTGGGTTGGAAAGAGTATGAATTGGAAGTAATGCGAGATTTAGCAGATAACGTGGTAATTATCTGTTCGATCGAAAACCTAGATCCGATGGGGGTGCATACAGGGGATTCAATTACCGTCGCACCTGCCCAAACTTTAACGGATAAAGAGTATCAAAGACTTAGGGACTATTCTAAAGCAATCATTCGGGAAATTGGTGTAGAAACGGGTGGTTCTAACATCCAATTTGCTGTCAATCCTGTCAATGGCGATGTGATTGTGATTGAGATGAATCCTCGTGTTTCTCGTTCCTCAGCCTTGGCATCCAAAGCTACGGGTTTTCCGATCGCCAAATTTGCGGCTAAATTGGCAGTTGGTTACACTCTCGATGAAATTGATAACGATATTACTAAGAAAACTCCCGCTTCTTTTGAACCGACGATCGACTACGTAGTCACCAAAATTCCCCGTTTTGCTTTTGAAAAGTTTCCAGGTTCGGAACCGATTTTAACTACTCAGATGAAATCTGTAGGGGAAGCAATGGCGATCGGCCGTACTTTCTGTGAATCCCTACAAAAAGCACTGCGATCGCTAGAAGTAGGACGTTTTGGTTTTGGCTGCGATCGCCTGGAAAATCTCCCCTCGATCTCCCACATTCGTTCTAGTTTGCGGACTCCCAACCCCGAAAGAATTTTTACCATTCATCAAGCTTTAAACTTGGGTATGTCAGTAGAGGAAATTCACGAACTGACAGGGATTGACCTCTGGTTTTTAGACAAGATGGAAGAATTGCAGGAAGGCAAAAAATTCCTCAAGCGTAGTTCCTTGCAAGATATTACTAAAGAACAGATGCGTCATGTCAAACAGCAAGGATTCAGCGATCGACAGATTGCCTTTGGCACTAAAACCACAGAAGATGAGGTGAGGGCATATCGCAAAAATTTAGGGGTTATTCCTGTTTATAAGCTAGTCGATACTTGTGCGGCTGAATTTGAAGCTTTAACTCCTTACTACTACTCCACCTACGAAGAAGGAGAATCTGAGGTAATTCCTTCAGATCGACCAAAAGTGATGATTTTAGGGGGAGGGCCTAACCGTATCGGACAGGGAATAGAATTTGACTACTGTTGCTGTCATGCTGCTTTTGCTTTGACTAAAGCTGGATTCGAGACAATTATGGTCAATTCCAATCCAGAAACTGTTTCGACCGATTACGACACTAGCGATCGCCTGTATTTTGAACCTTTAACTAAAGAAGATGTCCTTAACATCATTGAGGCGGAAAATCCAGCAGGAATTATCATTCAATTTGGCGGTCAAACTCCTCTTAAGTTAGCCGTCCCTCTGCAAAAATACATCGATGAAATCGCTACAGATAGTTCTAAGTTTTCCTCTTGTCCCGTTACTGCGCCAAAAATCTGGGGTACTTCTCCCGATTCGATCGATATTGCTGAAGACAGAGAAAGATTTGAAAAAATTCTGCGAGAATTAGAAATTAAGCAACCACCTAACGGAATTGCTCGTAGCTATCAAGAAGCACTGGCGATCGCCCGCCGCATCGGTTATCCCGTTGTAGTCCGTCCTTCCTACGTTTTAGGGGGAAGGGCAATGGAAATCGTCTACTCTGACGAGGATTTAGAACGTTACATGACCTATGCCGTGCAAGTCGAACCCGATCACCCGATCTTAATTGATAAGTTCCTAGAAAACGCTGTTGAAGTCGATGTTGACGCGATCGCCGATATGGCGGGTAAAGTAGTCATCGGTGGAATTATGGAACACATCGAGCAAGCTGGTATTCACTCTGGCGACTCTGCTTGTTCTATTCCCTTCACCTCTCTATCTGCTTCAGCTTTAGATACTATTCGCGAATGGACATTTAAACTAGCTCAAACTCTTAAAGTAGTTGGTTTGATGAATATTCAATATGCTGTCCAAGGAGAACAGGTATATATTCTTGAAGCTAATCCTCGCGCCTCCCGTACCGTTCCTTACGTTTCTAAGGCAACTGGTATTCCCTTGGCAAAACTGGCATCTTTAGTCATGTCAGGTCAAACTCTAGAATCTTTGGGTGTCACCTCTGAGGTAATTCCCCAACACATTGCCGTTAAAGAGGCTGTCTTGCCCTTTGAAAAGTTCCCAGGGGCAGATACTCTATTAGGGCCAGAAATGCGTTCTACAGGGGAAGTAATGGGCATTGACACCGATTTTGGTAAGGCATTTGCCAAAGCTGAGATAGCGGCGGGAGTGCGTTTGGCGACGACGGGAACTGTTTTTGTTTCTATGAGCGATCGGGATAAGGAATTAGCCGTTCCTGTGGTCAAAGATTTAATTAATCTGGGTTTTAAAGTGGTGGCTACTTCTGGTACGCGCCAAGTTCTCAAAGAAAAAGGGATTAAAGACGTAGATTTAGTGCTTAAAGTTCATGAAGGTCGCCCTCACGTCATCGATTTGATTAAAAACGAGCAAATTCAGTTTATTATCAATACTCCTACTGGAGAAGAATCCCAAACTGACGCTCGTTTGATTCGTCGTACTGCCCTAGATTATAAATTGCCGATTATTACTACTATTGCAGGTGCCAAAGCTACTGTAGCGGCGATTCGTTCTTTGCAGTCACAACCTTTGGAAGTGAAGGCATTGCAAGATTATATAGCAAAGTAGGGGATGATGCTTTTACGACCAGAACAACGGACTAAATTAGACGAGACTAACGATTTAGATTTTTATTCCTATCCTCGTTTTGTCACCCATGTTGACGATAATTTTATCGATCGACTTACCAATCTCTATCGGGAAAGACTCAAACCTAACACTCGCATCTTCGATATGATGAGTAGTTGGGTTTCCCATCTTCCAGAGGAGATAGAATTTGCCCATGTGGAAGGACATGGGATGAATGAAGAGGAACTGGCGAAAAATCGTAGATTAAACCATTATTTTGTTCGAGATCTCAATCAAGATCCCAAATTTCCTTTACCCGATCGCGACTTTGATGCTGTTTTAAACACAGTCTCGGTGCAGTATTTACAGTATCCAGAAGCAATTTTTACTGAAATACATCGCATACTCAAACCTGGTGGTATTGCGATCGTCAGTTTTTCTAACCGCATGTTCGGTCAAAAAGCGATCGCTGCTTGGCGAGAAGGAACGGAAATGAGTAGAGTTCAATTAGTCAAACAATACTTTCAATCCGTTCCAGGTTTTTCACAACCAGA
>CAZJTL010000204.1:0-9181 GCA_964548905.1 uncultured bacterium | reverse complement strand
AAAAGTAGCTGCACTGAACCAACCAAAAGCTTTAGCGCGTTGTGCAGGAGGAATAACATCAGCAACGATCGCCTGAGCAACCGAAACGTTACCACCAGTAATACCGTCTAAAAAACGAGCAAAAAAGAGAATTGCCGCACTAGTAGCAGTTCCCGCCATAAAATTGGCAATTACCGTTCCTGCTAAGCTAATTATTAATAGAGGTTTGCGTCCCAGACGATCGGCAAGTTTGCCAATCACAGGAGTAGCAAAAAATTGAGCCACAGAGTAGATACCAAACAGCAGACTGGTTTGAAAATCGTTTAGTCCAAATTGTTTCCCGTATAAATAAAGAATTGGGATCAAAATCGTAAAACTGATTGAATTTGCCAAGGCGATAAATAGAGTAATCCAGAAGGTTCGGTTCATAAGTGGCTGGGTAAAATTAAGTTTCTCGGTGATGAGAGGCAAAAGGCAAAAGGCAAAAGGCAACAGAAATATGAATTGTGTAATTAATTTTGCATAGGTACTTATATACTGGCTATAGTGTTGGCGAGATTAGATACGAGTAATGTCTTTTGATTTAATCACAGAGATGAATCGGCGCAGGGGAGAAAACTACAACCTGCATCGCGATTATTTAAATTCTCAACTCGTTCGCGTTCTCAAGACGATCGACTACGATCGCTTTTATGAAAGAGGAGAAGGTGCTTATTTAATCGATCGAGAGGGCGATCGCTATTTAGATTTTTTGTCTGGTTTTGGTGTATTTGCCCTCGGACGTAACCATCCAACTATAAAACAAGCACTAGCAGATGTTTTAAATGCCGATTTACCTTCCCTGGTACAGCTAGACTGTGCTTTATTACCTGGGATGTTAGCCGAAGAACTACTAAAGCGTGTCCCCGCTTCGATCGGCCGTTGTTTTTTTGCCAATAGTGGTACAGAGGCGATCGAGGCGGCAATTAAGTTTGTACGCTGCGCTACCAGGCGATCGCGTCTTGTTTACTGCAAAAGTGCTTATCACGGTTTATCTTACGGTGCTTTGTCTCTTAATGGTAGCGAAGAGTTTCGGCAAGGTTTTGAACCCCTTCTCCCCGCTTGCGATCTGGTTCCTTTTGGCGATCTGGATGCCCTAGAGAAAGTCCTCTCTCAAAAAGATGTGGCAGGTTTCTTTATCGAACCAATTCAAGGCAAAGGTGTCAATCTACCACCATCAGGATATTTACAGTCCGCACAACAATTATGTCGTCAATACGGTACTCTATTTGTAGTTGATGAGGTACAAACAGGACTAGGGCGCACTGGTAAGTTTTTTGCTTACGAACATTGGGGCATTGAACCAGATTTAATCGCGATCGCTAAAGCCCTTTCTGGTGGTTATATACCTGTAGGTGCGGTTCTCTGTCGTGACGATATTTTCGCTAAAGTCTTTCATCGCATGGATCGTGCTTTAGTTCACGGTTCGACTTTTGGCAAAAATCCAATGGCAATGGCTGCGGGTTTGGCAACTCTTCATGTGTTAGATACAGAGAATTTGCTCGATCGCGCTACACGTATGGGCGATTTACTGATGAATAGCTTACAACCACTTACCGAAAAATACGAATTCTTATACGAAGTGCGCGGTAAAGGATTAGCGATCGGTTTAGAATTTCGATCGCCCAAGTCTCTCAATCTCAAAGTTGGTTGGAAGATGTTGGAAACAGTACAAAAAGGTTTATTCAGTCAGTTGATTACTGTTCCTCTGTTTCAGCGCCATCGCATTCTGACTCAGGTAGCAGGAAATAACATGAATGTGATTAAACTTCTCCCACCATTAATTATTACTGAAACAGAAGTTGAGCTTTTTGTGACTGCTTTTGAAGATGTCCTAGCAGACTGTCATCGCTACCCAGGAACTATTTGGGATTTTGGTAGTACTTTAGTTAAGCAAGCAGTCAACTACCAACGTTAAACCCTCCCTGTCGGTCGGGCTATAACGTTGGCTTGAAAATGTTTTCAGGGATAGGAGTACAAACTCCTAAAAATACTCTATTCAAAGCACATCTAGTTTTGCCATTTAAATCTATTACTAAAAAAATGGATGCTAGAAGGCTACTTAAATTACGGCGATCGCCACACCAACAAGCAAAATAAATCCACCGAAAAAAACCGATCTTGAAGGAATTTCTTGAAACAGAAAAAATCCTAACCAACTAGCGCCGATTGGCTCAAAAAGAATGGTTAGACTAACTAAAGTCGGAGAAATATATTTTACTGCCCAATTAAAGCTAGTATGACCGATTAATTGCGGCACGATCGCCATCAGCACAACATAAAAGTAAACCAATTGTGGATAGCCAGAATAACTCGCACCAAAAACAAAAGGTAAAGGTAAAAGAATTATGGCGGCTGTAGTGTACGCGATCGCAATATAACTGATAATGCTTAAACCTTCTTTTTGTGCTTGAGTACCGAAAAGAAAATAGCAACTAGCCATCACAGCACCAATTAAAGCTAAGCAGTTCCCTAATAAAATATTTGGCGCACTGACTGGATCGACAGCGCGATCGCCAACAGCAATAACAATACTGCCTGTTAATGCTATTGCAATACCCAGTAAAGTTAAATTGGTAGGTTTTTCTTTCAACCACCACCAAGAAATTAGTGCTACCCAAACAGGATTAGTCGTAACTAAGGTTGTTGAAGCAGCGATCGAGGTAAAAGATAAAGAAGTAATCCAACTAGCAAAGTGAAAAGCCAAGCACAATCCAGCCGCAGCAGCATAATAATAAGCTTGAGATGCGATCCGTTCTCGTCGTACTTGTTGCCAAACTGGAGTTAACAATATTGCAGCACCAATAAGGCGCGAAGCAGCCAGAAACAAACTAAAACCAACACTTTTTATTCCTACTGCCGCGATCGCCAAACGCACGAACACAGCAGCACTAGAAACTGCAATAATACCAATAAATAAGACTAGTGCTACTTTCCATTTGAGCATTCTCTTTGCTTCCTCCGCTCCGGAACAACACGGACTTCAATAAGCGGAGGAAACCTCCGCTTCCAGTCCTCCACAAGGGATTGCACGGCGCTTAAAGTTCGGACACAGGTTCCTTTCCTCGCGCCTCCCCTACTCCCTACTCCTTTGTTTATGTCCAACCTCCCACCCCTAAACACAGATACAATCTGGGCAATTCTTCGAGAAGAAATTGATGATGATACTGTCAATCAATTAGTTTGGCAATGTTTGGGCTATCGATACGATCGAGCTACTCAAACTTGGGATAGCAGTAACGTTGCTTACCAATGGCAACAGGAATATCCACAACCGCCTAATTTTATTGCCGATCGCCCACCTACTGTTAAATTGACGCGATCGATTCCCCCACATCATAAACAACTCCTCAAAGAAAAATTGAATTTTAAAGGCTATAAAATTGGTGAATTTGGTCCGAGACAAACCCGTCGTGCTACTGCTGCTAATTGGCTATTGAGCTATATGGAACAGGTGAATTATGATCGATAGCTCCTATGCTTGGCTAAAAAAATCTTTGCATACCATCGAGCGTGCCAACTGGTATCGCTCGGTACAAACTATTGACAGTCTTCCTGGTGCAATAGTATCGGTAGAAGGACGCAACCTAATTAACTTTGCTAGCAACGATTATTTAGGACTAGCGGCTGACGATCGCCTCATTCAAGCAGCCGTTGCAGCCACTAAAGCATATGGTACTGGTAGTACTGGATCGAGATTGACAAGCGGACACAGACAATTACATCGCCAATTAGAATTAGTGATCGCTGCTCTGAAACAAACTGAAGATGCTCTAGTATTTAGTTCTGGCTATCTAGCCAATCTTGGCACTATTGCTGCTTTAGTAGGAGAAAAAGATTTAATTTGCAGCGATCGCTACAACCATTCCAGTCTGATTAATGGCGCTAAGTTAAGTGGGGCAGAATTATTAATTTACGAACATGGAGACGTTGAAGATTTAACGACAAAGCTATCTCAAGTTCGCCACCAATACCGACGTTGTTTGATTATCACTGATAGCGTTTTTAGCATGGATGGCGATCTGTGTCCTCTCCCAAAACTAATATCTCTTACTGAAGCACTGAATTGTATGCTTTTAGTAGATGAAGCCCATGCTACGGGAGTAATGGGAACAACTGGGGCTGGTTGCGTCGAGCATTTTGGTTGTACTGGGAAGGAATTAATTCAAATTGGAACTCTCAGTAAAGCACTAGCTAGCTTAGGGGGTTATGTGGCTGCTAGTGCTGTTTTAATTGATTTTCTTCGCAATCGCGCTCCTACTTGGATTTATACCACAGGACTTTCTCCTGCGGATACAGCAGCAGCATTAACGGCGATCGAAATCATTAATAAGGAACCAGAAAGGCGATCGCAATTATGGCGGAATGTTAATAATCTCAAACAGCAGTTATCGGGTTTAAATTTATTGCCTTCAGAGTCGCCGATTATTTGCCTTGGTTTGTCATCCCCTCAAGAGGCGATCGATTGCGCTAAAAAACTGAAAGAAACTGGTATTTTTGCTCCTGCTATTCGTCCGCCTACAGTCCCTACTAGTCGTATTCGCCTTTCGGTGATGGCAACCCATCAAGATGAACATCTTGAAAAATTAGTCAATTCCCTTCGGGAGAAGGCAGAAGGACGGCGCTTTTTATTCTGAGGAAACCTACGGCACTTACTATTCCGAGGAAACCTCGGAATACGTGCCTCCAGAATCCGCGCCTCCAGAAGGCAGAAGGCAGAAGGTTGAGTTAGCGATCTCTTAAATTTTGATAGAGATACAAATTAAACAAATCAAATAAACTGCCAACTAAAGCAGTTGTTAAACCGATGGTGATTATTCCCTGAATGGGATTACCACTCCCAAAAATGTTGAGAAAATCGATCACTTGACAAGCTCCTGCATGACCAAATTCGATTAAGCCTGGAAAATAACTGACTGCAAACAAAGTTGTAAATATAATTCCAACTAAAATAATCGGAGCTGAAAAACTAATCAACGCAGTCAGTATTAGGGAGAGAAGAAAATGAGGCACAGCCATCATCAAGTACTTACCAAAATTAGAGCGGCACTATCAACCCAAGTTAGGTTGTTTTACCTATTTTTCTACAATAAGTGGAAATACTTGGTTAAATCCAAAAGTTCAAAATTCTTAAATTTTAATGAAAAAAAGTCATGTATTAACTTAATTAAGTTATGTTTCTATCCCTGCCAGCTAATCAATTTGGCATACACATAACCAATAAATTCCGATAAAACTGTACGAATTCCTTCACTAGAAGTGAACCATCTTTTTGGATCGTAAACAACCGATGGATGAGCGATCGCTCCTAATTGAATTTCTGGTGGTAATGCTCGTCGAAATAACAACCAACTTCTACGAGTATGAACATTATATGAATAAAGATTAATTGATTTAATTGATAATTGAGATTGAGATAGCCATTCTCTCAAAGCGATCGCCGCCGCTAAAGTACGATCTCTTTTAGTTGGTGGTGCGGAAACTGCAATTAACTTAGTTTTGTCAGCCCCCATCGACATCAATGTTGCTGCACAAATTTCGGCAAAACTTTTATATTTAGACAAAAAATAACCTCTGGCGACAGGCGTACCTGTAGCCACTAACCATTGATAATTTCCTCGCTTGAATTCAGCCAATGCTCCTGCAACTGGCTCATCATCAATCCAGCCTTCTACTACTAACATATCTGCATTAGCAATAGGTTGAGAGACAGCTAAAAAAGAGTGTATGTGAGCAAATACAAAAGATAATAAAATAAGAGCGATCGCTAAAATTACACCCCATCCCTTTACAGTTAGCGACCAATGCGATCGATATTTAATACAACCGAAAAATTTTTTTTGTCCTAATTTTTCCAATTGATTTTTATCTTTATACATCTAAGTATTTGAATCCCCTTAAGCAGAGGCAGAACGTTGTTGCTTGAGATATTCAAACACAGATTTATCACCAATATCAGGGACAATTGGCTGAATTATTTTACGAAGGGTGAAAATAGTAAATAAAATCGTCCAAAGTGCTAACAGTACCTGTTCCATATCATTTGGTAGTATCCCTAGCAAATGACCTAATAGTAAAAATGGCACTATAGGAGTGAGAAATTTAGTTTCTAGGCGATTAAAACAAAACGCTTCTTTGAAATAAATACCAGTCAGTGCAGCAAAAGTAAAACCAACACCAACTAAAGCGATGGGATGATTATAAACATATAACGCTAGTGGTTCGCTACTTTGCCAGGTAAAAATAGCAGCAGCGATCGTCCCAATTAACAAAAATAATTGTAGGACTCGATGTAAAATGCTCAGATAAATATGAATGGTCAATAAACTAATTGCCAAACCAACAGAGAAAGTAAAAAATAAATAAGTAATTGCTTTTAATGCTGTTGTATTTTCTCCTTGAGCAATAATTAAATTACTAGCAATAGCAAAACTAACAGTAGCAATTACCAAACCAGCACGGTAAATAATTACTCCCAAGCGATCGTTCTTATCGATCGTGTATTCACCAAATTGCCCTTGATATACTTTTGATTCTGTATTTTCCATGATTCTATAATTGTTCATTGTTCATTGTTCATTGTTCATTGTTCATTTTTGATTGAATAATTTCTTCTCAGCTCCTCAGCTTCTCTGCTCCTCAGCTCCTTGTCACCTGTCCCCTGCCAACTCAGCCAACTCCTTATCTCTTGAGCAATCCAAATCAACTCGTCTTCACTCAAACCTTGAGCGCAGAAATACCTCTGATTGAACGAATTAGCCAATTTAGTGTTAATAATTAGCGATTTTTCTTGAGAAAGGGGATGATTAGAAAAATAACTAATAGAAATATCTCTAATCCCTTGAGTAAATCCTTTTTGAATGTAAGGAATCAAGGAAAAAAATAGAGATTGAATTTTAAATTCATCTTGATTAAAAATAATTTTCTTGGCAGAAAAAATATATCTAATAAAAGGCAAAAATAACCAAAACCAACCAGCTCCTAAAATAGCGACAACAACAATATTAAATGCAAATCTTAACACAAACAAGCCAGAGAACATAGTTAATGCTAATAAACCGATATCGGTTAGAGTTCTAATTCCTCGCATGGGAATATTTATTTCTAAGGCTTGCCAAGATTTATTAATATTGACTTCAGTATGATTTGGTTGGTTAATTCGATCGAGATCGGCAAAAGATTCCCTAGTTGGTAAACCCGATCGCAAGCTTTCTAATGCTTGTCTTGCTGTCGGTAAGCGCTTTTCTACTGCTGGTTCGGTTAATCTTTCGAGCCAATCAGCCAAAGCTATTTTTCGCTCGTTGTCTAAATCCAGCTTTTGACGAAATTGAATCCGTAAATCGCGACTGGGTAAATCTGCTGGCGCAATACCTACCATTAAATGAATTAAAGTTGCTCCCAACGCATACAGGTCAGAAGCTGGGACGGCTCGACCACCAAATTGTTCCATCGGTGCGTAACCATAAGTTCCTACTACAGTAAAAGTTGTTCCTTCTGCGGTAGCTCGATCTTGAACGGCTCCAAAATCGACTAAGTATACCTGTTCATCTTCTCCCCAGATTAAATTACTTGGTTTAATATCTCGATGCAAGACAGGAGGGTTGAGGGAATGAAGATAAATGAGAATTTCGAGGATATTTTCGGCGAAGGTACCAATTTCTGTTTCCGTGAATCGTTTTTTTTCTTTGAGTAAATCTTTGAAAGATTTTCCTGGGATGTATTCTTGTACCAATCCAAACCAGAGATGGCGATCGTCAATAGCAAAATAATCTTTGTATTTGGGAATGCGGGGATGATTTAACTGCTTGAGAATCTGTGCTTCTCTTTCAAACAGTTTTAAGTCGTCCCATTGTACGTCACCACCAAAAGCCAGCATTTTTAAGACAACTGGTTGCGATCGCTCATCCTTTAAATCTAAAGCTAACCAAGTCTGACGACCTGAATTTTGTCCCAGTTTTTGCTGTATTTGATAACGTTCTTGCAATACTTGTCCTGGTGACAGCATTTCGATCGACCCTTATTGATGTACCGATCTCTAATTTAGCGTTTTTAAATAGAAATATAGCAATCCTAGAATTTAGTGCTGTAGCTATTATCTATCAGTGGAGAAAAGGCTTTTATGCAGAAGGACGGCGCTTAATATTGCTGAATGCGATTACGGCGCTTATAGTGCGGAAATAAATTCCGCACACGCGCCTCCAGAAGGAAAAATGTATTGTGCAATGTTTTTATGTGGAATAGCTTATAAATTTAGCTTGCTACTTCAAGAAGCAAATAAAATTGGAAGAATCTAAATTAAAAGAGAAACTTAAGACTTAAGACTTAAAACTTTAAGATGAAAGTAGCACGCATTCACGAATACAGTGGCCCGACTGCGGTAAGAATAGATGAGGTTGAAGTTTTAGAACCTGGTGCTGGTGAAGTCAGGATTCGGGTAGGTGCTGCTGGAATTAACAATTCTGACTTGCAGACAACCTATGGAACTTATCGAGGATATGGTTATGAAGGATTACCTCATATTCTAGGTCAAGAGGCTGCTGGTGAGGTTGATGCTGTCGGATTGGGAGTAAAGGAGTTTGTACCTGGAATGCTTGTAGTTGGACGTGTGAGAGGTGCGTTTGCAGAAATGGCAATTGGTCGGGCAACCGAGTTACTACCTCTTGCTGATGAAGTATCCTTTACAGTAGCAGCCAGTTTGCCGATCGCCTATATGACTGCGGGAATGGCATCGATCCACAAAGCCAATCTCCAAGATGGGGAATGGGTTTTAATTCATCCTGCTAGTGGCGGCGTTGGAGGTGCAGCAGTTCAACTTGCCAAGCTGTTAGGGGGAAGAGTTATTGCTACTGCGGGTAATCAGGCAAAAGTACAGCGATTATTAGAGTTAGGTGCAGAATACGGAATTGATTATAGCAGTCAAGATGTAGTTGCCGAGGTAGGTCGCATTACCGACAATGCAGGGGTACATGTGGCACTCGATGGTGCGGGAAAAGTGACTTTTGCTCATTGCTTGGACGCGATCGCGAGTAATGGTCGTATTGTCAGCTACGGTACTACAACTGGCATGGATGCTTCTCTACCTCTTGGGAAACTGTTAGGACGCAATGCTACAATAGACCTCTTGCAAAAGTAGCTAACGATCGCCATAATTTAGCCCAAATCG
>CAZJTL010000203.1:0-9241 GCA_964548905.1 uncultured bacterium | reverse complement strand
TCTTAAATCGCTTATTTTTATTCTACCTCAAAGAATGAAACAGCCCTGGGGGGGCAAGTCAACATTCTCCCTTGCTCCCCTGCTTAGAAGCCTCCCGCCTTCTCTTGCCTATTGCAAAAAAGTCTATTGCCTATCCCGATAGGTAGTCTTTGACAATCTTTTACCTAGATCGCCATGAATAGCTAACCAAATGCAGGGAGGTTGGGAACTAGTATATTCAACTCGGTGCTTTTGATGAGCGGGAATAAACAGATAATCTCCTGCTCTAAGATTAACTGTAGAGCCGTCAGCATAGGATAAAGAAGCTTCTCCTTGTAAAAGAAGTACCCACTCGTCAAGTTCTTGGTCGTACCATTCTCCAACTGGTGTAGTCTGACCAGTAGAGATTATGCGTTCGAGGGAAATGCGATCGCCAGAGATTAAAGACTCAAATAATTCTCGCTCGGGAAGAGATGCAGGTAAATTAAAAATGTTAGCCATTTTTTCGCTTTTTAACCTGGTATTTCCAACGCAATTTTGCCCATTAATCCAGTACGAAAATCGTTGAGTAGCTGACGAGCAGAGCGTTCTGTATCTCCTAAATAGCGATCGCCACCCAAATTATAAACAAATTCTTCCCCAGTAATAGTAAAGGGATCGAGTTGATAGCGAGATTGCAAAATCTCACCATAATTCAAGCTTACCAATAAATCCACCATGGCAGCAGCTACTCTCTGATTGTCATAAGCAGCTTCACCAATATCTTCACAGATAGCTAATTTAACTGCGTCTTCTTGATTTTCCAATTTTAAGGGAATCACCCCAGGCGCATCTAATAATTCAATTTCATCTGAGATTCTCACCCATTGTAGTTGTTTGGTAACTCCTGCACGTCTGGCGCTAGCAACCGCTTTACGCTTGACTAAACGATTGATTAGCGCTGATTTTCCCACGTTAGGAAATCCAATTACTACAGCACGAACTGGACGAGGAAGCATACCGCGATCGCGCCTGCGTTGATTGATTTGTTTTCCTACTAGTTGTGCTGCGTCTAAAATTGCTTTGATTCCTGTCCCCTGTTTGGCGTTAGTAAAATAGGGTTGCTCTTCTCTTTCCTCGAACCATTGCAACCATTTCTGACGCATCGCATCGGGAATCATATCGACTCGATTGAGAACTAAGACTCTTGGTTTAGTACCAATCCATTCTGCTACCTGGGGATGATGAGAAGCAAGAGGAATTCTAGCATCCAACACTTCCAGCACCACATCTACACGCTTAAGCTGTTCTTTAAGTGCTTTTTCTGCTTTAGCAATATGACCTGGATACCATTGAATGGGAGGAGAAGACATAGTAAATATAGCGATCCTATTTGAGTTGTAAATTAATCGGCTATGGTAGGCAAGAAGTCTATTATGTCATTATGTCAGAAAGCTATCCTAGAGATCTGATTGGCTACGGTCGTAATCCTCCCCATGTCCAATGGCCGAATCGCGCTCGCATTGCCTTACAGTTTGTGATTAATTACGAAGAAGGTGGAGAAAATTGCATCTTACACGGAGATACAGCCTCTGAAGCTTTTTTGTCAGAAAGTATCGGTGCAGAACCTCTAGCTGGTACGAGAAATATGAATATGGAATCCATGTACGAATATGGCAGTAGGGCAGGTTTCTGGAGACTTTATCGTCTATTCACCGATCGCCATATTCCCGTGACTGTTTTTGGAGTAACAATGGCTTTGGCACGCAATCCAGAAGCAGTAGCAGCAATGCTAGAAGCAGATTGGGAAATTGCCAGTCACGGCTATCGCTGGATTGATTACAAATATTTTGGAGAAGACTTAGAAAGAGAACACTTACACAAGGCGATCGCCCTTCACACTCAAGTTACAGGCAGTCGTCCTCTCGGTTGGTATACTGGACGCAATAGCCCCAACACGCGAAGACTGGCGATCGAGGAAGGTGGTTTTCTCTACGATTCAGATAGTTATGCTGATGATTTGCCCTATTGGATCTGCGATTTTGGCAAACCACACTTAGTCATTCCTTACACTCTCGATAACAATGATATGCGCTTTGTGACCGCTCAAGGGTTCAACTCTGGCGACCAGTTTTTTGCTTATCTGCGCGATGCTTTCGATGTTTTGTATGCAGAAGGTGCAACTGCGCCAAAAATGATGAATGTGGGACTACACTGTCGCTTGATTGGTAGACCTGGAAGAACAGCTTCCCTTGCTCGTTTTCTAGATTACGTACAAAAGCACGATCGGGTATGGTTGTGTCGTCGCCTTGATATTGCTCGCCACTGGTACAAACACCATGGATTTTAATTAATTTTTTCAACCTTACCTAAATTAACTAAAGCTTGATACATCATCACTGCGGCTTCAGCACGGGTAGCAGGTTTGTCAGGATCTAATAAACTAGTATTGAGCTGATTGGCGATTAATCCTTTTTCTGCTGCTGCGGCTACTTGATTTAATGCCCAGGCTGGTAGTTTATCGGCATCTGGATAAGATTTTAAGATATCTTTGGGGTCTTGACTTGGTTTCAGGTTCAAACCCGTCGCTAAGGCAACTAACACCTGATAGCGAGGAATCTGTTCTTGAGGACGAAAAGTATCTTGAGAATATCCTTTCATAAATCCTTTTTGAATCGCTTTTTCAATATCATCAGTAGCAGGATCGCCAGCAGAAATATCCCTAAATTGAATCTGATTTTGTTGTGGTGGCAAGTCAAAAGCTTGATTTAATAAACTAGCCATTTGCGCCCTAGTTATCGGTCGATCTGGCTCAAAGTTATCCTCAGATACCCCTGTAATCAGTTGCTTGTTATTAAGTCCCACAATAAAAGGATAAGCCCAATATTGCTTGGGAACATCATTGAAAGCAAGTTTGGGTGTTGATGGTGTAGGCTGTGTTTCTGTAACTGGTGGTTGAGGAGTAGTCGGTGTAGTCGGTGTAGGCTGTGTTTCTGTAACTGGTGGTTGAGGAGTAGTCGGTGTAGTCGGTGTAGGCTGTGTTTCTATAACTGGTGGTGGTGTAGGTATGATCGCCTGTGGTGGTTGGACAGGCTGTCTGGGAGTGGGTAAAGGTATAATTACGGGAGGTATCTCAGGACTTCTGACGATTCTTTGCTCTCTCTGTGTTGATTCTGGTGGTTGCTGCAAGTCTGTTGTGGGTGCTGATGGTGCAACTTCCAAAGGCTCAGATCTTAATGCTGAAGGTGGTGCTGTAGGGGGAACTTGGGCAACTTCTGCTTCTGGTTGTGAGGGAATTTGCTGTTTGGCTGTTTTTTGTAGAGGTGATGCTGCAAAAAAGTTTTGCCAGTTGTTGAAATTGAACAGGTTTCTCATACCGCCCAAAGACCACCATAAAATTGCACCAATGGTGGCAAATGCGACTAAAATAGCAATTTTTTCGTCAGAATCTAAAATTCTTCTTCTGGAAGGAGGTCTAGTATTACCTTCCGCGTTCGCACCTGTATTAGATTCAGGTTGGTTTGGTAATTCTGGAAATGAATTAGTCATAGCGATCGCCCATAGGAAAACCAAAAGATTAGTAGTCATAATAGCGGATTTATCGATCGCTAATCGCAGACATGATACTTTAATTAAGGTTTGCGCTATTCTAGGAAAAGTTTTTGGAGATTAACCATGTCTTGGCAACGCCCAGATAGCCGCCACCCCAACCAACTTCGTCCCCATCACTTTGAGCTAGATTTTATTAGTTCACCTACTGCTTCTGTGTTGGCTACCTGTGGCAATACTAAAGTTCTCTGCACAGTTAGTATTCAGTCAGGAGTGCCTAATTTTCTGGTTGGTAGTGGTAGCGGTTGGTTGACGGCAGAATATCGAATGCTTCCTGGTGCTACCGAACAGCGTCAAGCTAGAGAATTACTCAAACTATCGGGACGCACTCAAGAAATTCAAAGACTAATTGGTAGAAGTTTGCGTGCGGCGATCGATCTCAAACTACTTGGAGAACGAACCATTACGATCGATGCAGATGTTCTTCAAGCTGATGCGGGTACTCGCACCACTGCGATTACGGGAAGCTATGTTGCTCTGGCGCATGGAATTAACAAATTACTCCAACAAGGAGAATTAGGCGAATCGCCTTTAGTTACTCCAGTAGCAGCTATTTCGATCGGATTGATTAAAGGAGAAGTATTTCTCGATTTAAATTATCCTGAAGATGTAGCCGCCAATGTCGATTTTAACGTAGTGATGAATGGAAATTTGGAATTAATTGAAGTTCAAGGTACGGCAGAATCAGGCAGTTTCACTCGCAAGCAAATGAATCAAATGCTGGATTTGGCAGAAACAGGAATTAAGGAATTACTGGTATCGCAGCAGCAAGTTTTGGCTTGAATCAAGGCAGAAGGCAGTCCTCATGAAAAAATTTCACCATCAGAAATGAAAGTAGGCAAGAGGCAAGAGGCACTCATGCAAGAGTAAAATTCTACTTTCAAGTCAGAAGGTTTCTTCAAGTCTTAAGTCCTAGAGACGCGAAATTTCGCATCTCTATCATTATCGATTTATATCAAAAACGTCAGCATATTCAAGATGCTTTCAATAGTGCTTCATCAAACCTTTTCTCGACCGCGCGAACGATGAGAAATTGCATTAATATTTTATAAATAGTATCTAGTCAATAACTACCCACTAGCAACCAGCGATGACCTACGATCCTCCTGATCGCCATGTTCAAATCCATGCAGAATTGTCAAAAATAAATACTCAAAAGCAAGCGACACCGCGTTTGCATGACGAACCCTGGATCGATTTAAGAAAATACGACCAATCCAATTTCGATCGCGGTAAATCGACTTGGTTTGTAATGTGGTGGTGGTTCCTACAGGCGATCGTTTTTCCCATTAGTCCTCATAATACTCATTTTATCCGTTGCTGGTTATTGCGTTTGTTTGGTGCCAAAATCGGCAAAGGTGTAGTAATTCGACCTACAGCACGTTTTACCTATCCCTGGAAAATAGAAATAGGAGACTACAGTTGGATTGGTGATGATGTCGTTTTTTACAGCGTAGATAGGATTGTGATTGGCTGTCACTGCGTCATTTCCCAAAAATCCTATCTTTGTACTGGTAGCCACAATTTTGAGGATGTTTGTTTTAAATTAGTTACCGCACCGATCGCGATCGGCAATGGTACATGGATAGCCACTGATTGTTTTATCGCACCTGGAGTTAACATTGGTGCTAACAGTGTGATTGGTGCGCGTAGTAGTGTTTTTGGTAATATCTCTGAAGCTACTGTTGCCTGGGGTAGTCCCTGTCGCGATCGCTATTCTAGGAAAATGAAAGATCGATTATCATAATTCTAAAACTATTGACTCGATTCAAATTAGAGCATCTCTTGACTAAGCTTTTTGTGCCAGTTGATGAATGTAAAAGAAGCAAAGAGTTGTGCAGTTTGCTGGGGCTTGTAGCGAGTATTCGGTTGATATCCATCAGCAAACTCTTGCCGATATTGATGTAAAGTATTTGAAAGCTTGTCTTTGTCAAAGTACGCTTGAAGTTCTTCTGAAGAATCCAAATAATCTAACAGCTCGATCGGTTTTTCTCCTTTAGCTATACCTGCATAAATGAGGGGGTTAAAGTAATTTTCTTTAGGTCGCCACAAGATTGTATCTGGCAATTTTTTCCGATTGATTTGGCGCAGGAAAATTTTGTAGTACTCGTTACTGAGTTTCATCTCTGGCTTGAGAGCCAGAGAAAATTCAACGATTCTTCGATCTTGGAAAGGAGCCGTCATCTGGAGTCCGTGAAATTTAGCCAAAAGCCTATATGTCTGCCGATATCCAACACTGACGGTTTGGGTTGCGTAATCGGCAATAGTTTGAATAGCGCGTCTTGGTAGTTGGCTGTAGAATTTCTGTTGGAGACTTCGTTGAAAAATGGGACTTTCAATATAGTCGGTTTGTAGCCAAGGGACAATCGAAACTCCTGTCATCAAATATTTAGAGCGCAGGAATTGAGGTAAATTTGGCAGCAGCAAGTATCTATATAAAAAATATTTGCGTTGAGAGTTGTTAGCGCAAGATTTAAGGCTTTCTGTAAGAGCAGAAATCAGACTTTTCCCACCCAAATCTCTTAATCCAACATTAAACAATTCATCTCCCCAATCCCCTTCAAAAACCACTTGACACCCCAGACTTTTCATTTTCTCCATTAGTTGTAAGTGCATGGGGATAGTGCAGGCGATGAGAGGATCGTCGGGAAGTGGTAATCTTTCCCAAGGTTCCTGCAAAGCCCAAGCTCGATCGCCATTCACACCGTGCCACTTTACTTGAGGATAGCGCTTCAAAAATGCTTGGATTGGTTTTCGTTCATCAAACTCTGGAAAGACAGTAGTCGTATTAGTAAAAGCATGGACTTCTGGCAATCGCTCGAGAATGGAAAGGGTGACGGTTGTAGAATCTAGTCCTCCAGTCAGGTGAGTTGCAACTGGTTGTTCTGTACGTAGTCGATCTTTGACCGCCAAGTTGAGAGTATACCAGAACTGCTCGTAGCAAGCTTCTAGAGATGGAAAAGTCGCAAAATGACTGGGTTGTTTCAGTTGGGAAATAGAGAACTGCTGTAAACTCCCATGACTCAACACCATAGCATGACCTGGCAATAGCCGTTGTATTTCTCGAAAAATAGTGATGTCAGGGGGATATCCTTTAGAAATATTCAGGGTATGAGCCACATAAAGATCGTTGAGTTCGGGGCTAACTTGGGGATGGTGAAGTAAGGTTGTTGCCCGCGAGGCTACCAATAAGGTTTGTCCATTCCAGTAATAGGACAGCGTACGCCCCCCCATAACGTCGCAACCAACCAATAACAGCTTTTGGGCTTTGTCCCACAAAATGAAAGCGTATTCTCCCAGCAAGTGCTTGAGGCAAGCTAGTCCCCAGCGACGATAGGACTCAATAATTAATTGGGCATCGGTGACATGACGACGATCTGCCAATAGTGACTCCCTCGCATCCAGGCGACCATCCCAGACCAACACGCACCCTTCAGCTTCTACTACAGGTGATTCACTACGAGCTTCTGGGGTATTAAAAAATTGACTGCGACCGAGACTGACAGCAGATTCAGGATCGTGCCAATCACCCCGAGCGTCGTTACCCAAAACTGCTAAGTCTTCCAACATCAGTTTCCACGGGGTCGGCAATTGACTACCGACTACAGATAATAAACCGCTCATGGCATAACTTTACAGGGCTTACTTACCATAATGTAATTACAAGGGGATGATATTCTTCACTAGCGTTCAGAATGACATGATCTGGTTGAGAATGCTTAAGTTTTACTTATAATGATGTATTCAGCAATTACAGTCATGGTATTATCTAGCTTACAGATATATGCTTCAATTTAGGAGTAAAATATGAAAAAACCGTATTCTGGTATGAATCTTCGCGTACTCGGCAGTCTCGACTATTTGACTCAAAATAGTGCTGGTGACGGCACCTGTGGACCTGGAAACCCTTGCCGTCCCTATGATAATGATGGTGGCGGTAACGGTGGTGGTATCGATGGTAATCCTGGACAACCTAGATAGTAATCCTGGTTTAGAGGATGTCTGAAAAGTTAAGCTCGTCATCCTGAAAGGATTCAGCATGACATTATATGACTTCTCAGACATCTTCTTAAAGTAAAAATGATTATTTTTATGGAAGTTGTGAACTTTTCCGTTAAAAAGTTATAAAGCCATTCCAACTCCCGTTTCTTTCCGAGCGAAAGTATTCAAGATTCAACAATGTATTTAGCCATAGATAGCTTACTTTCCTCTTCAAAAGCTATTAAAATAGCATGAATATCTCAGAGTTTTTATCTGGAGAATTAGCCTATCTCCCTTATCGAGTCAGCATTGGTTTAGTCTATACTGACGAACTACCCCAAGCCAATGACGATAACTGCTTTTACCAGCCATACAAAAGTCAACGTACCGTCGATCGCTACTGGATCCCCTGGACTAAAGATATCGGTGTTTGGATTGGAACAGATGGTCTTGAGGCAGAGTTGATCGTCCGCAAGGATGCAGAACCGATCGAAGTTGGAGGAGCCTTAACCATTGGATTAACTTCAGTCATTGCTGGTGCCAGTCTCAATCTTCAGAAATATGTGGCAATTCACTCTAACTCAGTTTCCTTCCAAGGACAAGCTGTCGCTTTTGTAGGAACATCGGGGCGAGGAAAATCTACTCTGAGTACCTTCTGTGCCTGTCAGGGAGAGGGATTTGTTACCGATGACGTGTTAGTGGTCGATGCAGATAGGCTAGTTTACCCTGGCAATCCCAGAATCAAGCTTTATACCCACACGGCTGCATCTCTTGGATTAAAAAATCCAATTAAGACTGAATACAAAGCCTTTTTTGAACCTTCAACAGTAGGTTCATTTCTTCATGCTCAGCCCATACCATTAGGCATAATCTATTTGCTAGAAATAAATAATGAAGACTTAAATATTTATTCAAAGTCCCTCAGCCCTGGCGAAGCAGTATTTGAACTACTCAAGCACAGCTATTATGCTTCGGCTTTAGTACCTCATAGCCCGGGCTTGCTCAATGCCTATGCTCACTTAGTAAAGCAGGTTCCTGTCAAGCAGCTTTACTATCCACGCAATTTCGAGACTTTGCCACAAGTCTACGACTTCATTCAGAAAGAAATAGCTACAATCCCAGTTTTAACTTAAAATTTTACTCATCCATCTAATAGATCGATTAGTTGTGTCCAAAATCTTCAACAGTTGAATTAGGTGAAGATTTAACCAGACGAGGTGTTAGATTGGTAATATCGGCGCGATCGTTTAATACTTTACCGTTATAGCTAACCCAAGCATGACCGATATTATTTTCAGTTCCCCAGCCTATTTCTAAGCGCGAATTAATTCCTTGTTGTTTTAGCCACTGATATAAAATTAAAGAACGATGCAAGCACATGGGACGAAGATGATGAATTTTAGCCGTCTGTGCGATCGCTATTACTCTTTGACTTATTTCTTGTTTGAGTTCTGGACTAAGTGTGACAGATTGAGGTTCGATCGGCTCTTTTAAAGCATCGATCGCCATATCTTTTAATTGTCCGTCTACCCAAGACAATTGTTTGTAAGCCCAAAAAAAGAGCAAAATATATCGAGGTTTACGAATCAGTTTGATTAGAAGATGGGGAGATAAGACCAAAATCCGATAAATCTTTGATAAAAGCTTGGAGAGCCGTAAGTAATTGATTGCGATCGACATCATATTCATCCAT
>CAZJTL010000202.1:3708-9258 GCA_964548905.1 uncultured bacterium | reverse complement strand
TGTCATCTATTAGACTTCTATAATACATCGTATTCCTATAAGAGTCGCACCCAATTCATTTCGTCGAATGTGACAAACTGAATCGGGACGATATCCAACCAGCCTTGCGATGCGATCGCGCCAAAGAAAACCAAAGTATGACCTTTGAGATTGTGATCGATCAAAAAAATCATACTTTAGACTCGCGCTTTGCCTTAGCCGCTCGCAGCTTTTCCCAAGCAGCTTCAGTTCCAGGTTTGGGTGGTTTTGCTGCACTTCGAGCAACTCGCTCACGATTCTGCTCTTCGTAGTATTGTCGGAGTTCTTCAGCCTCTTGGAGAACTTGCTGGTACTCAGCTTCCACCTCTGCGCGATACGTCTCAATATAAGCCAGAGCAGCATTAATTTGCTCTTCTGTTAGATCAAATAGTCCCTGAATAAACTTAGGCGGATATTAAGCCGTCACGTAGTCCATCACGTCATAAAGGGTGATGCGTGTGCCCGCGATTGTCAAACCTCGCTCTGTACGAATGATAGCTGCTTTTCCATCAGATGTTGAAACCATACCCACAGCCTTTTAAGATCCGCCTTTATTGTGTATTTTATCAAAAATATAAGGGTGAGCTATGCTCACCCCTACACTGGTCAATCCAACATCTGAATTAACGTGAGTTCGACGAGAATTTGGAGAGCAAATATTGGAGGAATTGGCTGTAATAGTTCGTCGTCGCATGACTTCAAAACCTAAACGCAATATTATGGAATTGGAGGGACTGGGTCAGGAAATTTGGCAAGGAATTGATGCTCAGGAATATGTCGATCGGGAACGAGCTTCATAGAATGGTTAATGTTGTTAAAAATATTTTTTATAGTTACTCGATCGATTATTTGTAAATAGAAATGGTATAAACAATGGAATTTGAAACTAGAGCGATTCATGAGGGACAAGAACCAGATCCGCAGACAGGTGCAGCGATCGTCCCTATTTATATGACTTCTACCTATCAGCAAGAAGCGATCGGCAAGCATAAAGGTTATGAATATTCTCGTACTGGCAATCCTACCCGAACTGCACTAGAAGAGTCTCTAGCCTCTTTGGAAGGAGGTAAATTTGGATTGGCTTTTGCTTCTGGTTTGTCTGCAACCACAACTGTATTGAGTTTGCTAAAAAGTGGCGATCATATTATTGCTGGAGACGATCTTTATGGCGGAACTTATAGACTGTTGGAGAAAGTAGTCAAAAATTGGGATATTTCTACTACTTATGTTGATATAGATCAAATTACTAATTTTAAAGATGCAATTCAAGCGAATACAAAACTGATCTGGATTGAAACTCCAACCAATCCACTTTTAAAGATTATCGATATTGATTTTATTGCCAGGATTGCCAGAGAGAATAATCTTATTTTAGTTGTCGATAATACTTTTGCTAGTCCTTACTTTCAACAACCCTTGGCATTGGGAGCAGATCTTGTCGTTCACAGTACTACTAAGTATCTAGGGGGTCACAGTGATATTATTGGCGGTGCAGTGATTACTTCCAACGAAGAACTTTATAGCCAATTGAAATTTTATCAAAATGCGATCGGTGCTGTACCGAGTCCTTTCGATAGCTGGTTAGTATTGAGAGGGATTAAAACTCTAGCAGTAAGAATGCGAGAACATGAAAAAAATGCTTTATTTCTCGCTCAATTTTTAGAAAAACACCCCAAAGTTGAGAAAATCTATTACCCAGGATTAGCAAGCCACCCACAACACCAATTAGTACAAGAACAAATGTCTGGATTTGGTGGGATGATTAGTTTGGAATTAAAGGGTGGATTTGCTGAAGTCGAACGATTTGCCGCTCGCCTTAAATTATTTCTGCTGGCTGAAAGTTTGGGAGGAGTCGAGTCATTACTGTGCTATCCAGCCAAAATGACTCATGGTGCGCTACCAGAAGAGGAAAGGCTAAAGCGAGGCATTAAAGATAATTTGGTGCGTCTTTCAGTGGGAATTGAGAATATCAAAGACTTGAGAGAGGATCTAGAAAATGCTTTATCCTAGTTGGATAATTACTTGTAGCAAATACATGGAGATTTCAAAAATATAATATCTCTAATCTCCAACTGATTTTTTGATTTCTTGCCATCGATCGAGCCATTTTAATAACTTCGATCGACTCAAACTATTTCGAGAAGATAAAGTTATTAATAAATCCTCTAATTCTTTAGTAGGACGTTTACTTTGTTGTTGCCAAGCTGTTAATAAAGATTGGCGATCGAGTAAAGTTTCTCCTAACCCCAAAACTTTTTGTAATTGTTTTTGTTCTTCTTTGGCGATCGCTTCGACAACAAAATTAGTACTTTCTGCTTTTTGCAAAATTCCTGCTAAAGCATCGATATAAGCTTGACTATTTTCTACTACAGGTTGAACTAGAGTTACTGGCTTACCAAAACGACGTAAACTAGCTAAGAAAATGAGGATAAAAATAACTAAAATCTGGATAAAAATAGGAAATAAAGGTGTTTTAATTAAATAGTCAAGAATAGTTTGATTGTTTTCTTGTTTAATTACTTCTACATCTTTATAACCATGAAGATATTCATCAACTAAAATAGTTTGGCGATCACCTTCAAGATCGACTAATTTGGCTAAGAATTCATAATTGCCTTGCCAATCTTGATAAGCATTAGCAGCTAAATGAGGAGTAGTCGCATAAATTACTTTTCCTTTGCCTACGTTTTCTTGCCAAACTACTGCACCAAAGCGATCGCCTAAAATTACTTCTTTTGCCGAACTATTTCTTCTAGTTGTCTCAATTTTGATTGGCTTTAATGATTCATTTAAATTTGGATTTTCTAAAGGTTTAAATGATTCTGTCCCTCCCTGATAAATAGTCTTAAAAGGTGCTTTAGTTACTGTATTAAAGTTTCCTAAAACAACCAAATTATTTCCTTGATTTAGCCAATCTTCTGTTTGAGAATCGATATTTTCGATCGCGAAAGAACTACTATTAACTTTTAATAGAGCAATTGGACTGGGAAAAAGCTCATCTTTAACTAGATCTTTAAAAGGTTTTTGCCAGCGTTTAACTGGAGTTCCTCTTGCGGACATAAAAGCGTACCAAGCACCATATCCATTAGCACTACGTCCGTAAGTAGAACCACTATTAATCTTGTCATTTGTAGGTGCAATTATGAGAGTAAGTAAAATAATTACTCCGATTAAAATTGCTCCAAAAATCCATAACTTGCGCTCTATAAATTTCATTCAATTTCAATGTCTCGATATGCCTGTTGGCATTCTTCAAAGGTGGAAAGAGAAGCTTCTGTTTTACTAAAACATAGTCTTTGATGAGTCATCAATAGTATTTGATATGGTCTAGGTTTAGATAGTCCTCGAACCAGTTGTAAATACTCTCCATCTGTACGGCTAGATTGATGCAGAATAATGTTACTATCGTTCAATTTTTGTAACATTGCCTGATATAAACAGAAACAAGCTTGACGATAATTCCCTTGCCGTTGAAATTGTTGAGATTTAGTGAGCCAATCAGTCAGCGATCGCGGTTTATTTTGTCGCTCTAACTCTTGCTTAATTGATTGACGAAATGGAGCGATCGAGTTATAGATAAATGGATATAAAACTAACCATAACCGCCAGAGTAACCAAATTACTAACAAAATAACTATCAACCAAGAAATTGATTTAAGCCAATTCCATAGAGAAGAATCTGGAACTAAATCTTTAAAATTATAGAGCTGAAGTTCCCACCATTCTAATATTTGTTGCTTGATTAAATCTAATTTCCACAACCAATTATCTTTTTCAAAATAACTTTTATACATAATCTATGCGTTTTTTTAATCGAATTACAATTCAAACACCAGAAAGTGTTGAATTAGAGTTTATACCATTTCTCAAAAGTAACAAGAGACTTAGTAGAAGGTAAGGCAACAGGCAACAGGCAACAGGCAACAGATTAATTAAGGGTTTACAAGTTTTTTCCTATTAAAAAATAATTTGCTCATGTATCTAGCTAGTTTCGAGAATTGGTATTACTTTGGCAGGGATTGGCAATCGTGCTTATGCACTTTTAATTGACTATATTATTTGGGGATTGACTTTACTTGTCTTCTTGTATATTGCAATATTTATTTTTTTTCAACTATCTTTATTTCAAAATCTGAGAGATAGTCTTGGTCTATGGTATACCAGTATTCAATTATTAATTATTTTTACAATTTTTGTTGGCTATTTTGTTTGCTTTGAAACGCTTTGGCAAGGACAAACACCAGGAAAACGTTTTGTCAAAATTCGTGTTATTTGTGACGATGGTAGAGCGATCGGTTTGCAACAAGCCACCATGCGCTCCTTTACTCAGACCTTTTGACGATCTGCTATTTCTCGGTGCATTTTTAATTAGTTTAAATAGGAAAGAAAAGCGACTAGGAGACTTAGTTGCAGGAACAATTGTGATTCAAGAAGAACGTTCCCATAAAAATATCAATTTTACTATTTCTGAACCAGCCAAACAATTAGCAAATCGTTTAAAACAACAAGCAGATTTATCTCAATTATTGCCAGAAGATTTTGCAGTAATCAAAGACTATTTACAATGTCGCGATCGCTTAATTCCTAGTGCCAGAATCGAATTAGCTAAAAAATTGGCTCAAAGAGTAAAAACAATTATTGCTTGGCAAGAATCTGCTTCAGATATTACTCCTAGTTTATTTTTAGAAGCAGTTTATTTTCTTTGGGTAAATGAAAATTAAGTGGAAATCCTTAAGAGATATCGCGATCGCGATTATACTCTGGTCGATCGCGATTATTTTACTAGGATTAAGCTTATCAGTAGCTATCAGCTATCAGCTATCAGCTATCAGCTTTTAGTTGTTTCCCTCCTGCCGAGGTGCCTTCTCTTGAAGGCTGACGGCTGACGGCTGACGGCTGACGGCTGAATTGCTGACGGCTGAGAGCTAAGCTTATCCCGAACTCAGGTTTTTTAGTAAGAGTATTTACGCCATTTGTTCAATTGCCATTCAGCAATACTGGTAAGGCTTTGAGATTCTGAGATTCGTTTTTGTAATTGCTCGATCTTTCGGTCTTGTTCTTGGCAATGTTTTTTCCAATTTTCTAGTTCGCGATCGCTGGTCGCTTTTTGCTGCGATATTTGAGAAGATAAACTATAGATTTGCTGGTCTTTGTCTGCTAATTGTTGTTGCAATGTTTGTCGATCGGTGGTGAACCGCTCTATTTGTTCTTGTTGCTGACTTAAATGCTGTTGCATCTGTGCAATTTCTTCAGAAAGCTTTGCTAATGCTTCCGCTTGTTCTGAATTTTGTTGCTGCAAAGATTTTTCCTGTTCAGTTTTTTGGTGCAGTAAGTTTTGTTGTTCGCTGACTTGTTGCTCTAGAGATTGCTTCGCCTCTGTTTGCTGCTTGAGTTCTTCCTGTCGTCGGATTAAAGTTTGAGACTGTATGGCTAGTTGTTGCTCTAAAGCATGTTCGCGATCGCCTTGTTGTTGGAGCAAACTTTGTTGTTCGCTGACTTGTTGCTCTAGAGACTGCTTCGCCTCTGTTTGCT
>CAZJTL010000202.1:0-3608 GCA_964548905.1 uncultured bacterium | reverse complement strand
TTCCTGTAAGGAATTTTCGCGATCGCTTTGTTGTTGGAGTAAACTTTGTTGTTCGTTTACTTGTTGCTCTAAGGATTGCTTAGCTTCTGTTTGTTGGTTTAATTGTGTTTGTAATTGCTCTAATTGTTGAGCTAGTTCAGCACTCTTTTCCTCTAAAGATTGTTTTCGTTCGTTTTGTTGCTGTAATAAAGTTTGTTGTTCTAAAATTTTTTGTCTTAATTCTTCTATCAAACTACTATGATTCTCTAGCTCTTGTTTGAGGATATCGTATGCTTCTTGAGATATTGTTGTAGTATTCATATCAGAACCCTTTACTTGTTTAACTTTAGCCTCTAGTAATGATTCTGATCGATCTCCTGCATTCTTCAAACTACTAATTGACAAATCTTGATGCTCTGGAGTAATAGTTTGATTGGAGGGATTCACACTTGAATTGACATTATTACTTAGTTTACTGCTCGATTCAGGTGTCGAAGAAATACTAGTATGAGATTTACCATATCCAGACTCAACTGAATTAGATGTGCTGCTGCTTTTTCCTTTAAAACCTTGAGCAGAATTTTTACGCTGTCTTTTTCCCATTAGTATTTTCTCCAGAATAGGCTAAGAGTAGTCAACAATCTTGAATCCATAGCAGATAGATCATTGTACTACAATCCTTAGCCCTTAAAGAATTTGTTGGCGATAGTATCCAATGGCTAAAAAAACTAAAATGGGTAAAGATATTGTCAAAGATACCAATAACCAACTTTTTAATCGATTGCTTTGTGCTAATTGAAATTCTTGTTCTGTAAGTTGTATTTGTAAACTATCGAAGCGATCCTCTTGCTCTTGAGCTTGACTTTGTAATGCTCGATAGCTTTCTAATTGCTGGTTGAGCTGGTTTTCTAATTCAGTAGCGCGATCGTTTTTTGTGGTTAATTCTGCTTCTAAAGATTGATAATTTGCTTGCAGTTTTTCTTGTTGAGATTTTTGTTCTGTCAGTTGTTTTTCTAGACTAACAATTTGTTCCTCTTTACTTGTTAATTGCTGTTGTAAATTCTGATTGGTTTCTCTTTGTCGATCGAAGTTAGTTTTTTGCTCTGCTACTTGCTTTTCCTGTTCGCTAAGTTGGTTAGTTTTGAGCTTAATTTGCGCTTCTAACTCACGACAGCTATTTGAAGCTTGTTCCAATTGTTTTTGTTGCTCTTTGGTTTGGGCTTGTAAGCCTTCTAATTGCTGTTGCAACGATTGATTGGTTTCTGCTTGTTTAGAAACCTGTGATGTTTGTTCATCCAGTTGATTTTGCAATTGTAAGAGAGCCTGTTTTTCTTGCTCTAATTGCTGTTGCAAATGGCGGTTATTTTCCTCTTTTTGTTCAGATAATTTTTGCTGTTCTTTTAACTGATTTTGTAAATCAAGTAATTGCTTTTCTTTAGACTCTAATTGTGTTTTTAGCTTTTGCTGCTCTTGAGATTGCAGATCTGCCAGCGATTTTTGCTGTTCTATTTGTTTTTTTGATTCGGCAATTTGTTGCTGAAAACCCTGTTCGTTTTCAACTTGCTTAGTTAATTGAGATTGCAGATCGTCAACTTGATTCAATAAATTATGATTGGTTTCCTTTTGCTGATCCAACTGAGTCTGTCGATCGGTTAATTGTCTTTGCAGATCGGCAATAATATGTTCTTTCTCTTCAATTACTTGTTGTCGAGATTCCCCTTCGTTAAGCTGAGTTTGAACCTTGACTAGTTGTTGCTCTTTTACAGCTAATTGCTGTTCAATATTTTGATAATTATTGGCTTGCGATTTATTTTTTTCTAGTTGTTCTTGTAGTTGATTTTGTAAGCTAGTAATTTGTTGGTCTTTTGAGCTTATTTGTTGCTGAAAAGTTTCTAAATTCTGATTTTTTTGAGCTACCAAAGACTCGGTTTCGGCTAACTGTTTTTGTAATTGAGCAATCAGATCGTTTTTCTGATGCAATTCTTGATGTAAAGCTTCATGGTGATGTTCGGATTCGTCTTCAGTTGTAGACGGGATCGCTTCATTCTCATCTGTCGAACTATTAGTAACTTCTTCTACTTCTTCACCTACAGGCTCGATGGTAATTACTGTATCAGCAACAGGGCTGTCGATCGCGATCGAACCTTTAACAACACCTTCGACTAATTGAGATTTAGATAAACCAGCTTCTTTAGCGATTTGACCAAGATTTTGACTAGCTGTAGGTGGAAGTTTGATCTCATTTGAAGTTTTGTGGGGTACGGATTTGTTCGTAGCTTTGCGTCTTCTTTTGGTCATAGCTACCACCTTCCAATTTGGATAAACAGAATACAAAATTAGTATATGACAACTCCTCTATGCAGAGTGGAAAGCTTTAGCATTCAATAATGATTAGATCTCACTCTGATTAATTCTTCTTGTTTCTTTGATTACTTGAGCTAATTAAGCTCAAAATTGAGAAAATTTTTCTTATACGATCGCGTTGTGTTGATTTCTTTTGCTACAATAGCTTGGGTCATTCAGCTTATGTGAGAATCTTTGAGTCAGTCGATAGATATTCCAACTCTTGATACATTAGCCCAGGAACTGGCGGCAATTCAGCAAACAGGCTCTAAGCGCATTGCTTTATTAGGTTCGCGCCACGTTCCTATCACTCATCAACAATTAATCGAAATGATGAGTTATGCTCTCGTGCTTGGCGGCAATCGTTTGATGACTTCTGGTGCTGCGGGAACCAACTCAGCCGCAATTAGAGGCGCGATGCGTGCCGATCCCAACCTTTTAACGGTGATTCTACCTCAAAGTTTGGCGCGTCAGCCCAGAGAATCCCAGGAACAGTTGCAACAAGTAATTCACTTGGTAGAAAATCCAGAAAACGATAACCTCTCCCTAGGTGAGGCTAGCGCGATCTGCAATCGAGAAATCATTTCTCGTTGCCAACAGTTAATTTGTTTTGCTTTTCACGAAAGTCATACTTTGCTGCAAACTTGTGCAGAAGCAGAAGAACAACGCAAACTCGTTACTCTATTTTATTTCGATTAAATAATTGAGTATTTCTGTGGACGCTGTCCTGCTCTAATCGATAATTTGAGCAGTAGTTTTATCATGTTAATTTTTTTGTCACTTAAGATACAAAAATTTGATATTAATGAGAAACTTATAGTTAAATAACTAATCCCTAATTCTCAGGAAAGGGAGGTAGTATGAACGCTTTTCTGAAAGTTTTAGTAGCTGTTGATGATTCATCTGCAAGCGATCGCGTCTTGGAAAAAGCAATTGAAATAGCCAAAAATTACGGAAGTTGTTTAAAAATTTTTCATTGCACCAAAGAAGCAGCCTCGATAACTTCTAGTATGCTGACGGCTGGAAGCATTAACGCCTATGGTGGAGTGTATGCTAGAGAAATATACGAAGCTGAAGAAAAACTTCAACAAGAGGCAGAACAAAGATTGCAAGCGTGGTTGCAACACTTAGCCAAACAAGCAAGCGATCGCGGAGTCATAGCAGAGTTTGACTCTCAAATCGGCGATGCAGGTAAGAAAATTTGTGAACTGGCTCGCGATTGGCAAGCAGATTTAATTATTATTGGTCGTAGGGGTAGAACTGGTTTATCAGAAATGTTGCTAGGT
>CAZJTL010000201.1:0-9332 GCA_964548905.1 uncultured bacterium | reverse complement strand
TCGGATCATGCTGAGACGATTAGCCTAGTTTTGAACTTTTCAGACATCCTCTTAGAGCCGATTCGTAAACAATGTATTAGACGACACTGTTATTGGCGGGTTGTGACAGAGTATTGGCGGAACGCAAGCATGAAGGCGATCGAAAAAGTAGAGCAGAGCTGACTAAAAAGAAAGACACTAGAAAATCTTCAAAAGATAGAAAAAAGTCTAGTGTCAAGAAAAACCATCCATATTGGTTTGTTGATATTTTTCCAACTTCTGAATAAAATTGGATGTTTTATTTTCTGGAAATCTCTTATCGCTTGAATTGTTAAAGGCGGCACCCAGATTCGAACTGGGGGATAAAGGATTTGCAGTCCTCGGCCTTACCACTTGGCTATGCCGCCAGATTTTTTGTCCTTTCCTAGTATAGCAGAACAAGACTAAGTTTTTAGTCAGGAGCGTAAAATTGATGTCAACTCTTTACTTCATGCCCTTTTCAAAGCTTAAGAAAAAAATACTAATTTTTACAGTAAACTGTGTTTGGATAAATTATTTTCTGGGGAACTATAGCAATAAATCGAGAAATTTTTTTAATGATGTTGGTTAAATTTTCTAATAATATTCACTAATCCTTTTAAGTATATAAACCTAGTGCCTCCGAAATCAAGATCGATTGCAGCCATTTAACCCTAAATTTTGTTATCTTAAAATTTAACAATTTGTAATTTTTGATTGGTTCATTAGGGAAAAACTCTCAGCCTAGATCGAGCGACAATAACTATGGTGGTCAATTCTACTCCAACTCTACCAAAAGCCCAAAATAGCATTGCACTAAAGCAGGCTTGGAAACATATTAATGCTGAAAGTTGTCCGTATACATATAATTTTCATATGCATACGGTTTGTTCTGATGGACAGCTAACTCCAGAAGTTCTAATTCAGCAAGCGGTTCAAATTGGGTTAAAAGGATTGGCTATTACCGATCACCACTCTACTCGCGGCTATCAAGCTGCACAAGAATGGTTAGATCGCTCGCGTCAGCAACAAGGACAGCATTGCTTACCTCATCTTTGGACAGGTGTTGAAGTTACTGCTAAGTTATCTGGAGTGGAAGTACACATCTTAGGTTATGCATTTGCTCCAGAACATCCAGCGATGATACCTTATTTGCAAGGTGGAAGTCCTTACGGTGAAGAGGCTAAAGCCGATCGAGTCATAGAAGCTATTCACCAAGCAGGAGGATTAGCAGTTTTAGCACATCCGTCTAGATACCGTCGTTCTGCTCGTGAGCTGATTTCTAAAGCTGCTGCTGCTGGCATTGATGGAGCAGAAGCTTATTATGCTTATAATAACCCCAAGCCTTGGAAACCGAGTCCATTAGAAACGGAGAAGGTCATAGATTTAGCCAAGCACTATAATTTATACACTACTTGTGGAACTGATAGTCATGGCAGAAGTTTGCTGTATAGAATTTGAGGCTTCCAGACTAGAAATTATTTACTTCCAGACTAATTAACAAAATAATCCCAATACTCATCAGGAATAAAATAGCAGCAAAGCCAATAGATTCGCCAAGATGTTTTTGATGTGCAATTTTCATGTTAATGACCCGATCTTAAATTAAAAAACAAAATCTTAAATTAAAAAACAAAATTAACCACTAAATCTCTCGATTATGCTGAGATCTGTGGAGATAAAACGAACCTTCTGACAAAATTTTTAGTTTTGAGGCAGAAAAGCAAAGCAATTAGGAAGCCAAGTTCCTATCACTTTTTTTAGTGAAATAAGAATGTATGACTAAATTCCTACCAAGTAAAGGATTTAAAAGTATCTAAAAACTGTTAAGATGCTTGATGTGTTAATCTTAGCGGAATAAGATTCAAGTCTTTAATAAAAGCAATACTAATACATAAAAGTTCGTCTAACTTAACATAGTTTGGCAAGGGAAGTCTCTTCGCTCCCATTCAAAATTTTTGACCTTTCGCTATCGATCGAGGGCAAGCTTTTAACTTTTCGCACTAAGTAGTAAGTCCGTGTTGCAGTGCGTAACGCACTAATTCGGTACGGCTGTTAGTTCCTGTTTTACTAAACAAACGGCTAACATATTTTTCCACATTACGGACACTAGTATCCAATTCTTTGGCAATCTCTTTATTCATTAAACCTTTTGCCACTAAATCTAAGACACTTTGTTCTCGCGGAGTTAATTCAATTTTGATGGGTGGAGGAGTAGGGATAATATTAGGTTTATTGCCTAACATTCCTTCAATTTGTTCGAGTTTTTGGGCAATTTGTTCCAACTTGCGATCGTTGCTACCAGCTTCAACGGTAACCTGTCGTCTTTCCAGTAGATTTTTAACAATTGCTTCTAGCTCATCAGGTTCAAAGGGCTTTGGTAAATAAGCGTCACAGCCAGCTTGAAGCCCTTTAATGCGATCGTGAGTCATGCCTCTAGCAGTCAAGAATACTACTGGCATCGCCTGAAAACGAGTATCTTCTCGCAGTTTTTTCAGAAATTGGTAGCCATCTACTTGTGGCATCATAATATCTGAAATTACTAGATCTGGAGTTTCTTTTTCTAATAGATCCCAAGCTTCGTTGGCATTAGCAGCTACTCGCACTGCAAATTCGCCGCTATCTTCTAAATAAGCTTGAACTGATTCTCTAACTCCAGGTTCATCGTCTACCAGTAGCAGTTTTTGTTGCTTTGACATTGCCCTCTTTTATTATTTCTGTCTTTAATGTTAAAGCTACTTGAGGGAAACTGCATCAACTTCGACAGTTTTATCTTCTGCTTGTGGATCTGAAGGGCTGGTTTGATTTTTACGAGACTTGTATTTGTCCATTACTAGCTGAGAAATTTCACTAATCAGTAAACCGACGATCGCCAAGTCATCAAGTTCGCCAGCAATGGGCAAAAAGTCAGGGGCAATGTCAAAGGGGCTTAACAAATAAATCAAAGTTCCACCAATAATCCACCAACGGTATTTAGGATTGCGAATTGCATTACGGTACCAGTTGTAAATCGAACCAAGTGAAATCTTCATTGATGTAATCGATCTTGACTAAATTATTCTTATTCTGTCAGATTGCTCGAATTTCTAAAGTGTGGATCGCCTCAGCAGATTAGTACGGTTTTCTTGTTGGTGCCAAATTTTTATACACTAAAGAGTTACTACAACATTAATCATAATCATTAAATCAGAAAATTTATGACTCAACAGTTTGATTACGATTTAGCGATCGTCGGTGCTGGCGTTGGCGGACATGGTGCTGCACTCCACGCAGTTAAATGCGGTTTGAAGACAGTAATTATTGAAGCTGGTGATATGGGAGGAACTTGTGTCAATCGCGGTTGTATTCCTTCTAAAGCATTGTTGGCGGCATCTGGTAGGGTTAGAGAATTGAGAGACACTAGCCATCTACAAAGCATGGGGATTAATGTTGGTGGTGTACAGTTCGACAGAAGTGCAATTTCTGCTCATGCTAATGATTTAGTTAGTAAGATTCGTGACGATTTAACTAATAGTTTAAAGCGTCTTAAAGTAGAAACGATTAGAGGTTGGGGTAAAATCGTCGCACCGCAAAAATTATCGGTGACAACAGATAGCGGCGAAAAAATGATTACAGCTAAAGATATCTTGCTTTGTCCTGGTTCGGTTCCTTTCGTTCCTCCTGGTATTGAAATCGATGGCAAGACTGTGTTTACTAGTGACGATGCAGTTCGCCTAGAAACTGTTCCCAATTGGATTGCTATCATTGGTAGCGGTTACATTGGCTTAGAATTCTCTGATGTTTATACAGCATTGGGTGCTGAAGTCACTATGATTGAAGCCTTAGATAATTTGATGCCAGGTTTCGATCCTGATATTGCTAAAATTGCGGAGAGAGTTTTAATTGCACCTCGTGATATTGAAACATATACGGGAGTATTTGCCACCAAAATTACACCTGGTTCGCCTGTAGTTATCGAGCTCACAGACGCGAAAACTAAAGAAATTGTTGATGTATTGGAAGTAGACGCTTGCTTAGTAGCAACTGGACGTATTCCTGCTACTAAAAATCTTGGTTTAGAAGCGATCGGAGTGGAAACTAATCGCGGTTTTATTCCTGTTGACGACAAAATGAGAGTTCTTAAAGATGGTGAGCCAGTTCCCCATCTATGGGCGGTAGGAGACGCTAATGGTAAGATGATGTTGGCTCATGCTGCATCTGGTCAAGGTATCATTGCTGTAGAAAATATTAGCGGTCGAGACAAAGAAATAGACTACAGAAGTATTCCCGCCGCCGCTTTTACCCATCCAGAAATTAGTTACGTCGGTTTGACTGAACCAGCAGCTAAAGAATTAGGTGCAAGCGAAGGATTTACGGTAGCTTCGGTGAAAACTTATTTCAAAGGTAATTCTAAGGCGTTAGCAGAGAAAGAAACTGACGGGATTGCCAAAATAATCTATCGCCAAGATACAGGAGAACTTTTAGGTGTTCATATTATTGGGATTCATGCTTCCGATTTAATCCAAGAAGCAGCCAACGCGATCGCCAAACGAGAATCTGTACGCAATCTGGCTTTTAACGTCCATACTCATCCTACTTTGTCTGAAGTATTGGATGAGGCTTATAAGCGTGCAGTTTAACTCCTTTCGGGATAAGGCAGAGGGCAGAGGAGAGGGCAGAAGGCAGAAGGTTCACTTGTTGGTGAGATACAAAGTTTAATGCTATCTGTCCTGTTTTCTAACTTGAAAATAGAGGTTATCTCTCTTCTGTCACTCTAGGAGAGGTAAAATTAACCAGTAAGTTCTGAAAGATAGACAGAGTAATGGTTAAGCCTCGTCCCCCCAAGCCAACAGTTGCTTCAATCTAATTAAACGCTGGTTAAAAGTCTTTCCTATTCCACAATTATCGCTTGGGTTTCCAAGACTAATTTCCCTGATGAATTTATTCGATATCTTTAATTTTACTGCTTATTTTCCAGATAGTTGCTATCAGTCTAGTGCCTAGAGTGACAGAAGAGAGTTATTGGGACGAAGAAGAATAATTACCATTCATCATGACGAGTATTGGCTGTTTCCCAATCATCTTCTAAAGGATGAGCTAATAAATATTCTTCCTGATCAGTTGTTAAGGGTTGCAATTCTTCTTCCTCATATTCTTCTTCATCGTCTTCTTCTGGATCGGGACGATCGGTGAAAGGTTGAATCACTTTGGCGATCGCGTCTTTGACAAAAGCTTTGACAAATTCATCTTTGCGACTCAATTGAAACTGTCGCTGTACGACTTCGGTAATACCGCCATCACCCCAATCTTGATCTTGACGAAAGTATTCGACAAAACTTTTACCAGCAATCCTGGTTAAATAAGCGGCGGTAACTCCCTGAATTACTTTCCCTACCACATAGGTAGCTACATTAAACTGAAGTGCTTTGACTAAAAGTTCGATCGCCCCTTTTACTACACCCAAGCTAATCAGAGTTTTACCTAAAGAAAGAGCTAATTCTTTCCCGCGATCGATATTTAATTCACAACCATATACCTGTCCAATTTCAACTACCATTTGCGCGTTGACTGCGGCTGTTGCTAGCATATCCACTACAGGTAAAGGAGTGACAGCAATTACTCCCGCACCAATCCATTGATAGCGATCGATAATTTTATCTGCTTGTCTTTTACGCTGGCGATCGAGTAATTTCCGCGCTTCTTCTCCTAAGCGTTGGGATTGCAATAAAATATTGTCAGCAATTAAATCTTCTCCTTCTGCCCTTAAAACCCCTACCAGGCGCTTAATTAAAGGAATTATTTCTGGTTCTGGTTCGACAATATTCCCGCCTTTCAATTGTACTGGTTGAGGATTAGCGGCGATCGCGATGACATCAGCAGGGGAAATAAAGTCTCGGACGCGATCGCGCAGATGTTTGAGAATTAATTCTCGGTCTTCTTCTGCATAAAGGTCAATTTTATTAAAAACCAACAGCGATCGCTTGCCAATTTCTACTAAAATTCTCAGAGGTTCGTATTCTGACTGGCGCAGATCGTTATCGACGACAAACAGCAGTAAATCTGCTTCGGTGGCTAACTCTCGCGCTAATGTTTCTCTTTCTGTACCTGCAATACCTGCTTCTAAGATTCCTGGTGTGTCTGTAATTAAAATTTCTCGTTCTAATCCCTTCAATTTGAGGTGATAGGTTTCTCCGATTTTGGTAGTTCCCATCGTTGCTTCGACACTACCTACTATCTCCCCAATCAAAGCATTGACTAATGAAGTTTTCCCCGCACTTCCCGTACCAAAGACAATTACTCGTAAATTTCCTCTGGCTAGGTTTTGTTGAATTTCTTGGGAACGATTGAGTAATGCTTGTTTGCTTACTTTGTCTTGTATTTGTTTGACTTGTCTGCGTACCGCTTTGAGATTTTCTGCTGCTGCTTGCGTTTTTTGTTCGGGTACTTTTACCTTAATCTGACGTTTGTTACGTTTTTTGCCTTTAGTTGGTTGAGGAGATAGCCAAAAATAATAACAAAATACCCCAATTAATACCGCCAACAAAGCAATAATGAACAAGACTAACAGATTGGCAAGCAAGGGGGATGTCCAAGCAATTTGACTATAAAGCCCGTAAATAGAAGCAATCAGCCAATTAGCCAAGCCGATAATCAGGCTAATGCCAAGGATAATAGTCAACAAACGAGACAGGGGCATTTAAATTGATCGTCAAAAGTATTTACTTTTTTGTGAGATCTTCATTTTAACCTCAGTTAGGGTTAAGACAGCTTAAAGGGAGGGTAGCTATCAGCTATCAGCTATCAGCTATCAGCTATCAGCTATCAGCTATCAGTTATCAGTAAACAACATTCTAGTAGAAGAAGGCAAAAGGCAGTCCCCACCGATAATATGGCTATTCAACAGGAGCTGATCTTATAAACGAAATATCTGCTCTACACATGAGAGCAACAGCGCACCTAGCAAAATCGTTGCACACCATCGAGCCAGCTTCCAACCGCCGATCGAGGCTGCAAGGATCGCTTTGACGATCGTATTGACCATTGCTGCAATCAGAATTCCCCTTGCTCCAACTGATAAAGGAAGATCTGCCTTAGTTGCTTGAGCCAGAGAGAGACTGACCGCATCGACATCAGTAATACCAGAAATAGCTGAGAGCAAATAAATTCCTCCATTGCCAAACCAGCTTTCCATTGCATGAATGAGGACAAATAAAACTGACAGTATTCCTGCATAGATTAAAGCCGATCCTAATTCGATCGGATTTCTCAGTTCAACCTCTGCTGGTGGCTCAGTTTTGGAACTTTTTGCCGCGATCGCTACAGCAGCGATTAGAGGGATAATTGCTAAGATAGCAATCGGGGCTGCTAACCAAGGAAGTAAAGCTTGATTGACAATGCTCACTTCTATGAGGATACGGACAGCCATTGTTCCAGAAGCAAGAGAAATCCCTGCCCCTAGCAACGCCATCGAACCTTGTCCGCGCCGAGCCATTCGTCCAAAGGAAATTGTTACTGCTGTAGATGAAACCAAAGCACCAATCATGGCAGTTGCTAACAATCCGACGCTAGTACCAAGCAGTCGCATGGCAAAGTAGCCAAGATAAGATATTCCTGCAATCAACAAAACCAGAAGCCCGATCGATCTGGGATTTAAAGCTGACCATGGACCTAAGTTACGATCTGGTAGTAAAGGTATGGCGATCGCAGCCAGAATCAATAATTGTAGCGTAGCAATTAATTCTCGGCGATCGAGTTTTTCTAGAGATTGATGCAGCTCTTGCTTGAAACCAAGGATTACTGCAACTGCAACAGAAACTGCCAACGCTTCACTCACCAAGCCAATTCCCACCAACACTCCCAATACAAAAGTAATTAGTAAAGAAAGTTCGGTAGTAATACCAAAATCTTCAGTTTGTTTGGTCGAAAGCCCGTAGGACACGACTACCATTAAAATTAGTCCGAAGAAGGCAACCGCCAACAGGCTGACTCCCAATTTCTGCCCTAACAATGCCGACAACCCACCCAAAAGACCGACAAAACCAAAACTTCTAATTCCAGCAATGCGAGAACCTTGAGGGCTTTGACGGCTTTGCCATCCTCTTTCCATGCCAATGATTAGACCCAATCCCAGAGAAATCGCTAATCTAAATATGACGCTTCGATCCATTGATGTTATTGAGCGAAAGAAATTGAGAGAGCTTCATCAATTTTTGCTGAAATCTTCATTCCGTTTGATGACATGCCAACCAGTTTGCGAACCCATTTTGCCAGCTTTGACAAATAACCAACAACCTCTTTGATAAGAATTTTTACCAGGTTCGCACTTAGGTTTAATACCAATTAATTTTTCAATCTCTTCTGTAGATACGATCCAGTGAGAAGCATGGGCGCGTTCTAATACATCCATGTACCAAAGCGGATCTGCTGGTTGCAGGCGAGAAGCTAAAATTTGTTCCAGTTTGTTTAAAGATTCGGCGATCGCGGCTAAATGAGTTTCGATCGGATGCTCGCTCAAAGTTTCTCTTTGAGAAGATAGAGTTTTGTTATCTTCACTAGGAGCAGTTACAGGAGAATCATTTAAACTGCGATCGAGGCTTAATTCGCTCGGTTGCTCTTTTTTCTGTCTTATTTCCGCTTCTGTGTCTTCTTGCACCCAAGGATCTTCTGGTACAATTGGCTCTTCAACAGTCAAAATTTCCTGCTTACCATTTTTGTCACCCTCAGAGCTAGTTTGAGTAGCTCTCAACCAATTTTGTTCTATTTCTGTTGCTAAATTATTGAGAAAATTAGCAGTTTCGCGATCGCCTTGTTCTGCTGTCTGGGTTGCCATTTGTCTCATCATCTCTATTAACCCAGCATCGATTAATTCTTCGTTGACTGCCAAAAGCTCAGATTCTCTACCTTGAGGACAATGGAGCAACGCTTGAATCAGATCTAGATAAGCTCTGGACTTACCATGAATTTCTCGCTCAGAAATCGTGGTTGCTTCTCGTAAAAGACGGGCTAGTTGCGCTTCCCAATAACGTAAGTATTGAGCAGATTCTAAATTTCCCTCTGCTGCAAGCTCTTGGGCGACTTTTTCCATTACCTGCAACAATTCTGGATTAATCAGTTCTTCAGATTGCTGTAGTACTCTCCATTCATTTCCCTTGGAGTTCAGCAGTTGTTGTATGAGATGTAAATAATTTTCGAGAGTGTGTGTTTTCATGATGTTAGGGGTTAGTAAGGGTGTGGGGTGTGGGGTGTGGGGGGTAGGGGAAGTAATGAGTAATGAGTAATGAGTAATGAGTAAAAAACTTCTCTACTTAAGACTTAAGCGGAGCCGGAGACGCTCCGCCTCCGGACTTAAGACTTAA
>CAZJTL010000200.1:0-9394 GCA_964548905.1 uncultured bacterium | reverse complement strand
AAAGTAGGCAAAAGGCAAGAGTTTCTATGAGAGCTTCCATTTATGCCCTAACCGCCAGCCCAAATATTGATTAATCTTCTGAATCGCATCTTCAACCCGCCAACGATACTCTGTCTGGCAACGTAATTCACGCAGCAAAATAGGTTTCACAAGATGCTTTTCTAGGCGTTGCTGAGTTCGCGCAATATAGGCAAGACCTAAACAGGCATTGGCTCGAACTTTATCGCTGGGGTGCTCGGCGAGGCGCAAACAGAGATTTTGTGCATACTTCCAATCTGGAAAGTTACTGCCCACTGACAACGATAAAATCATGAGTTCTTCTATACTCCCATGATTCAATATCTGTTCAACCTTTTCTCTCCTTTCCAGAATTGGCAGAGATCGATATGTTCTCGCTTGTGTCGGATCTGAACTGCTCATCAGCGCCATCAAGTTAATGCGAAATACTAGGAAATCGAATGCAGGAACAAAATATCACTTTATTGCCTCTTGCCTTTTTAATATGATAAGTTCGGAAAAACCAAAAATCTTAGAGAGAACGAACAAATTTTTCTAATCTTTCTATTCCCTTTTCGATCGAATTCATGTCCGTAGCATAGGAAAGACGAATACAATTATCCGCACCAAAAGCGATACCAGGAATTGCAGCAACCTGTTGAGCTTCTAATAATAACTTACAAAAATCTAAGGAATTTAAACCCGTTTGGCTAATATCGGCAAATAAATAAAAAGCACCATCGGGTTTGGGACAATTCAATTCAGAAATGGCATTAATACCAGCATACATGACGCGACGGCGATCGGCAAAAGCTGTCAACATTTGTTGAATACAATCTTGAGAACTTTCTAAAGCAGCGATCGCGCCGTACTGAGCAAAAGTACAAACGTTAGAAGTACTGTGACTTTGAATGGTTGTCATTGCTTTAATCAGTTCTACAGGTGCAGCAATATAGCCAATGCGCCAACCAGTCATGGAATAAGCTTTAGCAAATCCATTAGAAACGATCGTGCGTTGAAATACTTCTGGACTAACAGCACCAATACTTAAATGTTGAGCGTCATCGTAGAGCAATTTTTCGTAAATTTCATCAGAAACCACTAAAATATCGTTAGCTACTATTACCTCTGCTAAAGCCCGAATTTCATCAGGAGTGTAAACAGTACCCGTGGGATTAGATGGTGAGTTGAGGATAAATAATTTAGTTTTTGGTGTTATCGCTTGTTGCAGTTGTTCGGGATTAATTTTGTAATTATTCTCAGCTAGGGTATCGACAATAAAAGGAATTCCATCTGCCAGCTTAACCATTTCAGGATAGCTCAACCAGTAGGGAGCAGGAATAATTACCTCATCGCCTGCGTCAATCAGCGCCATCATCAAATTATAGAGAGAATGTTTACCCCCGTTGGTAACAATGACATTTTCTGTTTGATAATTTAAGTTGTTATCGTTTCGTAACTTATTGGCGATCGCTTCTCGTAGTTTTAATTCTCCTGCTGCTGCACCGTATTTAGTTTTACCTGCATCTAAAGCTTGTTTGGCAGCTTCCTTAATATGTACTGGTGTGTCAAAATCTGGTTCTCCAGCAGTAAAGCTACAAACATCAATCCCCTTTGCTTTCATTTCTTTCGCTTGGGCTGATATTGCTAAGGTAAGAGATGGTGATACCTGCTCTACTCGCGCTGCCAGTTTCATACAAATTAAACCTAAGAAATTATTTGTTACAGTTACAGAACTTCCCCAATATACTCCCAACTGAGTATTTTAGAGATGATGACAATATAAATATTTTGCTCGATCGATTCGACATTTAAACCTAAATGTTAGTATGACTAAACAAAACTGAACCGAGCAATTGGCAAAAGTGGCAAAAGTTGTTTTAGAAAACGTTTACAAAAGTTTCAACAGTCGAAATTCAGAAACAACCGATCGAGCGACAACAATTACTGAAACCCAAACAGGAACATCTTCGGCGTTACCCAAGCGTCAACTAAAAGATGCCAAAGCTTCTCAAATTAATATTTTACGCGGCATTAACTTGACTGTAGAAGATGGCGAATTTATGGTTTTAGTCGGTCCTTCGGGTTGTGGGAAAAGTACCCTCCTGCGCCTGATCGCAGGTTTGGAAGAATTAACTGGTGGTAACATTCGTGTAGGCGATCGCCTGGTTAATAACTTACCACCCAAAGCCAGAGATATCGCCATGGTGTTTCAGAATTACGCTCTTTATCCCCATCTTAGAGTTTTTGATAATATTGCTTTTGGTTTGAGAAGAAGGGGTGAAGGGGCAGAGAAGCGGAGAGGCAGAGAGGCAGAGAGGCAGAGAGGCACAGAGATAGAAGGAAAATCTTCTTGGTTGGAAGATGTTTTAGTGAGTGCAACTAGATCTTTGCCGAGGGGATTGCGTTATTTGTCACAGAAGGAAAAAAAGATCGCTCAGCAAGTGAAGAATGTGGCTGAGTTATTGCAAATAGAATCATTATTGAATCGTTTACCAAAGGAACTTTCTGGAGGGCAAAAACAAAGAGTAGCGTTAGGAAGGGCGATCGCTCGCAATCCACAAGTATTTTTGATGGATGAACCTTTATCTAACTTGGATGCTAAATTAAGAGCAGAAACCCGCGCTCAGATTGTCAAGCTACAGCGTCAGTTAAAGACGACTACTATCTACGTTACTCACGATCAAACCGAAGCGATGACGATGGGCGATCGCATTGCGGTAATGAATAAAGGTGAAATTCAACAACTCGCTTCACCGTTAGAAATTTACAATCGTCCTGCTAATCGTTTCGTAGCTGAATTTATCGGTTCGCCACCAATGAATTTTTTGTCGGTAGACTTTTGTATGCCTTCATTAATTACTATTCCCAACTCAAAATTTTGCCTAAATTTACCTGCCGATTGGGAAAGGTTTTTAAAATACTACAACGGGCGATCGATTGTATTAGGTATTCGTCCAGAACATTTAAATCTTAGCTCTCAGTCCCCAGAAAATTTATCCGTACAAGTAGATTTAGTGGAAGCTTTGGGTAACGATACTTTCATTAATGTCCATCTAACCGACAATCCAAAAACTTGTTTACAAGCGAGAATTCCTCCCGATCGATCGGTTAAAGTTGGCGAGTCAATTTGGTTATCTTTAGATCTCAATAAAATTCACTTCTTCGATCCAGATACAGAAAAAGTGATTAGAGATTAAAAAAAGAAAATCTGAGATTCTAATCACCAGAAGGAAATTTTTTCGATCGTCAAGATAGAAGTGTCCTAAAATACATTTAGGTGCAAACTAGATAGGCACAGCCATGCGATCGAAATTAAATTTGGGCATTCAATTATCTGTTACGCTCTTATTTTCATTAGCTTTTAATTCTCCATCTCTTGCTCAAACTCCCAAATCTGAATGTCGTTCTGGATTTGGACAAACTGTTTGTGGCTACAATTGTATAGCAGCTAATGGTAAAGTTCGTTGTGCAGAATGGCCGGGTGGTGTTTGTAAAGCCGCCTATGATGACGTAGTTTGTGGGCCTATTGCACCTACAGGATGGAAAGACAGCGATCTTGCTTATCTTTCCAGCGTACCAAAAGCAGAATGTTATTCTGCTGAAGGTCAAACAGTTTGTGGCTATAATTGCACCTCAGCCTATGGAGAAGTAGCTTGTGCAGAATGGCCAGGTGGAGTATGTAAGCCCTCTGACAATGGTGTTGTCTGTGGTCCTCCTGCCCCAGATAACTGGCTAGTTAAATATGTACCCAGAGATCGCCCTTACTACCGACGTTACTATTACTATACCTATCCCAATCCCTATTCATCTTCCTCTGTAGTCGAATGTGTGCGCGATTTAATCGACTTGGGAGTATCGGAAGATAACGCGGCGATCGCCTGTAGTAATCAATGAAATCTTTTTCTGCAAAACTGAGATGCACCCATTGAAGCGATCTGATTTATATTTATAAATTTCAGTTTGTAAAACTTGACGTATTTTACCATAAATCTTAAAGTTTTGGTTATTATCTGTTAAGCCCACCATACGCCTTCCCTGTTAAGAGTTAAGAGTTAAGAGTTCCCTTCAATCATGAAGTACCCTCTAGTATTACAACATTCAGAAGCAGATTGTGGTGCGGCTTGTATTGCTACAGTCCTTAAATACTACGATCGCATCCTATCTTTTAACCGCATTCGCGAAGCAATTGGTACTGGACAGCAAGGCACTACTTTACTGGGATTGAGACGCGGTGCTGAAGCTTTTGGCTTTAATGCACGTCAAGTAAAAGTTACACCAGAATTAATCGACAGAATTGATGAAGCACCTCTACCCGCTATTATTCATTGGAAAGGTTATCACTGGGTAGTTTTATACGGAAGAGACAAAGATAAATACATAATTGCCGATCCTGGTGTTGGTGTCCGCTATATTTCTCGTCAGGAATTAGATCGATGCTGGAAAAATGGCGTTATGCTGGTAGTAATTCCCGATCGCGTTCGTTTTGAGCAACAAATTGATGACGAACAAATAGAGGGTTTTAATTATTTTCTCAAAAGAGTTATTCCCTATCGTCGAGTTTTAATCAAAGCGATTAGCCTCAATCTACTAGTCGGTTTACTAGCTTTAGCTTCTCCTTTTTTAATTCAGATTCTCACCGATGATGTCTTAGTCAGGCGCGATCGACAATTGTTGACTACTGTTGCAATCGGAGTAATTGTCATCAATTTATTTAGTAGTTTTTGCCAACTAGTCCAATCTAAATTAATTGCTCATTTTGCTCAACGTCTCAAATTAGAATTAGTCCTCGAATTTGGTAGGCAAATTTTACGCTTACCCCTCAGTTATTATGAAACGCGGCGTAGTGGGGAAGTAGTTAGTCGCCTACAAGACATTCAGGAAATTAATCAGTTGATTTCTCAGACAGCGATCGCCTTACCCAGTCAAGTCTTTATCGGCTTAATTTCATTGGGTTTAATGCTGTTTTATAGCCTTCAATTAACTGCGATCGCTGTAATTATAACTTCGTTAATGACTCTTCCTGTAATTTTGTCTTATCCTACTCTCAAGCAAAAAACTCGCAGCTTTTTAGTTACCGATGCAGAAAACCAAGGTTTTTTAGTAGAGACTTTCAAAGGTGCGATTACATTAAAAACTAGCAACGCTGTACCTCAAGCTTGGGAAGAATTACAAAGTCGTTTCGGTCGGATCGCTAATCTTGGCTTTCGCACGATCGAAATTATTATTTTAAATGGTTTTATTTCTAAATTAGTTTCGGGAATTGGGACGATCGCTGTGCTTTGGTTTGGTAGCAGCTTAGTCATCGATCGCCAACTATCGATCGGTCAGCTATTAGCCTTCTACGCCATGAATAATAATTTTACTGAGCTGGTGAATTATTTAATTGGTTTTCTCGATCGCTTTACTTTCTCTCAAACTGCTATCCAACGACTTACCGAAGTTATTGAAGCTACACCAGAAGTTGATGACGATACTAAACCCTGGATTGAAATTGCTGCCGATCGCGATATTATCTGCACCAAAATTAAATATTACTATCCTGGACGACTAGAATTATTTGATAATTTTTCTGTGACTATTCCTGGTGGTAAAGTGACAGCATTGATCGGCAGATCTGGCTGTGGAAAAAGTACTTTAGCTAAGTTGATTGCTAGTTTAGACCCAATGGAAACTGGTAGTATCTGTTTCGGTAGTTATTCTCAAAAAGATATCTCTTTAGAATGCTTGCGCCGACAGGTAGTCTTAATTCCTCAAGAACCTCATTTTTGGAGTCGATCGATTCTCGATAACTTTCGCTTTAGCTATCCTTACTTAAGTTTTGAAGAAATTGTAGCTGCTTGTAAACTTACAGGTGCAGATGAATTTATTCAGCAGCTTCCCGACGGTTATCAAACCATCTTAGGTGAGTTTGGAGCGAATATTTCTGGAGGACAAAAACAAAAATTAGCTATTGCCCGTGCGATCGCCACTAATCCATCTATCTTAATTTTAGATGAATCTACTAGTTCTCTCGACCCTGTTAGCGAAGCTCAAATATTAGATCAGCTTCTATCTTCTCGTCTTGGTAAAACCACGATCGTGATTACCCATCGTCCCAGTGTGATTAATCGCGCTGACTGGATTGTTTTTTTAGAAAACGGTCAATTGCAACAACAAGGTTCTCTCGAAGAGTTGCGATCGCTATCTGGTTCTCACACAGATTTTTTAATCAACGGATAGCAGGTGTATTGTATTTAAATTTCCACAGAAAAATTCTTTTCTAACCATTCAAAAATTTGGTTTAGCTGATTCAGTGTCACCAAACCGTATTGCCAGAGGATGATCGGTAAAAAGTTGGAAGTTTGTTCCGATTGCTTGAGCGCGAGTTGAATTTCCGCATCAGGAAGTGCCAGCTCTTTCTTCAAAAAGCCAATTAATCGGGAAATTTTTCTAGATTCCATCTTTGCGATCCCTCCTGCGTCATTTACTAGAGGTTAAACTAAAAATCTGAGGAATTTGTGAGGTACAAATTAAAACTTTTTCATAAAAACGCTTAGTTTAACCTGGTCTTAATCTCAGCAAAATCTTCGATTTGAGTGAAAAATTAGCCTGAGTTTGGTTAGATCTTAAATATGCTCCCCTCAAAATTTTTATGCCAAATCGAGTAAAATTATTTCCGATACTTTCCCTATGCCCCATGCATCATGCCTTAATTCGTACTAGTCTTGCTTTGATCGTGACAGCGATCGCTAGTGCAACAGCTATTGCTAGCGAACCAGCACAGCTACAACTACCCGCAAGCGGTTCTGCTTCGATCGATTCTTTTGGTGGAATGATTTGGCGACCCGATCCTGTGATTGTATCGATTGAGTCTAGTAATAGCGCTCAAACCGCCTATCTATTTTGGAGATTAGATGAATATGTCGATCGCTTACTAAAAGCCAAACAAATTACACTGAGATTACAAGCGCAGGCACTTGAATTCAGTCAAGTTCCGATCGCTTTAATAATTGCCGAAAATCCGCCCAAAGGAGACGTTACACATGAGACATACTATCAGTTACAAGGGTTGTCCGTAGGAATAATCAATCCATCGACTTTATTCCCAGACAAACCTTTAAGCTTCGATATTACTCAACAATTACAAACCAGTCTACGTGCTGGCAAACTTCAAAGCGATTACGTCAAGCTAATTTTAGTTGCTAGACCTGAACCCAACAATCCAGGCAAAACCAGCCACATTGCCATTGCAGTCAACCAAGCTGCGATCGAGATTAGATAAATGACTCAACCTCACACTTTACGATTATTGCTTGAAGCTGTTGCCAAAGGAGAAATTTCCGTAGCGATCGCCCAAGAAAAGCTCAAACATCTTCCCTTTGAAGAAGTGGAAGATTTCGCTAAAATCGATCTCCATCGTCAATTAAGAACGGGTTTCCCAGAAGTTATTTGGGGACTGGGAAAAACTCCAGAACAGATTATCCGAATTATGGAAGCAATGCGCGATCGTGCGCCTGCGATCGTAGCAACTCGCATTGAACCAGATGTCGCCGAACAACTACAAGAAAAAATCCCTGGTTTAGTCTATTATCCGATCGCTCGGATTGCCTCTATTGGCAGTTCTCGATCCCAGATTCTCCATCCTGGTTTAATTTCTATACTTACTGCTGGTACTGCGGATTTACCAGTTGCAGAAGAAGCTGCTGTTACTGCTGAACTGTTCGGTTTGCAAGTAGAACGTCTTTGGGATGTTGGTGTAGCTGGAATTCATCGCCTTTTAAGCCATCGTCACGTCATCGATCGCGCTGATGTTTTGATTGTGGTGGCTGGAATGGAAGGCGCACTTCCAAGTGTAGTAGCAGGGATGGCAGATTGTCCCGTAATTGGGGTTCCTACTAGTATTGGTTATGGTGCTAGTCTTGGAGGTGTAGCGCCGCTTTTAACTATGCTCAATTCTTGTGCTACTGGTGTTGGTGTAGTTAATATCGATAATGGTTTTGGCGCTGCTATGCTAGCGGGGCAAATCTTGCGGACAGCCACTAGACTCAGAGAATGACCAGTACATCGTAGCGGATTTGGCACTCTCACGTCTAGTGCAAGAAGGCAGAAGGCAGAAGGAAAATGCATTGTGCAATTTAGATCTGGAATAGCTTAGCTTTGGGTTTGAGATTCAGTGCATAAATTTATAGATATGTACGTAGTATCTATGAATGTATCGTTTGCTTAAAAAATATCTGCTAAAAGTGCTTTAGTATGCATTTTACCAACTCAAATAATACTAAACTGATAGTATTATTTTTGTAAGTGTGAGTGAGTATAAACTCTCTCCTTCTGAATAAGTCGTAGCTATTTGTCAAGCAAAAGATTAAGTCAAACGATTCTACTTAGATTCTTTAGCAATTGCGAGCGATTTTATGTTTATGAAGGTAGATAATTGTTTTGAATTTTTATGTTCTGAACTTAGCCAAGGTAAATCTTATGCTGAGCTAGAAAATTCTTTTCGGCATCTTGTCGATATTTTTCCAGATAGTTTAGTTGGTCACTACTACTTAAGCTTGATTTATATTGAGCGTTTTTCTTGGCAAGAGGCAATTTCTGAATTATCAAAAACGCTGACAATTCTTTTAAAGAAAAGTTTGAGTGAAGATTTATTGGATGAAATTTGCCGAATTTTGCTTCTGAGAGCAAGAGTATATTTACATTTATCTCAATACTCTCTGGCTGAGGCAGATCTGAACTCGTTAATTGAGAGAAACAATCCCTCTCAAGATCGAGAACTATTAGCAGAAATTTTAGACACCAAAAAAATTCTTCAAAAGCTGCAATTAAAATCAGAAAAAGAACAGCTCTTGCCAAAATTGGGTAATATTTTTAACTTCAAAACTATCAGTAGCAGTGCGATCTATTGAGTTCATAGTTGTTTGCTTTCTCTTCAACGTTACCTAGCCAAAAGTCAGAGAATAAAGAGTAAATTGGCTTGATTTACTTACTATCTTCCTGCTAATAAATTAGGCTCTACGCTTAGATCGTTTTGAAAATATCTTGGCAATTTCCACTTGAGCAACTGCTCTTTTCAGTGGTAGAGTTCTGACAGTAAGTTCTTTCGCGTTAACTTGATAGACTTTATTTTGGGTGAGATCTAATCCAGTCAACCAACCACTATTAGGATGATACGCACCAGTATCAATATCCAACCAACCCACTCCAGCCGCTATTTGTCCTGGCTTGATCCCTGGAAGAGTAAAAGTAATAGTGTGACCTGTAATGATTAATTTATCCTTAAAATAAGGTTCGTTCATACCGTGGAATTCGTCTCTAATCCAACAAAATTGATCCGAATTTTGAGCTTCGATCGGTAGTTCGGGATCGACTCCTGCATGAACCAGCCAAACATCACCCAAATCTATGTAAGTAG
>CAZJTL010000199.1:0-9470 GCA_964548905.1 uncultured bacterium | reverse complement strand
GTAAAGCGTTCGAGAAATTAGTTACTGACGATCCAGAAAGTAACCTGACACCCCAATGGGAAGTCACCAAAGGAGCAGAGAGAGTCAAAATTTATGAAGACGGCACGATCGAAGCTCTTGAACCTGGAGAAGTCACTGTTCAAGGAAAAATTCCAGGTTTGGCTGCTGACAAAGGATTCCTGTTTATCAAAGCCTTGGGACGTGTTGGTGCAGTCGATCCAGATGGCAAGATCAACTGGGATATTTTGATCATGGTATTGTGCTTTGGTTTGAGCTTATATCTCAACCAGCAGCTTACAGGTTCTGGTGGTTCTAATTCTGGGGATCAAGCTCAACAACAACAAACTGTTAACCAACTAACACCACTTATCTTTAGTGGTATGTTTCTGTTCTTTCCCTTGCCGGCTGGAGTACTGATGTACATTCTGGTTGCTAATATTTTCCAGACAGCCCAAACCTTCATTTTGATGCGAGAACCCTTACCTGAAAATCTGCAAAAAATTGTCGCAGAACAGGAAAAAGCAGAAAAAGGCAGACAAACTCTTCCTTTTGAACCCAAAAAATCTACTAAGAAGAAAGAAAAACCTTCTGGCTAATCTTTAAGATTAAAGAACTATCGTAACCAATGGTTGAAAGCCATTGGTTATTCTTTTATCAGCTTCTAAAATTTTATTTTTAAGCGATCGCTACTGAAAACTGAGCGACCAAAAACCAATAACCAATAACTAAAAACAAATAATTATGATAGACCAGCAAATCCAGAGAGGGCAACAATGGTTAGAAGAACTTTTAAGCCTGATGGGTATTCCTGCGGTTGTAAAAACAGGAGAAATCGAGATTGAAGAATTACAGAGCGATCCTAACTCCTGCTGGCTATTCATCGATGAAAGTAGCTTGACACCAGAACAAATTCAAACTTTGATTGGCGATCGCGGTGAAAATATTGATGCAATTCAATATCTAGCCAATACTTTGCTAAATATCAATGTTGAAGATAACTTACAAGGTTCGTTTAATATTGAAATTGACGGCTATCGCCATCGTCGCTACAGAGAACTATTTGAGCTTACTCAAAATGCAGCTCAACAAGTAAGAGAAACAGGAGAAGAAGTAGCACTTAAATCTTTATCCTCAGCAGAAAGAAGACAAATTCACACCTTTTTAAAAGATGCTGAAGATTTAGAGACTGAAAGTAGAGGACAAGAACCCGATCGCCGTCTTATTATCAAATTACGTACGTAAATGTTCATGGTTCATGGCTCATAGAGCATTGATAACTCTTCCTTGTCTACCTCTGCTCCTCCGCTTCTCTGCTTCTCCGCTCCTCCGCTTCTCGCTCACCAGTCATCAGTCACCAGTCACCAGTCTATGAAACCCATTTTTATTCCTCAACTGCTGAAAGCACCGCAAAAGAAAGAGCAAATTGAGATCGATAATTTTATTTCTAACTTAAGTACCTTAACCCCCGTGCGCGGAAATTTAGTGATTCAACACTGTGGTACTTATATCGAAGTTACAGCCAAGGCAGAAACGATTGTTACTTTAACTTGCGATCGCTGTCTCAAACAATACAATCACAAACTTTCTGTAGATCTTTCGGAAATAATTTGGCTCGAAGAAGAATTAGACTCAACTAGTTTCGGTAAATTGGAAAGAGAGGTTGAAGTAGAAGACTTGTCAGAACAACTGCCTCCCGATGGCTATTTTGAGCCTGAAGCTTGGTTGTATGAAAATTTGTCTCTAGCTATGCCCATTCGTCAAATTTGTGGTGAAGACTGTCAAGGAATCGAACAAAAGACCAAAAATAAACAACCAACCATAGATAATCGCTGGGCAAGTCTTGAAGCGCTTAAGAAACAATTGGAAGGGAAATAAAAAATTCTTCAAAACAATAACACCCAAGCTAAACTCACTGAGAGATTTTCTCTTCTAATTAACTCAATTTGGAGTTCCACCGAAGCAAATTATCCAGCAGGATATCTCCCTGATTTCCAATTGAGAAAATATCAGCGTTTTAGTTGAGTGTTACCGTTGTTATTGCACGAGACAGAATTAAAGTTAAACAGCTTTTTCGATCTCCTAAATTGAATGTGGACAAGAGCTGTAATCTCTGTCAGGGAAGCTTGTTAGGCTTCAATTACTAATTTATCACTTTCTATTTCAAGTGTTTTCAAATGATACATAAGTTTACTTATTCCTAAAAAATCTCTGATAAATCTAAAGTTAATCCTGGTAATAACTCTTCACCAGATAAACTAGTAGGATTGCTAATTACTTGTTTATCTCGATCGAGGCGATAAATTTCTACTTCTTTGGCATCGGGATTAATCAACCAACCGAGTTTGACTCCGCAACTGATATACTCGCTCATCTTCTGCTGTAGATCTTCCAAACTATCTGTGGGAGACACCAATTCGATCGCAAAATCAGGATCGATCGGTGCAAACCCTCTTTTTTGTTCTTCGCTTAAGCTATTCCAGCGCTCGATCGCAATCCAACTAACATCAGGCGATCGAGTCGCACCGTTAGATAACTTGAAACCAGTGGAAGAATCAAATACAACTCCTCGTTTATTTTGACGATTCCAATACCAAATTTGCCCAAATAAATCTCCATTGCGTTTTCCGCTTTCGCTTCCTGTAGGGGACATAATAATTAATTTACCTTTGGCATCGGTTTCAAATCTCAATTCGGGATTTTCACGACACAATTGTTGTAGGGCGCGATCGCTAATAAAATCGGTAAAAGCTCTCACATCAATGGTGTAACTCATTGTCTTAAATTGGAAATATTATTCAATAATTATAAATTGGGATTTTTAACGCTCAGTGAAAATCAAAATAATGTTGAATACCTTTCGTGTAGGATGAATTAAGAATCAAATTATAACTATTTCAAAGATTGCGATACACTTCATCATCATTTCGCTTACCTACACGGAAAATCTGAACCTGTCCTCTCTGTTCGCCTACTGGTTCTATAAGATAGTAAAGAATACGGTATTCTCCACTATCAACACGATAGCCTCCTTCTACTCCTTTAAGTGCTTTACAATCTTGCGGTTTAGGAATAGACGCTAAAGATAAAAGCTTTGAAACTACTTGCTTGTATTGTTTAGCGGGAAACTTTTGTAATTGTTTGGCGACAGATTTATCGATTAATAATAGATATCGATCGCTCATTCTTGCAAAGGTCGAGCGCTTAAAAGTTCTTCAATACTAATAAATCCTTCACTCTGGCTCATTGCTGCTTTCAAAGCAGCAGATTCAATAGCATCTTCTAAAGCTTCTAAACGTGCTAAATCTTCACAGCTAATAATTGCTGCTACTGGTTTACCGTGACGTTCGATCTGAATTCTTTCTTTCCCATAGCCAGCACGATTGATGAGTTCTAAAAAGTTATTACGTGCTTCAGTTGCGCTGACTGCAATCATGTCGGTTTGTTTTGATTTTGTACAAAATGTACATTTATTATAATTTGTACATTCATATAAAATGTAACATAAAATTTTTGAAAACAGATCGATACCTGATTGGTTACTTTAGCTACGGGATGGGCAACTACAGCAGCTTGTAAGATGGGAATGATTCAATCATAGATAAAGCTTCGTCGATCGCTCAAATCGAAGGAAGGCAAGCGCTATTAACTATAATTCGAGTTAAGCGCAATGACACGCTTTTAAACTAACCTACAAGCGATCGCTGTCAACTCAGCTTCATTAAGTCATTCTGTATGCGATGAGAGAGATTGAGAGGAATCGATCGCAATTAATGTCTAAAGCTTAGTTTCTATTCAATTTATTTTAAAGTTTCTACATCAGAATAATTAAGAATTTTTGTATCAGCCGTTAGTAAAGGACATTTATAAACTTTGGCAGTAGCAACAATAATTTGGTCGGCAGGATCGTTGTGAAATCCTGATAATTGAGTAGATTGAACTACAATGGGAACATTTAAACTTAGTAACTGCACCCCTGGATAAGCCAAAGCTTCTTTTAGCCATTCATCAACTGAAATAGATAAAACTAATCGATTTTTTTCTACTAACTTAGCTACTTCCCAACAAGAAATAATGCTAATACCCAATCTTTGAGATTGATAATCTTGTATCCATTTGTTATGTTGTTCGGTCAGTTGCGAGCTATCATTAACCCACCAAATCCAGATATGAGTATCGAGAACGATCATTGCAATACTTCCCAATCATCAGGAGAAGTAGCAGATTCAAAAGGATCGTCATAACGAATAACTGTTCCTCTCAATGAATAGGAATTAGAATTAGTTTTGGATGGACTTCGTTCCAGAATAATTATTTCTACTTCATCACCTTTTTTAAAAGGTAAATTTTGTAGTGATAGCTTGCCGTTTTCAGTAAGAGAAGTTTCGATACGGTGTACATTCATTAATTAAACTGACCTAGAATAGTTTAATTTTATTGTACTAAGTGTACATATTCCATGCAGGCGATCGCCCTGGTATGATAAAAATTACCGATAACGACTAATCCTAAATCCGTTTGTCAAAACCTACTTATTGATTCTTAATCGATCGACTATAAAGTAGTGTATATCTCAAAAAAATAAAGGGGTGGAAGTATTACTCTCACCCCTCTAACTTATTAATATTAACTTCGATCGCAGTTTAATTTCGTCCCAGGCGATCGAGAGTCGATACCTGATTTGTCACCTTAGCCACAGGATGAGCAACTACAGCAGCCTGTAAAATAGGGGTACTGGTGACAGAATCGTTAGCTAGAGTAAATAAGGGATTAGATAAAATTCCCGCCAAAGAAGTAGCTACTACCGAGATAATTAACCCAACTTGTAAAGGGCGCATTCCTGGTAAGTTCCAACGAATAGCAGGATAATTTTTGACTACATCAGACATTTCTTGAGGTTCTTTAACTACCATCATCTTGACAACGCGGATGTAGTAGTAAATCGAAATCACACTAGTAATTAAACCGAGTAGTACTAAGCCATAGAGTCCAGCTTGCCAGCCTGCCCAAAACAGATAAATTTTACCAAAAAAGCCAGCTAAAGGTGGAATTCCGCCTAAAGATAGCAGACAGATACTCAAGCAAAGAGTTAGCAGGGGATCTTTTTGATATAAACCTGCATATTCGCTAATTTGATCGGTTCCCGTGCGGAGAGAGAACAAAATAACGCAGGTAAAAGCACCCAAGTTCATGAATAGATAGACGAGGAGGTAAAAAATCATGCTAGAGTAGCCAGCATCAGTTCCCGCCGTCATTCCAATCATGACAAAACCAGCTTGGGCGATCGACGAATAAGCCAACATCCGTTTCATGCTAGTTTGAGCTAAGGCAACAACATTCCCCAAAACCAAACTGAGAATTGCTAAAGCAGTAAAAATAAAATGCCATTGTTCTGTAACCAGATTAAATGCTGTTACTAACAGACGAATTGCTAGAGCAAAACCAGCAGCTTTAGAACCTACAGACAAGAAAGCGACTACTGGAGTAGGAGAGCCTTCATATACATCTGGAGTCCACTGGTGAAAGGGAACCGCAGAAATTTTAAAAGCAATTCCAGCGATCCCAAATACCAGGGCGATCGCCAATCCCAAAGATTGACCACCATTGGGATCGGTAATTTTGGTAGCGATCGCGTTAAGATTTGTTTCGCCTCCCGACAAACCGTAGAGTAAGGAGACTCCATAGAGGAAAATTGCCGAACTAGAAGCCCCAATTAACAAGTATTTCAAAGCCGCTTCGTTGGAACGAGGATCGCGCTTCATATAACCAGTCATCAGGTAAGAGGAAATACTCAACAACTCCAAAGAGATGAAGATAGTAACTAGTTCGTTAGCGGCTGAGAGAAACATTCCGCCTAAAGTAGCGGTCAGCATAATACCAATAAACTCAGCCAAAGAAGTACCTGATTGCTCTACATAGCGTACAGACATTAAAATCGTTACTGCACAAGAAAGAGCAACAATACCTCGAAAAACAATGCTTAAATTATCCGCGCTAAAAGCGCCAAGGAATCCATTAGGATCGGGAGTATCCCATTGCAGATAGAGGGCGATAATGGCAACGAGAAGACCCGCGATCGCTCCATAAGGCAACCAGCGAGAAGAACTTCGCCCGCCAATTAAATCGCCCACCAAAATTACCATTAAAGTAATAATTACTATACCTTCTGGCAAAATGGTGCTTGCATTAAGTTGGGAAGCTATATTACTAGAAAAATCCATAAGTGTTTAATTAACTAACTGAACAATGGCTCTCACCGAATCTTTCAAAAAAGCTTTACAAAGGATTGTACCCTGCAATCTGCCTCAATTATTGAGCATTTAAAAAAGACTATCTTTGATATTAAAGAAACAAATGCTAACAAATATGGGTATGTTGGAAGAAAACAAATCTCTGAAAAGATATGTCAAAATTAACCCACTAAGAATCTTAAGTATGTAGACAAAGATTGATTTGTTTCAATCATAGTTAAAGATAACAAGGTAGGCAAAATTAACACACACTTTATATTTCTGCTCCCTGCTCCCTGCTCCCTGCTCCCTGCCTACACCTATAAATTTAATTTTGTCCGACTACTTAATTGCTATATTACCGCTTTATTAGTTATGTCAACTCTGGTCATCGTCGAATCCCCTACTAAAGCACGTACCATCAGAAACTATCTGCCTTCAAGTTATCGTGTAGAAGCATCGATGGGACATGTTCGCGATCTCCCCTCTTCTGCTGATGAAGTTCCCGCCGAATACAAAGGTCAACCTTGGGCTACTTTAGCAGTCAATGTCAGCAATAATTTTGAACCTCTTTACGTTATTCCTAAGAAAAAAAAGAAAGTCGTTCAAGAACTCAAAAAAGCCTTGACTGAGGCTTCAGAATTAATTCTTGCCACTGACGAAGATCGGGAAGGAGAAAGCATTAGCTGGCACTTATTACAATTACTGAAGCCAAAAGTGCCAACCAAACGGATGGTGTTTCACGAAATTACTCGCGAAGCAATTCAAAAAGCACTCAAAGATTGCCGCAATGTTGATGAAAATTTGGTTCATGCCCAAGAAACCAGAAGAATTTTAGATCGTTTGGTAGGCTACACTGTTTCACCCCTATTGTGGAAAAAAATTGCCAGAGGTTTATCGGCGGGAAGGGTTCAATCTGTAGCTGTGCGTCTCTTGGTCAAAAGAGAAAGAGAACGTCGCGCTTTCCGATCTGGCTCGTTCTGGGATTTAAAAGCACTGCTAGCCAAAGAAAAAAGCAAGTTTGAAGCTAAGTTAATCACTTTGGGCGGAAAAAGAATCGCTACGGGTAGTGATTTTGATTCTGCAACTGGAAAAATTGCTCAAGGTCGAGATGTAGTTTTACTCAACGAAGCAGAAGTGATCGCCCTCAAAGATCGTCTCATCGATAAAACCTGGCGCGTCAGTAAAACTGAAGAAAAACCCACCACTCGCAAACCCGCCCCACCCTTTACTACTTCCACTCTGCAACAAGAAGCGAATCGCAAGCTGGGAATCTCCGCCAGAGAAACCATGAGTGTGGCTCAAAAGCTCTACGAACAGGGTTATATTACCTACATGCGTACCGACTCCGTGCATTTGTCAGAACAGGCGATCGCGGCGGCTAGAAGCTGTGTAGAGCAAAAATACGGGACAGAATACCTCAGTCCCAAACCTCGCCAATACAGCACCAAATCCAAAGGCGCACAAGAAGCACACGAAGCAATTCGCCCCGCAGGAAGCAGTTTTCGCACTCCCCAAGAAACTCCTCTAACAGGGACAGAAAGATCGCTCTATGACCTAATTTGGAAGCGTACAGTAGCTTCCCAGATGGCTGAAGCTAGATTGACTCAAATTGTAGTCAATATCGATGTTGAAGATGCAGGCTTCAGATCTTCTGGTAAAAGAATCGACTTTCCTGGTTTTTTCCGCGCCTACGTTGAAGGTTCTGACGACCCAGAAGCAGCTTTAGAAGACCAAGAAATCATCTTACCAGCACTAGAAGTAGGCGATCGCCCTGAGTGCAAAAAACTAGAACCAGTCGGTCATGAAACTCAACCACCAGCCAGATATACTGACGCTTCTTTGGTCAAAACCTTAGAAAGTGAAGGAATTGGCAGACCGAGTACCTATGCCAGCATTATCGGCACAATTATCGATCGCGGCTATGCGATTCTACGTAATAAGGCTCTCACTCCCACCTTTACAGCCTTTGCTGTCACCAGTTTGCTAGAAGAACATTTCCCCGATCTAGTCGATAATGGTTTTACTTCGAGAATGGAACAAACTCTCGACGAAATAGCGACGGGAGAAGCTCAATGGCTGCCTTATCTGCAAAAATTTTACTTAGGTGAGAGTGGACTAGAAAATCAGGTTAAAGTCAGAGAAAGTCAAATCGATCCTGGTTCTGCCAAAACTGTCTTACTCGAAGATCTAGATGGAGCAACCATTAAAATTGGACAATACGGGCCATACGTAGAAACCCAAAATGGAGATGGTGCTGTCACCGCCTCTCTACCTCTTGATTTAACCCCTGCTGACTTGAATCCCGAACAAATTCAACTAGTAATTAAGCAAAAATTAGAAGGGCCAGATAAGGTAGGATTCCACCCAGAGACAGGAGAACCGATCTATCTCTTAACTGGTCGTTATGGTCCCTACATTCAACTGGGTGAAAAAACAGAGGAAAACAAAAAACCCAAACAAGCTTCTCTTCCCAAAGGAGTGACTCCAGAACAAGTAACTCTGGCTATGGCAGTGGGTTTACTATCTTTACCTCGTCTGTTGGGTGTTCATCCAGAAACAGGAGATAAGATCAAAGCTGGTTTAGGGCGTTTTGGCCCTTATGTAGTACTCGATCGCGGTAAAGATGGTCAAGATTATCGTTCCCTCAAAGCTGAAGACGACGTAATAACTGTTAGTTTGGAAAGAGCCTTAGAATTACTCGCTCAACCAAAACGCTCTCGTGGCGCTCGTTCTAGCAGCAAACAAGCTCTCAGAGAACTGGGTAATCATCCCCAGGATAATCAACCCGTCAACATCTACGAAGGCCCTTACGGCAAGTACATCAAGCACAACAAAACCAACGTTGGCATTCCCGAAGGTGAAACCGTAGAAAGCATGACCCTAGAAAAAGCGCTACAGCTTTTAAATGCTAAAGCTGGCACGAAAAAATCAACTGGTAAATCAACTACCAAATCAAAAACTAAATCTACTGCTAAATCCACTACCAGTAAATCCACCAAAACCAAAACTGCAACTAAAACTTCGGCAAAGGCGAAAAAAGACAATTGATTTGTTTATGGCAATCAGCCGTTAGGAATAGCCGTCAGCCGTCAGCCGTCAGCAGCTAACTGAAAGGGCAATCCACTTGCGGTTGCCCCTACTGCTGATACTGAAAGCTGATAACTGAAAGCTGAAAGCTGATAACTGATAACCCTCTTTTGTCACTCTCCGAGTTTAAGTAGTAACAAATAAGAGAGATTA
>CAZJTL010000198.1:0-9519 GCA_964548905.1 uncultured bacterium | reverse complement strand
CAGTAGAACAATTCTACAAGGAAAAAATTACCATGATTACTAATACCGTTGTTATCTCTGGCAATACCGCTACTGATGTTCGTCTCTCTGAAGATGGTCGTTGTGCTAGTGTACTATTGGCACATAGCGAATTCTATCGCGACCAACAGGGACAGAAGCAGGAAACTACTAATATGAAATACGAAAAAGAATGCTACAAATAAAGAGGCAGAAATAACTGAAAAAGAGGCTGATGAGTGGAGTAATCAAAATAGAAATCACCGAAACAGTCGATGAGTTAAAAGAACTACTCAAATTAACTGAACATCAAGGAGTCAAAGAAAGGGTACAGGCATTGTACTGGTTGAAAAGCGAGCAAGTAAAAACCACAGAAGCGATCGCGTTGCTGTCAATAACAGGGAGTAGGGAGTAGGGAAGTAGATAGGTAAAATTAAATTTCTAGGTGGTTGACAGGGATCTTGAGCAGAAACTGTCAAGCTATAATATTCAGACGTATTAAAAGTAGCTCAGAGACAAGGATATTAAAAAGACGATGCATCAAAAAATATATTTCGATCTGAGTACTTTAGCCAATACTTTTGCAGGTTCGGCTGTCTATTGTTGGGAAATCTGTCATCGTCTCATGAGACTGTCTCAAACCCTAGAAGTTGTTCCCATTTCTTGTCCATTTAGTACAGTGGGTAGAAAGGGTTTTGCTCGTAGTGTCAATGCTATTTTAAGGGATATTCTTTGGAATAATTGGTTGTTTGGACTTGAAGCCAATCCAGAAGACTATTTTATCTTTCCTAATATTATTCTTCCCAAACAATTCGCTGGATGCAAGTACGCTGTTGTTGTTCATGATATTGGCGCATGGCACAACCCAGAATATCTTTCTTGGCGAGGTAGAATTACTATGCAAAATCTACCTAAAGCTGTCAAAAATGCCGATCGCGTCTTTACAGTTTCTGATTTCACCGCCGATGATATCGCTAAAGAATTTGGTATTGCTAGAGAAAAAATTGTAGTTGCGCCGAATGCTTTATCTGATATTTTCAAACAACTAGCGCCATTACCAGAAACGATTAATGGAGTAACTTTAGGCGATAATCCTTACTTCCTTCACGTCGGTAGTTTCGAGCCGAAAAAAAACTTACAATTTCTTCTCAAAGTATACGAGAACTATCGAGAACTCGATCGCTCTAATTCCAATCCAGTTAAGTTAGTGGTTACAGGTGGTGAATCTTGGAAAAGTTCGGATTTTTACCAACAAATGCGTCAAAGTAAATATGCACGGGATATTCTTGTTCTCGGTCGAGTAAACAACAAAGATTTACCCTCTTTATATCGAGGGGCGACAGCATTTATTTTCCCTTCTATCTTTGAAGGATTTGGTATCCCTGTGATTGAGTCTTTATCTCAAGGAACTCCTGTTTTAATTAATGCCAATACTGCCTTGACTCAATTTAAAGAGTTTGGGGCGACTGTATTCGAGCATTTTGATGCTCAAATTTGGGCAGAAGAATTAGAAAAGATCTTATCAAATCGACAAAGGGTAGGACAAACTGATATAGATCGGGTTATTACTTATTTTGATTGGGATAGAAGCGCTAAAATTATTGCGGAAACTCTTAAGCTGGGCTATTAACAAGGGTGGCGATCGCGATACTACCTGTGCGATCGTTGGGGGCATTGTGGCGCTCAAAGTTGGTTTTGAAGGTATTCCTCAATCCTGGATTGAGAATCGAGAATCGCTTACAAATTGGCAGGAGTGCGAAGTAAACTGGGATTGATATCAGGTTCGGGTGAAGATTTATATAGTGAAAAATCTGACTAAATCAATTATCGCCGTCTATGCTATTGGTACAGGCTTTTCAGGTCAAAGATTTGCTATAGAAATGCTCTTGCAAGGTTTAAGAGAAAAAGGTTGGCAAGTAGAAGAAGTACATACCCCTTCTCTCGATCGCGTTGGTGAAGAAAAGGGCGCGATCTTTAGTTTTCTAGGTAAATTATGTATCTGTGGCATTCAGCAAACTCTAGCAGCTTTCAGCAATAAAATAGTCTACTGTGGTTTGGGACTCACCATAATAGCCCTAGTTCGTGAAGGCTTTCCTTTGTTGATGAGAAGCTTTCTCCCCCTGTCCAAATTAGGTGTAATTGCCCTCAATGGTAGTTTATTTTTAAATTGGTCTTCAGATTGTCTAGAGGCGAAATTACTGCGTCAAATTACTAAAGCAGCCAGGTATATTAGCATTCTTGGTCCCAATCACCGCCACAAGCTAATCGAACTGGGTCTTCCTGAGTCCAAAATTGTCATTGTCGATAATACTTGCTTATTAGAATCCATTACCACTCAAGAAGTAGAACAAAAACAACAAAGCAATCGACCACTCAAAATTTTGCATTTAAGTACTTTAATTGAAACCAAAGGATACCTTGATTTTGTTGAAGCCATCTCCAAATTAGCAGCAACAACCGATACCAATATTGAAGCAATCTTGTGTGGCAAAATCACAGATCGCAAAGAAGATAATCCTCGTTTTCCCAATCCCGATGATGCAAAAGAATGGCTCGAACAACAAATTGCATCAATTAATAGCAGCGATCGTGTGCGTTTGCGTTGGGTTAACGGCGCAGTTGGAGAAGAGAAAGCCAAATTATTTCGCTCGGCACATATTTTTGTGCTTCCTACTCGCTATCCTGTAGAAGCACAGCCAATTGTAATTCTAGAAGCCTTAGCTAGTGGTTGTGCTGTGATTACCACCAAAGCAGGAGAGATTAGCACTACCTTAAGCGATCGCACTGCTATTCTTGCAGATGATTATAGTGCCACAGCCATAGCACAAGCAATTACTGAATTAATTAACCACCGCGATCGTCGCCAAGAACTAGCAATTAATGGTTTATCTTTGTTTGAGCAAAGGTTTTCTTATACTAAATACATCGAACGATGGGAAGAATTACTCAACAATCTTTAATCTTGCTTTGCTCTAGTTAAAACCACAATCAAAAATTATCTTCTACATCATTGACGCGACGAATATTTAAAACATCGCTCATATTTTTAATCTGATTGATAGTGTATTCAAATTGTTGGCGATCGCGCACGTCAATACTTATAGAAATTAGAGCTGGTTTACCTGTTTTTGTTTTTACATCTGCATTACGAACATTGATGTATTGATCGCTTAGGCGGATTAAAATATCTTTAAAAACACCAACACGATCGATCGCTTCAATTTGTAGATCGACTGGATAGGTTTGTGGTCTTCCCGTATCCTTATTATTATGGTTCCAGCTTACGGGAATAATGCGTTCTCCTTCTACATTTTCCACGTTTTGACATCCTTGGCGATGGATGGCAATTCCTTTAGAAGAGCGACCGACAACACCAATAATTGCTTCACCTGGAAGTGGTTTGCAACAACCAGCAATGTGATATAGCATTCCTTCCACACCAGCGATCGGTGATTTACTAGAAGTAGAAGAAGATAGGTTGCGGCTTTGAGTTTGAATTTGGGTTTGAGTTTGGGCAATAAGTTCGGCTTCTGTTTCTGTAGGGCTAAGAGTCTCTTGTTGCTCTGCTTTAATAATATCGCGCCAGCGATTGACTACTTGATTTAAAGTCACCTCGCCATAACCGACAGCAGCTAATAAATCTTCAACATTTTGATAGTTACATTTTTCTGCTACGGTCTGCATTTGTTTGGACTTGAGAATAGCATCTAAACCACATTTGCCTAATTCTTTCTCCAACAATTCCCTTCCACGCGCTATATTTTCGTCTCGGTGCGATCGCTTGTACCATTGACGAATGCGGTTACGAGCGCTAGGAGTAACGGCAAAATTCAACCAATCTAAGCTAGGATGACTGTTTTTGCTGGTGATAATTTCCACTATATCGCCATTTTGCAAGGGAAAATCTAAGACTGACCATCTTCCATTCACTCTCGCCCCTTTCATATGATTGCCTACTTCGGTGTGGATGTGGTAAGCAAAATCTACAGGGGTCGATCCTTGTGCTAGCGCAACCACGTCTCCTTTGGGAGTAAAGACGTAAACATCATCCTCAAAGAGATTATCTTTAAGATTATCTAGATATTCTTGAGCATTTTGTAAGTCATTCTGCCATTCTAGTAATTGCCTGAGCCAAGTAAATTTTTCGTCTTCAGCAGTTGGTGCAAAGCTACTAGTCCCACTTTCTTTGTACTTCCAATGTGCGGCGATCCCGTATTCAGCAATGCGGTGCATATCCCTGGTTCTGATTTGCACTTCCAGAGGACGACCATTTAAACCCACCACGGTAGTATGTAAAGATTGATAGCGATTGGGTTTAGGTAAGCCGATATAATCTTTAAAGCGTCCTGGAATTGGTTTGAAGCGATCGTGGACTACAGCTAAGGCGCGATAACATTCTTCGTTAGTATTGACAATGATGCGAATGGCAGCGATATCATAAATTTCGTGAAATTCCTTTTGCTGCGTTTGCATTTTCTGATAAATGCCGTAGAGATGTTTTGGTCTTCCTTTGAGTTCGATTACCTCGATCCCTAACTCCTCTAAACGCATTCGCAACATGTTAATCGCTTTTTCTAATCTTGCTTCGCGATCGCCGCGCTTTTCGGCTACTAAAGATTGTACTTGTCGATAGCCCTCTGGATCTAAATATTTAAAACAGAGATCTTCTAATTCCCATTTGATCCGTCCGATCCCCAAACGATTGGCTAAAGGTGCAAAAATTTCCATCGTTTCTAAGGAAATTCGTTTTTGCTTCTCTTCGCTTAAATGTTCGAGAGTACGCATATTATGCAAGCGATCGGCGAGTTTCACCACAATGACACGAATATCTTTCGCCATTGCTAAGAACATGCGGCGGAAATTTTCAGCTTGACGCTCGGTTTTACTAGAGAAATTAAATTTAGATAACTTGGTGACTGCTTCTACTAGCTGACGAACATTAACACCAAAGCGCTCCTCGATTTCCTCTGGTGTAACATCTGTATCTTCGACTACATCATGTAAAAATCCTGCTGCTATCATAGCACTGTCACCACCTAAATCTCGGAGTAAACTAGCCACAGCGACAGGATGAGCAATGTAAGGTTCTCCTGACTTTCGGTATTGACCTTCGTGCAATTGATAGGCAAAATTAAATGCTTGGCACACTAAGGTGTCTTCTTCTGGAATTTCTCCTTCATCTGATGCTTGCTTGAGTAGGCATTCTTGAAGCCAAGTAGGAAGTTGTAACTCGGTTTTGGGTTGGTCAACGTCAACTAAGGTAGTAGCACTCATAAGAACTAGCTCTAGATGGTTAGTAATAAGGGAATACAGTTGAGCTGTATAGCGGGCAAGGAATTTATTAATTTTTAAAAACGACTTTTTTATTAAAGCTAAGCTTATCTTGAATGATGAAGCCCAGGCTTAACCCTTTTTTTAGACCACTTCAACACGATTGCTAGTTTTTTTGAAAAGCAATAAAGCTTTTCAAGTGTTAACTTAGGAATCGATCGAGCTTGACTAAAATCCTTTGTTATAAAAAGTTATCGAACCAGAGAAAAAATTGCAATGGAAATAAGATAACCTTGTCAATACTGTTTAGCAAAATTTTAACTTAATTCAGTAATGTATGTTACCTGAGTTACACCGTCAAGCTTATCAAGAATTTATGAAGACGCTGATAGCGTTGAAAAATAATTTTAATTCTAGCAATTTGGATGCGATCGCTATACAAAATAATTTTCAATTAACACAAAAATTTTTTCAAACGAGAATTAATTCTTTGTCTGACGAAAGCTTGAGCGAAGAAACCGCCTCTCGCTGGCGATCGCTGCACACAGAAATATATCGAGCTTTCAAGCTACTAGAGACAGAAATGATCTTTTTTCGCTCTGCCAAACAATCGACAACTCAGCAACACAGGCTAAGATCGATAGTCGATCGCCTGACTCAGATTATTGGGTATTGTCAAATGTTAGGGGCTAGGGATTAGGGGTTAGGGGCTAGGGTGTAGGGTGTGGGGTTTAGGGTTTAGGGGAAGTAATGAGTAATGAGTAATGAGTAATGAGTTAACAGCCGCTATGGGGTTCCTACTTCCTACTTGGCTGTTTCCTACTTCCTACTTCCTACTTCCTACTTTCCTTCTGCCTTGTGCCTTTTTTTCAATGAACAATGAACCATGAACAATGAACTCTTTAAAGTCGAAAATTTAAAAATCAGCTATCCCAATACAACAAATAAATGGGCTGTAGATGATGTTTCTTTTAGCCTGAAGGCTGGCGAACGCCTGGGTTTGGTGGGGGAGTCTGGTTGTGGTAAATCGACCCTGGGAAGGGCAGCAATGCGGCTTTTACCTGGGGGTAGTCGAGTGGAAGGAGAGGTGACATTTAATGGAGAATCTCTTTTCTCTCTCAATCCCGAACGATTAAGGCGTTTTCGTGGGGAAGTAGTTTCGATCGTTTTTCAAGATCCGATGACTCGTCTCGATCCTTTGATGACGATCGGGGATCATTGTTTGGAAACGCTTAAAGCACACGAACCAAACTTATCTCGCACTCAAGCTAAAGCAAGAGCGATCGCTGCTTTAGATGCGGTAAAAATTCCTCCTAATCGTTGGGGACAATACCCTCATGAATTTAGTGGAGGAATGAGGCAAAGAGTAGCGATCGCCCTAGCTTTATTACTCAATCCTAAAGCCATTGTCGCTGACGAACCTACTACTAGTTTAGATGTCACCGTTTCCTCGGAAATTTTGCAGGAATTGACTCGTTTGTGCAGTGAAAGAGATATGGCATTGCTGTTGATCTCTCATGATTTAGCTACGATCGGCAAATATTGCGATCGCGTGGCGGTGATGTACGATGGCAAAATGGTGGAGATTGGCGCAGCTAAATCGGTTCTCTCTCAACCTCAGCATCCCTATACTAAGTCTTTGTTGCAAGCAGCGCTTTTGATGCATGAAGGGGAGCAGGGAGCAGGGAGCAGGGAGCAGGGGAGCAGGGGAGCAGGGGAGCAGGGGAGACAGGGGGAAAATCCTATTCTGAGGGTGAAAAATTTGAAGCAGCATTACACTCTTGAGAGTAATTTTGTGCAGCAGTTTTTTACTAAGGAAAAGAAGCTAATTAAGGCTGTTGATGAGATTAGTTTTGAGCTTTATCCAGGGGAAACTTTAGGGTTAGTAGGTGAATCTGGTTGTGGGAAAAGTACTCTGTCTCGGACGATTTTACAGTTAATCTCGCCGACTTCGGGAACAGTTGAATTTTTAGGCGAAGATTTAACTAAACTTTCTTCTGGGCAAATGCGATCGAAGCGCCGCGAAATCCAAATGATCTTTCAAGATCCCCATGCCTGTCTCAATCCTTTGATGACTGTGGGAGAAAGTATTGCGGATGCTTTATTAATTCATCATTTAGCTTCTGCAACAGAGGCGAAAACTAAAGTAGAGCAAATGCTCGAAAGAGTAGGTTTAACTCCTACCCAAGAATATTATCGTCGCTATCCAGGGGAACTATCAGGAGGACAACAACAGAGAATTGCGATCGCCCGTGCCTTAATTACCGAACCCAAACTAGTAATTTGTGACGAACCAGTCAGTATGCTAGACGCAACCGTCCAGACTCAAGTTTTAGAGTTGATGTTGGATTTGAAAAAACAATTAAATCTGACATATTTATTTATTACTCACGATCTTTGGGTTGCTAGGTTTTTCTGCGATCGCATTGCGGTCATGAATGCAGGTAAAATTGTCGAAATTGGCGATACTAAGGATATTTTTAGCAATCCCCAACATCCTTATACCCAAAAATTATTAAATGCTGCGCCTTTATTGGTGAGTGGATAATAGTTTATTTGTTGTTTGTTGATCGTTCATTGCTCATTGTTCATTGAAAAGCAGGGAGCAGAAGCCAGAAGGCAGAAGGCAGGAGGAAGTTTTTTACTCATTACTCATTACTCATTACTCATTACTCATTACTTCTCCCACACCCTTACACCCTTACACCCCTAGTCCCTAACTAACGAAATAGACTTGGTTTCAACAATCTAGAGTTGGATTTATTTTGAGGTTGAAGGCGATCGCCAGTACCGCCATCTTTGGGATCTAAGAAAGGCTTCAAGTTAATTCCCTCAGAAGAATTAGGCTTTTTCCCTATACCAAGAACTCCTTGAAGCTGATTGAGCATTTGAGCATCATTTCCTCCACCTGCATAGGTGTTGACACCTTGGGTTTGTTGTCCACTATCAGCGACGGTTAAGTTCTGGAAGACTGCATCGCGAGTTTGTGTGGGATCTTGTCCGCGAGGCACTGTCAGCACAATTCTACAGCCAGGAACGGCTTCAGTAGTAACACAAAGAATATTTTCTCCATTTTCACGGGCAACAGTCAGATCGATCAAGCCATCTGGTCGGTATTTCTCCAAACGACTGCTGATTTCAGCGCACCTACGTTCTGGACTCCAGCCATTGCCCATGGTACCAGGAACAGCCCAAGGATAAGCTTGATTTGGCTGGCTTTCTGGACGATACATGACTGTATATTGACCGTTATTAGATTCGCAAGTGAATCTTTGGTTGCTATTAACTGTCGTCGATCTATTGGAACTAGAACCATTGGGATTGATAATTACATCTTCAGGAGCTTGACTCAAAAGTTGGTTAGCAGGATTTAGTGTCGGTACAGCTTCAGCATAGGAAACGCCTACGCATAAAGCTAGACCTAAAGACAGACTAATCTTCTTGAAGCAAGAGTTAGCAAAATTTCTGGTGTGGTTAAGTTTTTGTGACATAAATTTATGGCTTACTGTTTACTAAATATGGTCAATATTTACTTTAATTAGATCGAGCTAGTAAATCATCTATCTTGTTAGAAAATAAGCATCTAAAATAAGCATCTTCTTTAAGAAGTTAACTTAAAGATTGAGACGATACGGTCGGTTCAAAAGTTTCTTCAGGAACGAAAAACATAGCGATCGCCCGCATAGGAATCGGCACAAAGGGCTACAGCCATTTGTCACGTTATCTCCCTGTTTCCTTTGAATTAAAGTTTACAAAAGAGCGATCGCCGCCAAAGATGAGTAAAACTAGAATAGATAAGCGCTTCTAAATCTAGTTTTTTGTTATTTCTAACGGAGAGGTAGCTGGTGAAATTTGGTCAGTGGTTTGGATTGTTTATTCTTGTCCTCTCACTTTACATTCTTTGGCAAATTAGACTGCTAATTTTACTAATCTTTACAGCCGTTGTCTTAGCTACTGCTCTTAACAGAATAGTTCGCCGTCTCCAATACTACGGAGTCAAAAGAAATGCAGCTTTGTGGATAACCGTCTGTTTTACCTTACTAACTACGACTCTCTTTTTTCTAGTTATCGTACCGCCTTTTATCGACCAATTTCAAAAACTGATTAAATTATTACCCACCGTCTTAAATACAATTCGCATTGAAATTAGAACACTAGAATCAAAGTTACCATCATTTATCCCTGCACCCCCTAGCATCAGCGAACTGATTAGTGAACTACAACCACTACAAGCGAATCCAGATGAACCGG
>CAZJTL010000197.1:3064-9570 GCA_964548905.1 uncultured bacterium | reverse complement strand
AGCATTTTTGAGATTTAAACCAGAGTTAACAGGTTTGGGAAAATCAAAAATACCACCTATTTTATGATGATAACCAACAATAATCACTCTTTGTCTATCTTGTGGTACACTAAAACTATTAGCATTTAAAAGTTGATAAGAAACTTCGTAACCTATGTTTCTAAATTGATTCAATATATTAGTGAAAGCTAAGGTGTGTTTTTCAGCTAAAATACCGCTAACATTTTCAGCTAAAAAGAAAAGAGGCTGTTTATCTTCAACGATTCTGATATAGTCATAAAATAGTTGCCCACGAGAATCATTAATTCCACGACCAGCACCTGCTTCACTCCAGCTTTGACAAGGTGGCCCGCCAATTATTCCTAAACATTCTGGGATTTCCGCAGAATTAATGTCCCTGACATCTCTACGATCTAAGACTGTTTTAGGATGATTTAATTCATAGGTGTTCCAAATAGTGCGATCGTATTCATTTGCCCAGATAACATTAAAATTAGCTTGAGAAAAGCCTAAATCTAATCCTCCGCAGCCTGAAAATAAAGAGATAATCTCCATTTTTAATTATTTATCTCATTTTGTAGTTAATAATTCTAGCAGGTATTGTTTGCTCTGGATTATCAGGTGACTTTATATCTTGAAGATTTATACTTAATTCACGATCTGGACTAATCAAAGACTCTAATGTGTTTCTGCTTACTTGTGAAAAAGATAAATATTTAGTTTCTCGCACGATCGCAATAACTTGAAAGGTAGTATTTAAGTCATATAAATTTAAATAATTATAGACAACTAAAGGATTTTGTATCCCCCACATACCTCTAATTCTTAGATAAGTTATTTCTAATGGATCGACTTTATTAACTCTACCAAGCTCTTTTGTTTGAGCAAAATTTACATCTTCAATGGTACTAATACCAGTAGCAATTGTCTTTTTAATTCTCGTGTAGTAATCCTGGCTAGCTGCATAACAGTCACCATAAATTAACCAAAGCAATTTAAGTTTTTGATGAGCAGTTACACCGATCGCATATACTAAATCTTTTTCTGTCCAAGCTTCACAATTTCGACAGTCTGAAGAAATCATAGAATCGTTAGAAAATAGCTTTGCTTTAGGAAAAGAACTATTGAGAGCTATTTGAGAATTGACTGTTCCTATTTTTTTGACTTCTACTGCATCACCATTGCGAATAATTAAATCTGGAGGATTATTTTGACTACCTTGCCATGAAAATACTTGGCTGTATCGATCGGTTTTTCGATCGAGATTGGTTTCATCTATAGTATTGGCAAAAATATCTTTGATGTATTCTTCTAAAGCATCACCTACAGCATTAATTCTGTTTTGACTTTTACTTCGATAGTAATCTAACAAATTTGGTATGGGATGATTTACTAATGCTGTGATCGCTTGAAGAATATCTGTCATGCTTAATTGAAAAAGATTTTTGTAACCATCTAGTCTGCTTTAAAAATTTGGTTGCGTCCACCTAGATTTTTTTTCCTACTTATTCTCGATCGCATTTTAGATTTTGAGTAAAGCAGTCCGCAGATAAACGCAGATAGACGCGGATAAAGAGTCGATCGAGTTTTGGTGAGCGATCGAATCAAACAAATTGTTATTATCATTTAGTCGCTCGCGCTGTGTTTTTTGACTAATTCGAGAGTAAATGCCTATTCCACCAGAAATTCAATCTCTTATCGATCGTTTAGAGCGAAAATTACAGGAAATTGAGCAAGAAGCAACAGAAGAAGAAAATCTTCTTAGAGAACTGATGTCTCTTTTTTATAACAATGCTTCACTCATTCAATTTTTTGCTTATTTTCAAACGACTCGATTCTTCGTTGTTAATGCTAGAAGACGTATTCGTGAAACTATGGAGAAACTATCAGCGCAACAAGTCGAACCTGAAATTCTGGTAGAATCGGGACAAGATTTAGCTGCTTTACTGGGTGAGATAATAGAAACTAAATTAAGAAGCAAAAATTTATTGAATCGATTGAGAGATTTATCATGAAACAACTACCAGATGAAAAGACTTTAGCCGAACTATTGTCTATGGGAAAAAATCTTGAAGACCAAGCTAGAAAAGTTTACATCATGTCAGAAGCTTTTGCTCAAAAATACGAACAGCGATTACAACAACAGGCGAATGAAAAAGAAGAGTTAACTATCGGATTGAACCAAAATACCCAGAATGAACTGTAAATTGTTGCATATTTTTTGTAGGTATAGAAGATCGCATTCTAGATTCAGAGTAATGCAGTCCGCAGATAAACAGTCGATTGAATTTTGGTGAGCGATCGAATCAAACAAACGGTTATTATCATATAGGCGATCGCGCTTTGTTTGTTGCCTAATTCCAGAATAGAAGAAGAATAAATATTACTATTAATCGTATTTCGACTTCTAATGTAACTACCTCTGAAATTCAGGAAGTGGGTGAAGATTTAGGTACAGAATTGGGTAAACTTTTAGAAGCTAAAATAAGTGTCAGAAGAATTATCGATCGCGGTTCTGGAATTACAATGAAGCAACTACCAGATGAAAATACTCTGCAATTTCTCCTCGAACTCGCTCAAGATGCAGAACAGAAAGCAAAAACTTTGTGTGATTTAACCACAGAAATAGATGAAAAGTGGCGTATTCGTCTAGAGTCAAGGCGCAAGATTGCAAGCAAAAAATCTAACAGTTCACAGGATTAGTTTTATCTATGCGGATAAACGCAGATGACAGTCGAGCGAGTTTTGGTGAGCGATCGAGCAAATAAACTTATGTTTTTCATTAAATAATAGTTGGGTAATCTCATTTATAAGCAGCTTGAACCAAAATAAATGAGTTACAATCCAGCCAAACATCATCGTCGATCGAACAGATTAAAAGGATAAGCTGTTATGCATTTAAACTGTGATAAGAGCATTGCCTTTATTTTTCAGCTTTCGTCCCCATTCAATAATTAACTCTCCTTCATTTAAAAGTTTATGTAATAAAAATTCTAATTCTTCAATTGATTTAAAGAGTCGATTAGCAATATATTCTTTTGCCGAATGCCAAACCAATTCAATCAAATTGTATCTGGGCTATATTCTGGCAGATACTCTAAATGTATTTGAGGCATTTCCGTTTCTATTTTCTCTTTAAATGCTTCTCTTTTTTGAGGATTTCTCCTTGACTCTAGACTGTATTTTGCCCAAAGGTAAACGTACTTTTTTCTTGACAATATCCTCCTGACTTGCGAACCACTTAACTTAATTCCTGTTTTTTCTTCTAGATATGTAGCTAATCTTTGTGCCGACCATCGCCCAAATTCATATCCTAATTCTTCTGGCTCTTTCTCAATTGTTTCTAATAATATTTCTAGATATTTTTCTGTGGCTTTTTGATGATTACCTTTCATTCTTTCGTCTTTAAGGCTCTCTAAATTATCTGGATCTCCATGTACACACCAGTAACCTACTTTATTTTTAGAGCAACCAATAAATTTAGCTATCTCTTGCTGTGTTTTTCCATCATTTAGTAATAATAAAATTAAAATCCTTTCTCTAATTTCTCCATTTTCTTCTCTTTTGAGAGCTTCTTGTAATTTTCTTTGTTGTTTTAGTGTCAGATGATCTTTGGCTGGCATCTATAAAAGTGCGCTCGCTTGTTTATAGCTATTTTATTGTACCCAATTTAAATGCATAACAGCTTATACCAATTTAAAAGCGACATATTAAATTAATGTAGCGAATGGCCATTCGCCCCTACAGGATTTTTCAGTCATCTATTTTCTTCCCTATTTATTCCCGATCGCATTCTAGATTCTGAGTAACAGTCCACAGATAAACGCAGATGGACGCAGATAAAAAGCCGATCGCGATATAAAAAATATTTTTAAGATTATTCGATTATGAGTATTTTAGATTTTCCTCGCTTGCATTTTCAAGGATTCGCCCGCATCCACGCGCCGACGGGACATAAAAATGGCTTGGTAGATCTTAGTACCAATACAGTTTATATGAATGGCAAGCCCTTCGATCGATCGCGTCCTGTATCCGACTATCATGAATATCTTCAAAATTTGGGTGAAAGATTTAATGCTGAAGGGAAATTAGATAAAAATGGTTGCTTCAGTATGGCTAAAGGTTGGGATTTCGGCGGAAATGGTCATTTTGTTATAGAAGCGCAGATTGTTAGTACTCAAAGAGAATTCGGACAGATCGATCGCGACGATCCAGTGGTAGGACGCAGCGTAGATATGTGGGGTCATCATAATGAATATTTAGGGACTACTTTCAATCGCGCCCGTATTTTTGATTGCGATCCTGCTTCTAATTGGACGAGTACGATTATGGTGGGACAGTTAACTTTCGGACGTAAAGGTGCTTCTCATGAAGTTCCGAATATGCTGTCTGCACCTGTGGAAGGAATGCAACCCGCACGTTGGCAAGATTTTCATCATATTCGAGATTTACCAGAACATTGTTTGAATAAAGAATTTCAACGCGCCGCCGTACATCAATTTACTGTTTCTAAATCGGATAAAGATTTTTTCTGGGATGATTCTGTTTCACAATCGCCGACTGTATCTTTATTGCGCGAAGCAATGAAACGAGATGATGTCTTGGGTTTGGTAGTGCAGTTTGGGATTAGTAATATGTCTGCACCGACGCAACCAGATATGCCAGTTTTTTGGGAATTGCACGGATCGATCGGGTTGTGGTGTGAAGGGGAGATGAGTACCTATCCTGATGGTAGATTATTGATTGGTAGAGGCGCAGAGGTGCAGAGGGGCGGAGGTGCAGAGGGGCGGAGATGCAGAGGTGCAGAGGTGCAGAGGAGTATTTCTAATCTTACAGTGCAGATTCGTCCCGATCGCGCCAGTTTAAATATGGTAACAGCAATACCTTGTGTTGGACGTTCGGTTAAACCCGAAGGAAGTCCGATTCATGCGATCGCATCCAAAGTCGATCTTGGCGAATTAGAATTGCGTACCGTTACCAGTCAAACATTAATTGCCAGAATTCCTAAAGAAGCTTATCAAAAAGAAGCACATCAATTAACTAGTGGAATTGTCGATGTACCTTTAGCAGATTCTTTTGAAAATATATGCGATGCGATCGATCGCGAAGGTTTATGTATTGTTGGAACGCGATCGAACGGACAAAAAGAAATTTTACTTAGGGAACAAGAAATTAATCTTCAAGTAAATGATGCTTGTTTGTTTGTAGAATTTCCCGATCGCAAACGAGGTGAAGATTATGCGGTGGAATTAGAAGTATTTTCTTTCGTGCGCGGTCGTCCCAGTTCGGTAGAATCGATTTATCTGCGTCAGTTTTATAATCCTAGAGGTTTACCACAATTAAAATATCAATTTGAATCCGATCCTAATAATTTCGATCGCACTTTCCATTATCCCCATAGTTACGAACATAATATTGTCGAATTTAAACCTGGGAAAGAAGATTCAGTTGGTGAATTTAATTCTAAGTGTGTAATTTCGACAAGCGATCGCGGACGAGGTTGGGTAACTGTAAGAGGTTTAAATTCAGGAACGACAAGAGTATTATTATCAGCCAATAATGTAGGGACGTTCCATGGAACGTCCCTACACCCCGACGAAGCAATAATTACCTACGACAACGATAATAATTTAAATTTTTGGGCTGGTGCTGGTTCATTTGCGGTTCGAGTGTTAACTAATGACTGGCATTTAGAAGAGATTCCCGATCGCGATGTAGATTTCAAACTTATTTACGAACATATCCTTGCTTATTACGAATTGACTTTCTCTTTCATGAAAGCAGAGGTTTTTAGTCTTGCCGATCGCTGCAAAGTAGAAACCTATTCTCGTTTAATGTGGCAAATGTGCGATCCTGCCAATAAAAATAAAACTTACTATATGCCTCCCACTCACGATATGTCTTATCCCCAAGCGATGTTGCTAAGGAAGTTTTTAAATAACCAACAAAAAATCGGTTACGTTCCCGAAACAACACCAAAACCAAAACAAACTCAACGAAAATTACAAACTCGCGAAGAATTAGTTGCAGCTTTAAAACACGCCGCAGAATTAGAAATTGCCGTGATGTTGCAATATATTTATGCAGGTTATTCCATCCCCAATTATGCGACGGGTGAAGAATATGTACGTCGAGGTTTATGGACTCCCGAACAATTACTTTTAGCTTGTGGAGATGGTAAAGAGAAACGTAATTATGGAATGCGAGGTGTATTGTTAGAAGTTTCCCATGAAGAAATGATTCATTTCCTGATGGTAAATAATATTTTGATGGCGATCGGCGAACCTTTTTATCCAGCCATTCCAGATTTTAATGAAATAAATAAACGTTTTCCGATCGAAGTAGATTTTGCTTTAGAACCTTTAAATGCTTCCAGTATCCAAAGATTTATCGGTTTTGAATTACCCGACTTTCTCGAAGAAGATTTGAGTAACGAAAATGATACTAACGATTCTGAAAGCAATAATTTACACGCTTACGGTTCTTTGAGTGAACTATATCGACAG
>CAZJTL010000197.1:0-3054 GCA_964548905.1 uncultured bacterium | reverse complement strand
GAAGGATTAGAAAATATACCCGATTTATTTGTCGTCAAAAAAGGTAACGTCGGCGGCGAACATCATTTATTTTTACGCGAAGATACCCACAAACATCATCCAGATTTTCAATTTGAAGTTTATGACTTAAATAGCGCCCTATTTGCGATCAATTTTATTGTCGAACAAGGCGAAGGATGCGACGGGGAATCGCCCAAATTCGAGCAATCTCACTATCAACAATTTCGACGCATCGCTAATTCCTTGACAAAAGAACAAATTAGTGATATCGAAAAAGGCGATCGCAAACTACCTTGGAATCCATCATATCCAGCGTTACGCAATCCTAGCCTAAAATATCGCGATAACAATACCAACGTTGTCACCGTTCCCGAAACCAGAATGGTAATGGAAATTTTCAACGAATGCTATTTCATCATGATGCAATTAATGGTGCAGCACTTTGGTTTTTCTCCTACCGCCAGCTTGCGACGATCGAAAATAATGAACGCATCTATAGACGTTATGACTGGAATGATGCGCCCATTAGGAGAACTATTAATGACCATGCCATCGGGAAAACGAGGTAAAACAGCAGGTGCATCTTTTGAAATTGAAACTCCTATTTATATTCCCACACCAGAAATAGCCTACCAATCGATCGCCCGTCGCTTTGGGAAATTAGAACAACAAGCAAGAGAATGCCCATCCATCCCCAATACCGTCTGCGAAATGTTCCAGTTTTATCAGGAATTTTTTGAAGAAATGGCAGGTGTAGGGGTGTAGAGGTGCGGAGGGGCTGAGGGGCTGAGGTGCGGAGGAGATAGGGAGACGATGAACAATGAACCATGAACAATGAACTATCAACAATGAACTATAAACTATGAACAATAACACTATTAAAACAGATATATTAATCGTCGGTGCTGGTCCTGTCGGAATGGCACTTGCAGCCGAATTACGCTACCAAGGCATAGACTGTCTCATTATCGAACAAACCGACGGAATTGTCACCGATCCTAAAGTTAGCACGATCGGGGCGCGATCGATGGAATTTTGTCGCCGTTGGGGAATTGCCCAACAAATACGCGATGCAGGATGGCCAAAAGATCATACATTAGATATAGCTTGGGTAACAGCCGTCGGCGAACATGAAATCTTTCGAGTTAAATTCCCCTCTTACGCCGATCGCTCTTTACCAGAATATACACCCGAACCCGAACAAGTCTGTCCGCAAAATTGGTTTGCACCTGTATTTATGGATTTTTTGGGAGAATATCCCAATGGAATAATCAAACTTCTTTGTCCCTTACATAGTTTTGAACAGACAGAAGAAGGCGTAATTGCTGAAGTAACAAATCTTGCTTCAGAAAAGATAGAAACAATCCAAGCTAAATACATGATAGCTTGCGATGGCGCTCGTAGTAGTATTCGTAAAGCTTGCAATATTAATACTCAAACGTTCCACGAAACACAGACATTTCAAAGCCTTGTTTTTAACGCACCAGAATTAGCTACTCAACTCGGCGCTCGACAGGCGATGGTTTATTATCTAGTCAACCCTATCTTACAAGAACCACTTCGAGCAGTTGACGGACAGGGTTTATATCGTCTCATTCTCAAACCACAACCAGACGGACAACCAACCGATGCAGAAGAAGCAATTAAAGCTGCGATCGCGATCGATACTTCTGTAGAAATCGTCTCCAATACTCCTTGGCGTTTAACCCATCGAGTAGCCGAAAAATTCCGTCACGGACGCATCTTTTTTGTTGGTGATTCCGCTCATACTCTCTCACCTTCTGGTGGTTTTGGTATGAATACGGGGATCGGTGACGCAGTAGATTTAGGTTGGAAACTAGCCGCTACTATTAAAGGATGGGCTGGATCTAATCTTCTCGATACTTATGAAATAGAACGCCGTCCGATCGCGGTAAGAAATCTCGAACAAGCAAACGCTAACCTTCAACGAACTCAAAAGCGAGCGATTCCACCAACGATCGGCGAAGATTCTCCCCAAGGCGAACAAATCCGCAAACAAATGGCTGAAGGAATGCAACGCAGTGGTGTTAGTAAAGAATTCGATGCACCTGGAGTTCATTTTGGTTTTCGCTATACTTCTTCGGCTATTATTCCAGACGGTACGCCCCCCAGTGACGATCCGTTTGAGTGGAAGCAAACTAGTTATCCAGGCTGTCGATCGCCCCACGCTTGGTTAGAAGAAGGTAAATCTATTTTAGATTTATTCGGACATGGATTTGTCTTGTTGTATTTTCAAGGACAAGAAGATGTAGAGAAATTAGAAAAAGTATTTCAGCAAAAAGGAGTACCTTTTACTAGCAGAAAAATATCCGAACGTTCGTTCATCGATCTCTATGAAAAAGCGTATGTTTTAGTTCGTCCCGATGGTCATGTAGCATGGAGAGGCGATCGTTTACCAGAAGATTTAGATGAGATGGTCGATCGAGTTAGAGGCGATCGGTAAGGTGCTGAGGCTTCCGTCGAGTCAGGTGCAGCGCCTGGTTCGGCAAGATCCTACTCGTCGTCTTCGAGCATCACCGGATTGAATTTGGCAATAACGCCTGTCAAGGTACCTGCTTCGGGGCCGAAAGTGTCGCCCGTGGCGATGAACTGATTGACGAGTTCAGTCTCACCCATGGGAAGCACATCGTCCTGCCAGTTATTCGGCGCATCGACGTATGACGTACTTGAGTACACATCGCTGAGAATCCTCGTGATCGGGCGGTTGTGTGTATAAACACTATACCATCCGCTGCCTTCGGCTTCCGTCCCATCGACAGTCGAATCCGAACGGACCTCGACGGCGTGCATGTAGACGTTAGCCCACAACTGATTGCCATTCCGGATGGCAAGCAGACAGGACACCCGTACGCTTGGACCATGTCCCCAGAAGTCCCGGTCACCCACGCCCAGATGCGGGGGAACGAACTTGGGTGTGTCTGGAATCTGGATTGTCTTCCTCGTCATGCGAACTCTAAATAAAGAGAGATAGAAATAACACAGGCGTTGCATCCCTGCGGGATGATTTAAAGAGGGACAGTTCCATAGTGAAGA
>CAZJTL010000196.1:0-9710 GCA_964548905.1 uncultured bacterium | reverse complement strand
ACTAAAGGCAGCCACTAAACCGTGCATAGCTACATCGCTATTAGCAAAAATTCTACGCCAGCAGTGAAGACTTAAGTAAAAAAACGGCGGATGAACGTCAGTAGTTAACCCTCGCAGAAGATTAGTAATTGTCGCTACTAGAGATTCTGCTGGAATTTGAAAAGCAGCAAGATAACTACTGAGTAGCACGGGTTGAGAACTGTCAACACTGTATCGATGAGACGCTCCCGTAGAGAGAAAAACAGATAATACCTCGTCGTACCAAAATTCGCGACTACCTAAATTGATAATTCGCAAAATTACAGCCATCGCGATCGCCCCGATTAACAATAACTCCCATCGAAAATACCTTGGTATTTTGGTCACGATCGTATCTCTCAACCCCTAAAGATCTAAACAATCATAATTCAATTTACGAACGGTGTAAGGGGCTTTCAAGGGTAGATTTTTTAGTTTTAAGGTGTTGGCAGGGCAAGGGAGACAAGGAAGACAAGGGAGAAAAAGCTTAATTCTTCGTTACTTCATTCTTGGGAAAAGGTGTTAAATTGCCAAATCAACTTAAAATCAACTAATGTCATAATTGAGGAAAAACCAATCAATCCAACCAATAAACAAGCTCAAGCCAGCCTAAGAGTTTGTCAAATGTTAGTGGAGAATGGTATTTCTTATGAAGCCTAATTATGAAGCAATGAGTAAAAGCGAACTAAGAGATTATGTACTCAAACATAGAGATGATATTGAAGCTATTAGGCTGCTTTTCCAGCTTCCTGAAGGGTTAGAAGTTAAGCAGTATCCTCCAGTTTCTACAGAAGAAGGCAAGCCTATATAAGAGAATATCCGCATTATGGAGCAAGCAATACGAGAAAAAATTGAACAAGAAAATCAAAAGTAGTGCGATCGCTCTTGTAGAATGTGTTTCTTTTGATGCTTTTCTGCTTCTCTAATCCCTTAGTCAATTAGCTTCAAAGTCTGCCAAAATTGATAGAGGGTTTTTTGAGAGAGATAATCATGGCTCTAACTGATTCTGAAATCGATTTAACTACATACATAGATCACGCCTTACTCAACCCTTCAGCAACAGCAGAACAAGTTAAAAAATATTGTTCCGAAGCAATCAAATATAATTTTCCTGCCGTTTGTATTTATCCCTGTGCTGTCAAGGAAGCTGCTGAACTCTTACATGGTAAAAATCCACAGGTTTGCACAGTAATTGGTTTTCCTACAGGTGCAAATACCTCATCGGTGAAACTCTATGAAGCACAAGAAGCAACTGATGATGGTGCTACCGAGTTAGATGTAGTAATTAATCTCGGCTGGTTAAAATCGGGAGAATCAGAAAAAATTTATCAAGAAATGGCACAAATTTGTGAGGAAACAGGGCAAGTAGTTAAAGCGATTTTGGAAACCAGTCAGTTAACCGATACAGAAAAAAGATTAGCCGCAGAAATTTGTATGGATGCTGGTGTTGCCTATCTAAAAACCAGTACGGGGTGGTTTGGTGGTGCTACGGTAGCTGATGTGCGATTGCTCAAAGAAGTCACCAGAGGACAAATTGGCATTAAAGCATCTGGTGGTATTCGTACCGTCGAACAGGCGATCGCCCTAATTGAAGCTGGCGCAACTCGACTAGGTACATCTCGCGGTGTCGATTTAGTCCGTCAGAGAGATGATAGGGAGCAGAGAGGCTGAGAAGCTGAGAAGCAGAGGAGAGGGGGAGCAGGGGAGAGGGGAAGCAGGGGAAAAACTTCTGACTTCTGACTTCTGACTTCACTATTGCCTATTGCCTATTGCCTTCTTGAAACAATGAACCATGAGCCATGAACAATGAACCAAACTTATAAGGCTACTGGAATTATCCTTAAAGGAAAACCGTTTAAAGAATCCGATCGCTTGGTGACAGTTTTGACACCAGAATATGGTTTGATTAGTGCAGTTGCACCTGGGGCTAAAAAGCATAAATCCAGGTTGCGAGGACGATGTGAGTTATTTGTGATTAACGAAATGTCGATTGTCAGAGGGCGATCGCTCGATAAAATTATTCAAGTGGAAACTCTCGAATCCTATCCAGGTTTGAGTAGAAATTTGAGTAAGTTAGCCGCAGGACAGTATTTGGCAGAATTAGTCTTGGGTTTAGCACTTAGCGAACAACCACAAGTCGAACTCTACGAATTACTCAAAGAACATCTCAAGAGAATTGAAAATTTAGACAGCCAGAAAAATATTTTTGCTTATTTAGCTCAGGCTGTTTTTCATCTGCTAGCCAGTGCAGGAATAGCACCTCAAGTGCATAATTGTAGTCTGAGTCAAAAATGTTTAGTAGCCAATTTTACTAATGTTAGTTGGCAAGTAGGATTTAGTTTCGATTCGGGTGGAGTTGTCGATTTAGCTGAATTAAAAGACGATCCCATCGATCAAAGCAGTCAAAACCACAACCAAAAAGTAAAAGAAAATACTAAAATAGCTCTCGCTAAAATTGACGAGCGACTGAACGCGATCGAATTAACCTTATTGCAACAACTTAATTTAAATTACTTACCACAAAATTCGCAAATTGTACCTCAACAATTAGACAAAATCTCGATCGATCTCGCCTGGTCGAAAATCGAACATTTGCTTAGAAATTATGCACAATATCATTCGGGACGTTTGATTCGGTCGGCTAATTTAGTAGATAATTTAACTGTAGTTGAATTTTAAATACCAACTTAATCTTTATATCTTGACTTTATAGCTAACAGTTGATTTCTCAAAGAACTTATTATAATGCAACTCTCTGAATCGGAACAAAAAAAGCAAAATGCCAAAGCCAACATAACACAAACTGCCAAAGCAACTCAATTAGCATCAGTTGCTGCTTCTCCAGACCAGATAATTGAATCTCAAGTTGAATCTATTTCCTCAACAGGTTTTATGCCGATTTTGAACAACCGTCGCTTTCTTACCCTTTGGAGCGGTCAAGTTTTTTCACAATTGGCGGATAAGGTTTATTTAGTTTTGATGATAGCCTTAATTACCAATCGTTTTCAAACAGCAGAGCAACCAATTAGCCGTTGGGTGTCACCAATAATGATTGCTTTTACGATTCCCGCAGTCTTATTTGGTTCTTTGGCAGGAGTTTACGTCGATCGCTGGTCAAAAAAAGCGGTGATGGTAATTTCTAATCTACTTAGAGGCGTTCTGGTTTTAACTCTACCCTTGCTGTTATGGCTATCGGGAGACCAAACTTTGTTGATGGGTATGCCTTTGGGTTTCGCCATCATGTTATCGATCACCTTTTTGGTTTCTACCCTAACCCAGTTTTTTGCACCAGCAGAACAAGCTGTCATTCCTCTGATTGTCAGGCGAGAACATTTACTAGCAGCCAATTCTCTCTATACAACCACGATGATGGCACTCTTAATCGTTGGTTTTGCCATTGGTGAACCTTTGTTATATTTTGCCGATCGCTTTGTCGATCGCCTTGGCATTGGTGGAGACATTGGTAAAGAATTATTGGTTGGGGGTTCCTACGCGATCGCAGGATTTTTATTACTAGCTTTAAAAACAGGCGAAACTCAACAACATCGTAGCGAAGAAAGTCCGCATCCTTTTGAAGATATTAAGGATGGAGTGCGTTATTTACACAAAAATCATCGTGTTCGTAATGCTCTGATTCAATTAGTCATTCTTTTTTCTGTTTTTGCCGCTTTAGCAGTTCTAGCTGTTAGTTTAGCCGATCGCATTCCTGGTTTAGATCCCGCCCAATTTGGCATTCTCTTAGCTGCGGCTGGTGCTGGCATGGCTTTGAGTGCAACGGTTTTAGGCTATCTCGGACAAAAATTTTCTCACCTACAACTAAGTTTAATTGGCTCGATCGGCGCAGCTATCTCTTTAATTTGCTTATCTCTCTCAACACAAAATCTGTGGCTATCTTTACTAGCAACCACACTTTTGGGTGCTTTTGCTGCTTTGATCGGTATACCCATGCAGACCACCATTCAGTCAGAAACCCCTCCAGATATGCGCGGTAAAGTATTTGGCTTACAAAATAATGCCGTCAATATTGCCCTATCTCTACCCTTAGCACTAGCAGGAGAAGCTGAAATTCGTTTGGGTTTACAACCTGTTCTTGTAATTTTATCTGTCTTAGTTATGACGGGAGGGCTGCTAACCTGGTATATTTCTCGTACAAGCAAGATTAATTTGTCTGCTCCAGACAAATAAGCTAATTCATTTTAGTTCTTTGATTTCAATTGTTAAGGTAGATCGCCCGAATGCATATCGCTTGGTTGGGAAAAAAATCACCATTTTGTGGTAATGTCACTTATGGTCGAGAGATAACCAATTCTTTATTAGAGAGAGGATACCAAGTTAGTTTCCTTCACTTTGCCCAGGAGGAAGCAGTCTGTGAGGGTTGGCCAGACTGTCCTGAAGTATTTCTGCCTTTTCTCTATAAATCTCAGGTTTACACGATTCCGTCGCCGAAATCTAGTAAGATTTTAATGCAGTCTCTTAAGCGTCTCCAGCCAGATCTCGTACACGCTTCATTGACTCTATCGCCTCTAGATTTTCTGCTGCCAGAAATTTGTGAAGAATTAAATATTCCTTTAATAGCAACTTTTCATCCTCCCTTTGACAGCAAATTACGAAATCTTAAATCCAGCACTCAATATCTTACCTATCAACTATACGCACCTTTTTTAGCTAACTACGATAGCGTCATTGTTTTTTCTCAAATTCAAAAAGATTTACTGGTCAAGTTAGGAGTTCCCGACTATAAAGTCGCCATCATTCCCAATGGCGTTGACGAACAAAAATATGCTCCTGGCTATTCCAATTTAAAATACCAATTAAAAGCTAAACATTTATTTGTTTATCAAGGTAGAATTGCCACCGAAAAGAATGTGGAAGCTTTGCTCAAAGCCTGGAAACATTCAGATATGGGCAAAGATAGCAAACTGCTGATTGTTGGTGATGGCCCGCAAAGAGTATTTTTAGAACCCTATTACGGTAGAGAAGATGGGATTACTTGGCTCGGTTTTGTTGCTGACGAACAACGCCGTATCGATATTCTTCGCGCCGCCGATGTCTTCATTCTCCCTTCTTTGGTAGAAGGTTTATCTCTATCTCTACTAGAAGCAATGGCTTGCGGTTTAGCTTGTTTGGCGACTGATGCTGGTGCTGATGGAGAAGTTCTCGAAGCAGGTGCAGGAGTAGTTCTCAATACACAAGGAGTGACAACTCAGTTAAAAACCCTCTTACCTTTATTGCGCGATCATCCAGAAATGACGCAATTATTGGGACAGAAAGCAAGACAAAGGGTATTAGAACGATACACCCTTAATTGGAATATTACCAGACTCGAACGTCTTTATGCTGAAGTCCTAGAAAAGAGGGAATTCCACCTCAGTAGTTATATTTGACGACTTCGGTTTTGAGAATCCGCCCAATTCTATTGGTGCGGAGTATGTCAATAATCTCCTGCGCTTTAGTACATAGGCTCTCAACTGTCCGTCTTTATATGTCGCTCAATTAGAAGAATAGCAACAATATCGTCGATCGGGCGGGGTGGGAGTCTCATACTTTGAGGAATAAGTTTGTTTAAACCTGTAGGTGGATACATACACCAGTAGCGATCGCGTGCTTCTAGGGTGCTATTTCGCTCATCCACTAAGGCGATCGGTATCGATGTTGATAAATTAGTTTCCAGTTCTTGTCGCCAGCTTTTAGCGGTAGTTAGATTACCCATCACAATTAAATCGATCCCAAACTGATGAATCAGGTTATCGATCGTCGCGATCGCCTCTTGTGAAGCAATTACCTGATGAAATTGTATTTGACGGTCATTTCCCATTACCGCCACACCACATTTATCTCTACCTGGATCGAAACCTAAAATGATTGACATAGTTCATTGAAAAACAGGGAGCAGGGAGCAGGCAGAAGGCTTTTATGAACAGCCAAATCCCAATTTAAATGCATAACAGCTTAGCTAATATACTAAAATGAAATTTAAAACCTTTTATATTTATTCATCGACCTTAGTTAATAAACTAGAGCTTGATTAGCTTATAATCTGTCTCGTTCATAAAGACTGACTAATCTAGCAATAAATATAGCTGGATAAAGTACGCCAACGATTCCTTCCAAATTAGCTACGATCTTGGCAAATTTACCGATGGGTAAAATATCTCCATAACCTACTGTTGATAAAGTTATCAAACTGAAATGAAGAAGTTCAAAATCTTCATTACTAGAGAAAGAATGAGGAATTAACCAATTGATTAATCTATATAATTCAAACCATAATAATCCGAGCAAAAGATAAACAACAATTCCTCCTTTAATTGCATCGACTGTAATTATTTTTCTTGAAAAAATTTCTTTAATTACAAAGTAAATAGATAAAGCCATAAATACTGAATTGACTAAGCTAATCGCGATCGCTAGTCTCAGATTATTTGCTGCTGAAAAATTATTCAACCAAGCAAACACTCGTAGAAAAAAAAATGAACCTCCTAGAATTAAGTAGACCAATAAGGTTTTGAAATTTAAAAATGAATAAATAGTTGTAATTAATAATCCCAAAAAAAAGATAGGTAGCAACAGTCCTAAAAAACCAGTAGGTTTTGAAAAAGGTGCAGCAATCAGCGCAAAAAACAAAAAAGAAAGCACTCGATTATATTTATTATTGGCAATCTCGATCAGATTATTTGCACGATTTCTTGACATATCAAATTTTTATTGTATTTAAAGAATCTCCTGGAAGTAATCTTTCTTTTACACATTTCTAAAACTAGATATTTACTTAATTTTAAACATCTATATTTTGATAAATTTTAGAACCTATGGTTTTACTAATTACTCCTTGATTTACCAATTTTTTTACCGTGTCGTTTTGGGTTGCTATAGTAAAATTATTTAAAATTCTAGTTTGAAATGATATAGTTATATCAGTTGAATCTCGAACTATAGTTTCAATTTGTTTTAGTGTTTCTTGTTGTTTTATTTCATAATAACAGGCACATTTATCAATAAGGGCTCCTGAGATTTCGCCATCTGCAACTAAACTTCTGAGTCTAAGTGGTACTTGGCTACAAGCATGGGTAATAAAAGTCAAATATTCATAATTATTGGCAATCAGTTTAGATTGAATCCGCTTACCCCAGGAATTATTATTCAATAATTTAACGAAGAAATTACCGAAACGAACTTCTAAGGGTTTAACTATAGGTATTTGAGGAGGAATAGATCCTGCTTGTATAGCATCTGTTTTTAAGTTGATCATTAAGGTGAGTTCATCAAAGACTGGTTCTGAGATAAATCCACGATCATTAAGTTCACTATATACTTGCTTTTCAATTGCTAAAGCTTCTGACCAAACTACTTGTAAAGCTTCCATTTCACTTAACTGAAGATTTTGCTGTAAATCGATTAATGATTGTCGAGCTTGGGTTACTTCTTGCTGATACTTTTGTGTAAAATCTTCAACTAAATTAGGTACAAAGTAATTATTATTTTGAAGTTTCTCAGATTCTTTGAGAGCTTCTTTTTTGGCAATAACTATAGCTATAGCTTGTCCTACTTGATCTAAAATTGAAGGACGATTTAGCTGGAGAATTTGAATTAATTTTCCAATAGTAGTACCAGGAATTAACAAAGTAAATAGAGCTATACCTAGAGTTAAAATTATAATTAAATCACGATTAGGAAATTCTGCATCAATACTCAAAGCTAAAGCCAAACAAACTGCTCCACGCAAACCACCCCAATAACTTACTAATTGATAGCTAAAGTGAATTTTTGTCTTACTAAAAAAATTCACAATGGGAATTAAGGTAAAAATGACAATGGCGCGAGCGATTAAAACAGTAAGAATAGTAATTCCTAAAGTAGATAATAGATACTCAGTCTGATTGAGTTGTGTAAACAACTGAAAGCTAGAGGCTGTAATACCCACTAGCAAGAAAATTAAGCTATTAGCTAAAAAAGCCGTATATTCCCAAAATTCCCCGATGTATTCTCTTGTTTCCTTTTCTAAACAGTTATATTTATACCAGCCGATAACTAAACCTGCGCTAACTACGGACATTACAGGAGAAACGTTAAAGATTTCCTCAGCAATTAAAAAAGCCCCATAAGCAGTAATAGTAGTAATTGTGGCTAAAATTAGTGGGTTATTCTTTGCCAAATTCATCGTAAAGCGCATTAAGTAACCAAAAATTGCACCTACTAAAATCCCACCAATAAAAGAAACTACAAAAGCTACTGTACCTTGTTGAATTGCATTGCTTCCGACTGCTCCTGCTGCAATTACACCCAAAATAATGTTAAGTGAGAGAGTTTTTTTAGAGCAAATTATTATGACCAATCAATTTCAATGGATAGCCGTGTCAACAGCTATGTTATTAAGCATCTCTAATGTATCTGTTTACGCACAAAATGAACCTCAGCAAGAAGATGGTTCAACTATCAATCTTGAATCTATTGCTTGTAGAAGTTTGCTCAAGCAGAACGATACAGACCAAGAAGCGACCATTGCTTATTTTCACGGATTTATGAGTGGCAAAAATAACAAGTTGACTGCGAATACTCTGGCATTAAGTGAAATTTCTGACCAGATAATCGACCACTGTATTGATAATCCCAATGATTCTTTACTTCAAGTATTTGAGGAATACAGACAACTTTAATCTTTTTCTGCAAAACTGAGATGCACCCCTTTAATCTGTCATGCTACATTTATTAAAAGTAAATAAGCAAATAAAAACTCTTATCAAATTAGCCCTCAATAACATTGAATACTTCAACTAATCAGAAATTTTGGGGAACAATAGTTTTGATTGCTACTCTCACTACAGGATGTAGCCGTTCTAATCCAGAAGCACAAGCTACTAGACCACCTGCAATACCAGTCAAGTTAGCAACCTTAACTCCAGCAACGGTAGAAGAGAGTTCTGAGTTTTTAGGTAACTTAGAAGCTACAGAAAAAGTCATTATCAAACCAGAAATCCAAGGAAAAATTAAAGAGATTCGAGTCAATTCAGGCGATCGCATCAAGCAGGGTGACGTAATAATGGTGCTTGAACCAGATCAAACTCAATCAGAATTAGCCAATGCGGAAGCTGGAGTCAATGCAGCAATAGCTAGTCGGGATGCTGCGATCGAACAAGTGAAAGTGGCTCAATCTCAACAAGCATCTGCCCAAGCGGAAGTAAATTTAGCCCAAGTAAACTTTCAACGCGCCAAATTCCTGTTAGAATCAGGAGCAATCGGACAATTTGACTACGATCGCGCAGAAACAGATTTAGAAACCAAAAAAAATCGACTCAACGAAGCTCAAAATTCAATCAAAGCAGCACAAGCAGCTATTCAACAAGCAGAAGCAAATATTCGACAAGCTCAAGCACAAGTGCAAAAGGCTGCGGTAAGTGTAGGATTTAAACAGATTGTCTCTCCCCTTTCAGGAGTAGTAGGAGATTTACCTGTCAAACCAGGAGATTACGCCTCTACAGGAGAAGCGATCGCCACAATTACTAGTAATGATTATCTAGATTTGCGACTTTCTGTACCATCTCAACGCTCTGGGCAAATCAAGCAGGGAATGACAGTACAATTAATCGATCCTGCTACTAGTAAGACTTTGAGTCAAGGAAAAATTAACTTTATCGCTCCCACTGTAGATTCAAGTCTGCAAACTATTTTAATTAAAGCCAGATTTCCCAATTCTG
>CAZJTL010000195.1:0-9753 GCA_964548905.1 uncultured bacterium | reverse complement strand
TTTTAATGGACTTTACCTATAAGCCAGGAAATTAATTTCCTGGCGGTTATCGCAACTGGTGCAAGATCTCAGTTTTAACCGACTTGTAATCTTAGACAGCGATTTTAATCGTTGTCGGGTGAGGTTTAAAATCGAGGGCATAATAACTAGCAACTTGCGTTACTAGAGAACAACAATCTTTTTGCTGAGTGCTGAGTGCTGACTCCTAGCCAATTTCAGTAATACTAGCAATTTTGCCACCAGTGCGCTGAATACCTTGAATTCTTGACGAAAGCTGGGCGTATCCTACTTCATAAGTAATAATACCTCGTTTTAATCCAGCACCAGGCTGAGACACTGTAATCCGAAAACGCTTTTCAGTGCTATTAGGATTACCGATTCCCTTAGCTAAAGGCTTAATCGCCGATGGTAAATTAGAGCCTAAATCGCTAATCAGACGAGCTGGTTGTCCTGCATCACTAGTAGCTGAACCACGCAACAAGTTCAACATGCGATTGAAGCCAACGTTTTTAATCCCAGTCTGACTACGAATGCTACGAGGATAGGGAACAATATTTTCACCAAAGTTTTCAGTGTATTCGTCGCTATCGATGTAAGAATCAATATCAGCTTCGTAGCCTTGTTCGTTATAGGTTTGAACGTGCTGAGAAATTTCTGTTTGGTCTATCGGCGCACGACCGAGTAAATGTTTGCAGTTGAGTTCAATAAAGCGATACTGGGAAGAATTATTAAAGAATTTTTCTTGATAAAGTTCAGATTGAGCAACTAGGCGAACAAAACCACGAACGGTGATATCGCCATTACGTAGTAGAGATTCTGCACTTTCTAGGCGATCGCTATCGAGTAGATGGGCGTTACCTAAAACTTGCTTATAAACTGCTCCAATTACTATTTGTAACTCATTTTCGGTAGCATTGGGACGCACTTCGATCGGTGCGCCTTCAAATGCGTCTAAACCTAGAGAAGCTGAGACACCCAAACTGGCGATAGTCATAGCATTTTCTCCTACAATAGAAACTTGTTAACTTTAATTGAATTGGCATTGCTGATTCATAGCTATCAGCATTTCAGCATTTCAACACTTCAGCTTTTTACTAACTACTGTAAGGGCGGCGCTTTGTATTCGGACGCAGGTTACGGCACTCACTATGACGAGGGAACCTCGCCATCCGTGCCTCCCGAATCCGCGCCTTGCGTTAGCGAAGCTCTTCTGAAAGAAGCATAGCCATTCGCCCCTACTGATAGCTGATAACTGATAGCTGATAGCTGACGACTTTAATTAATTTCACTGATGCTGACAATTTTGCCACCAGCGCGATGAATACGCTGAATTTGTGGTGTCATGCGATCGCCAGGAACAATATATTCAGTGGTGCTAACACGACGGGGACTATCGAATTTAGAACCTTTAACCAAAATCTTAAAAGTCTTTTCTGTTGCATCTTTAGAAGGACTGAGACGACCAGCAGAAGAAGCACGAACTACTTTAGTAGCACTATTGGTAGCTACTGCATCAACTAGGCGCGAAGCTTTTGTTGCACTATCAATTTCTGCTCCACCACGCAACAAGTCAAGGGTAAGATTGTAGTTAACCTGTTTCTGTCCTACTTGTGTTTTAGCTCCAGTGTAGAAAGGAACAATATTGTCGCCAAATTTCTCTTGATACTCAAGACTATCGATGTAAGAATCAATTTCAGCTTCGTAGCCTTCTTCAATACAACGGCGAATATGTTCTGAAAGCTCGGCTTGATCCCCAGGAGCGCGACCTAGTAAATGTTTGAAATTAAGTTCAACAAAACGATAGGGAGCGCAAGACTCAAAATAGCGAGCGCGATAAAAATCAGATTTAGCAACAGTTCTTACAAATTCGCGCACGCTCATGCTACCGTTGCAAAGCTGTGACTCTGCACTCGCTAATCGTTCGCTTTCCATAATATGAGGATTGCCCAAAATCTGTTTGTAAACAGCACGAATTACTGCTGCTTTTTCATCTGGACTGCTAGTAGACCATAGTTCTACTGGCGCATCTAAAATGGCACTCATGTTATTCTCCTAATTTAAAATTTCTATACACATTGCCGCCTGTCTAAATTAATAAGTTCGTAGTAAACCCTTAAGGGTTTACTACAAGCAAATAATTAACAGACTACTAGAGAAGTTCCATTACGAGGAACGCTCTACGAGTAGGGATTCTTTTCCCTACAAAGAATTTGCTTAATTTACAGCAGTGATACTGGCGATTTGTCCGCCTTGGTTGTGAATTCGCTGATATGTTTCTGAAAGCCTGTCGAATGGAACGATGTAAACTTGGTTACTACGACGGAATTTAGAGACGCGATTAACCGCACCTGGAGATCTGTAACCTGTCACTTCGATGCGGAATACCTTACCGCCATCAGTAGCACCAACACCCAGGCGAGTACGAGAACCCAAACCAGTATCTTGGAACGACCAACCATCTCCAGCAGCGCCGCCAGATGGTGGGATTACTGCTAGAGGAGTTTCTTGAATTACGTACTTATTAAGTACTGGTCTCTTACCAGCTAAAGAACCTTTGCAGTCGCTGCTAGAAGACCCGCGCAACATAGCAAACATATGGGTAAATCCAACCATATTTATATTTGCTTCGGTTTTATAGCCTCTGTGATAGGGAACGATAAATTCCCCAAAGTTGGATTGATATTCGTCGCTATCGAGGTAGGAATCGATATCAGCTTCAAAACCTTGAGTATCTAAGATGGTGCTATGCTCTCTCATCTCTTCCAAATCTTTGGGAGTGCGACCGAGTAAATGTTTGAAATTTAACTCTGTGTAGCGATAGCGAGGACAGCTATCGAAGAAGCGAGAGCGATATAAATCGGATTTGGCAACAGCGCGGACAAACTCACGAACGCTAATTTCACCACTCTTTAATTTAGATTCCGCAATAGTAACGCGCTCGCTTTCCATTACATAGGCATTACCCAAAATTTGCCGATAAACAGCTTTGATAACGCTTTCTGCCTCTTCTTGAGAGCGACCTGGCACAAGTTCAAAGCGAGGTGTATCTTCATACAAGCTAACCCCTAACTGGGATGCTGGACCAAAAGCCATTTAAAATCTCCTTGATAGAGAACAAATGTTTTCCTAAATGTTTTAAGTTTTTTTACAAAACTTAATAATGCAAGAATACGGAAATTCTAAAGGTGAATTCCGTACTTATGCTTGAAATCTTATTAGTGAAAGGTTATTTACTTACGCTTAACTGTTTTTATTTTGTCTGATTAAGGCAAACGCAATGTAACAAAGAATCTAAACAGAGGCTTTATGACACTACGCTTACTCAATACAGTCATACACAGTGAGAGATTAAGTAAATTTTAATGGTTGCGACAATTCCAATATGAAGGAATGTCTTATTTTAAGAGTACTTGATTTACAAGCGCTATGTAACTACTTCAAGATATCTATATATCCTGAAAAAGTTTTAGTAAAGTCAAGATGTAACACTAAGTAACAAAGCTTAATTTTCACTTTGCCGATCCTGAGAAAAAGATCGAGATTTGTTGATTTTTTTGAATATCTTGACAATTTTATTTATACAATGCTCTAAGTACCAAGACTATCAAGTTTTGTAAACCTTAATAGTTAGACTTGCCAACAATATTTTTAGATTTGTTTAAGGATTTTGCCGATCCCCTATCAGTTCGTTGGTCAAGATTAGTAATTAATGAACGGAAATAAATAAACATGCGATTGTCGAAGATGCTTTTGGTTACGCTACGGGAAAATCCAGCCGAAGCGGAAATTCCCAGTCACAAACTCTTATTGAGAGCGGGTTATATTCGTCGTATTGGCAGCGGTATCTATGCTTATTTACCTTTGATGTGGCGAGTACTCAAAAAAGTAGCTCAGATCGTTCGAGAGGAAATGGATGCAACAGGCGCTCAAGAATGTTTGTTGCCTCAAATACAGCCATCCGAACTGTGGCGAGAATCTGGGCGGTGGGATACTTATACTAAGGCTGAGGGAATTATGTTTTCCCTGATCGATCGCCAGGAGAGAGAATTAGGTTTAGGCCCAACTCACGAAGAAGTGATTACGGCGATCGCCAAGGATACAATTCGTTCCTATCGTCAATTACCCCAACATTTATATCAAATCCAAACTAAATTCCGCGATGAAATTCGCCCGCGTTTTGGTTTGATGCGGGGACGAGAATTTATCATGAAGGATGGTTACTCTTTCCATGCCGACGAAGCAAGTTTGAAGCAAACTTACCAAGATATGGATCGAGCTTACCGTAATATGCTAACTCGTGCTGGTTTGAGTTTTCGAGCTGTGGAAGCCGATTCAGGTGCGATCGGTGGTTCTGGATCGCAAGAATTTATGGTATTAGCTGATGCTGGTGAAGATGAAATTCTCTACACTGAAGACGGCAAATATGCAGCCAACGTAGAAAAAGCCGTTTCTCTTCCTGCCGATCGCGTTCCTTCTTCCTTTACCAAATACGAAAAATTAGAAACACCAGGTACAGAAACAATTGAAAAGTTAGGCAATTTCCTCAAATGTTCGCCCACAGCCATAGTTAAAAATGTTCTCTACGAAACCGTTTATGATAACGGTATGACCCTACTAGCACTAGTTAGCATCCGAGGCGATCGCGATGTTAATGAAGTAAAATTACAGAACGAATTAGTTAAATTAGCTGCTAAATATAACGCTAAAACAGTCATTGCTCTAAAAGTACCAGATGCTAACGCCCAAGCTAAATGGTCAGCCAAACCCTTACCTTTAGGTTATATCGCTCCCAATTTAGAAGATAACTATATTCAACCCAGTCAAGAAGTTGCTGCTAAATTTATTCGTCTTGTCGATCGCACAGCAGTAGATTTAGAGAATTTCGTCACAGGTTCCAATGAATCTGGCTATCACGTAGTTGGTGCTAATTGGGGGAAAGAATTTCAACTACCAGAATTAGTAGTAGATATTCAAAAAGCAGTCAAAGGCGATCGCGCCCTTCACGATCCTACACAAACTCTTCAATCGGCTAGAGGTATTGAAGTCGGTCATATTTTCCAATTGGGAACTAAATATTCGCAAGCAATGGGAGCAACTTATACCAGCGAATCTGGTGAAGAAGTACCCTTGTGGATGGGTTGTTATGGCGTTGGTGTTTCCAGATTAGCACAAGCAGCAGTAGAACAATCATACGATGATAATGGCATTATTTGGCCAGTGGCGATCGCGCCCTATCACGCTATTGTCGTCATTCCCAATATTTCCGATACTCAACAGGTAGAAGTTGCCGAAAAACTCTATCAAGACTTAAATGCAGCAGGAGTAGAAACCCTCCTAGACGATCGCAACGAACGGGCAGGAGTTAAGTTTAAAGATGCCGAATTAATTGGCATTCCCTATCGAATTGTCACAGGGCGATCGCTAGCTGCTGGCAAGGTAGAAGTTGTCACCAGGGCGAATAAAGATTCTCAAGAAATTGCTATAGAAGAAGTAGTTAAGACTTTGAAGCAATGGATAGAAGCAGCAGTTAAGTAGCAGGGTAGCAGGGAGTAGGGATTAGGGGTTAGGGGTTTTATTGGGTGTATGGTGTAGGGTGTAGGGTGTAGGGGAAAAAGTCTTAAGTCTGAAGTCTGAAGTCTGAAGTTTTTTTACTTCTGCCTTCTGCATAAAAGCCTTCTGCCTCCTGCCTCCTGCCTCCTGCCTCCTGCCTTCTCTTCTGCCTTCTGACTTCTTTTGACGATTATTATATAGATACATAAGATTAGGGGAGAATGAAGCATATTTTAAGATGTTTCGCTCCATACCTTGAAATATACCTTCGATCGCGAAGGGTTCAGAATGACAATCCCCCCTTTATTTGAGCAACGCCTGAAATTTAACCAGCAAGACAAATTCATTGCCTTAACAGTAGCTAGTGCTTTTGCTATTAGCGTTATTTTGGTTTTAGTAAAAAATCTTGCTGTAGGTATGTTTGGTGGGCTGATGGTATTGATAAGTGCGATCGCTTACCGATATCCTAGGCTAGGATTGCGGCTGTTGTTGCTTTATTTACCCTTCGTCGGCACAGTTTGTTATGGTATTGGTGCGACTTATCAACCTGATGGTGGTTATATCTTCCATACCAAATATTATTTTTTATGGCAAATAAGTAAGGATTTTCTCTATTTTCCCGCCGCGATCGCCATGATTATTTCTGTTCCCTGCTTAAAATCCTGGCACAAGCAATATCAAAATTTATCGATCGCATTGCTATCATTTTTAATTGTTTGTTTGCTGAATCTAGTCTGTGTCAATTTACCGCAACAATTAGTTAATCAATCTAGCGAACAAACTTTATTGGTGGGAATTATTGGTTTAAAAGTGACGCTTGGTTATGTACCTCTGATTATTTGTGGCTATTGTTGGGTTAGAGAAGAACGAGATTTACGCTGGTTAATCCGCACTCAAGTAGCGATCGCCTTAATTTGTTGTAGTTTGTGCTTGGTGCAATATTCATTGCTGGTCAATGGTATTTGTATTAGTAATGCGACACTACCCCATCCAGCTACTTATAAACCCAGTTTACAAGCAAGATGTTTAGTAGGTGGGTCATTACTCTATCATGCTAGAGCGAATTTAATTAGCTTACCTGGAACTTTTGTGGCACCCTGGCAATGGGCTTGGTTTTTGATTTCCAGTAGCTTTTTTACTTATGGGGCTGTTTTATATGAATCTTCTCGACTCTGGCGATCGCTTAGTTGTTTGGCTGTAGTTTTGGTTTTAGTTACAGCAATTATTTCTGGACAAACAACTGCAACTATTCTCGTTCCCATTGTTTTGTTAGTTTTATTATTGCTCGCGGAAGCGAAGCCAAAACCGCTTAAATCTATCTTAATTGCCTGTCTGGGGTTCGCGATCGTCAGTCAAGTCAGTTTATTACGAAATCACTTGTATAGTGCGATCGAGCGTTGGAATTATTCACCACCCGATCGATTTGTGATTAGTCAATTTCAATGGATTTTTCACCAATATCTAACTCTACTCGGACAAGGATTAGGTAAAGCTACGATTGCTGCTCGTAGTTTTGGCGAAATTGTGCCGATCGAAACTTTTTATCCCAAACTATTATACGAAATTGGCTGGTTGGGAACGCTTGTATTTCTGATTGTAGTATCTTTGGTAAGCTGGCAAGCTTTTAAAATTTATTTTTTCCTCTCCAAGCGATCGCCCAAAAACCTAGCTCTTTGTCTCGCCTGTTTTATCGCCTTAATTAGCTATAACACTTTCTACTATCCCTTAGCAGTCGATCCAGTAGCAATTTATTACTGGTTTTTTGCTGGTGTATTGCTGAAGTTACCAGAGGTAAAGGAAAATTAACGTCCTTCGGACGAGGCAAGAGGGAAGAGGCAACAGGCAACAGGTTGGGTCGTCGGTGAGACCGAGAATTTGTTGGTTCTTCCTCACCGAATCCAATCAAAGGGTCTAATTCCCCCACGGATGCCAAAGGCTTATCGGAGGAAACCTCCGATAAGGCATCCTCTACTTCTGTATGTGGGTTGTTTTGGTGGGGGTTTAAATCCGCTTCCAAAACCTTCCCTTTTGCCTTTTGCCTCTTGCCTTTTGCCCGTTTAATTAATTAAATTTATTTGTGTCGATCGCTTTAATAAATAAAGCTGGAGTTAAAATTTGCGTACCGTGATAATGTTTTAACGGAAGTAAATGTTTGCGATCGAGGCTAACTAAATAATCTGCTTTTGACTCGTAAGCCGCAGCCAAAAACATATTATCATCTGGATCGATATGGTCTAAACGTGTTGCTTCGTAAGCGCCAGGGATATGTAGTGCTGCTTCAGCAATTAAAGCCACTAAATCTTCTATATCTTGCTTAGAAATATTCTTCTGAATTAGTTTAACTACTAGTTCGCGTAATAATTGTGGTGCCATAATCAAGGTGAAGCGCTGTTCTTGCCAAAGAGTGAGAATTTTTGCTGATGAGCTATTCGGGCTTTTACTAAAAAGAGCAGCAATAAAAACTGAAGTATCGATGACAACCTTAATCAACTGAGGCATGAGATGCTATTTTTGTTCTAATCGCCTCAAAATCTGACCAAATTTCTTCTGATGAACGCTTAGGCGATTTTATAGCTCTATTTAGTCCACGAGAAATAATTTCATCAGCTTTCGCAAGTTCTTCTGCTGTAGGTTTTTCCTCGATTTCTGGTTCAAGCTGCAATAAGTCGCTAGGAGTACAGGAGAAAAATAAGCAAAGCTTTGCTAGCGTTTCAAAGTTAATTCCTTTAGTTTTGCCAGTCTCCAATGCACTCAATTGCTTTTGTGTAATGCCAGTTTGTTTAGAAAGCTCGGATTGACTAATTCTCCCATGCTTAGCACGCAGTATTGCTAATTGGGAATTTATTTTAAACGTCATATTAAGATTTTTATAGTCTATACGGTATAAATTATACCGTAAGATGGCTAAGCAATTTGTCTAAAATTTGCTATCTCGGTACAGAAACTTGCTTAAATTATTTTGTTTAAGCAATCGCCAAGGTTTTTAAATAAAATACGTGTTTCTTGCATTTAATAATTAATACTAAAATTTAGTTCTGACGAGTAGCGATTTTGCCTGGAATGAGATTCGATCGCGATCGAGATTTAACGGATTCGATGCGAGTGTATAACCAATGCTTGCCAAAAAAACTTGACACTAAATCCTCAATGCTGTTAAGATAGCCAAGGCAAGCGCATTGGGGTGTAGCCAAGCGGTAAGGCAGCGGGTTTTGGTCCCGCCATTCCTAGGTTCGAATCCTAGCACCCCAGTTTTTAATTTCTGTAGATCTTAAAGTAAATAAACCAAGATAAACAGAATAATCCAAACCACGTCAACGAAGTGCCAGTATAATTCTGCTGCTTCTACACCAAAATGACTGTCGCTAGAATAATGCTCTTTTTGGCGCGATCGCCACAATACAGTCAAAATTAGCAATAAACCAAAGGTGACGTGTAAACCGTGGAATCCAGTTAGGGCATAGAAAGAACTAGCGAATACGTTGGTAGTCAAACCAAATTCCATATGACTGTATTCGTATAACTGTCCTCCCAAGAAAATTGCCCCCATCGCCGCAGTAATAGCAAACCATAGCTGCAAACCCGACATATTATTCTCTTTAATCGCCTTTTGTCCCATATGCATAACAAAGCTGCTGGAGACAAGGATAGCAGTATTTACACCAGGTAAAAGCAACTCCAACTCAGGCGTACCTGCTGGCGGCCAAACTGGCATCATAAAACGATAGATTAAAAAAGCAGCAAACAGACCAAGAAAGATCATGCTCTCTGCAATCAGAAATAAGACTAAACCAAACATACGGTGGTCTTGATGTGCGCCGTGATGACTAGCAGCAGTCGCTTCATAGCCATTAATCGCAATTTTTGAATCGTTTAAGGCAGAACTTTGCATAAGCTTAGTTATTTGTTGTTTGTTATTGGTTGTTTGTTGGGCAGAAGCAATCAGTAATCAGCTATCAGCTTTCAGCAGGGATTAGGGAAGTTCTCAGCAGTTTTACCTATTACTTATTACTTTTTCCCTAATCCCTAATCCCTACTTACCCTCAGCGCCAACTTCAGCTAGCATCTCTTCAACAGACATATCTTCTTCAAATTCTTCTGCGTCGATACCGTAATCGTAGGGGCCTGCCCACAGGATTGGTTCTTCGTCAAAGTTTTCGATCGCTGGTGGGGAACTGGTTTGCCATTCTAGGGTCAAAGCACGCC
>CAZJTL010000194.1:0-9775 GCA_964548905.1 uncultured bacterium | reverse complement strand
CATTACTAGATTTGAGCTTTCAGAACTACCTGCTTAAGATTAGATTAAACCGAACAAATAACTAGTAATTAAACAAATTATTGATTATTTTTTGTAATTGAAAATTATATCAAATTATAGAAACATAAAACAAAAATAAAGACACCAAAATTATCTTGGTGTCTCTAACTAAATAGAGAATGCTTTTAATGCATGACTTTAATGGTTATTCAAAACTTTGACATTTTGAACTTGTAGTAAACGGATACCATAATACCCCGCCAATTTCTAGAAATCTCTCGGTTGATCGTATTCTAGAAATTTTAACTAAATCATTTACAACTAACTTTTGTTGACCGAGATCCTAAAAACTAGTTGTAGAGGGTAGAAAACACCCAATGAAATAGCTATCTATATAAATACTGAGAACGTCTCAGTAGTCAAATTGTACAACGAAAAGTCAAACTTTTGAGCAAATATTTATTATGCATTAAATCCGATCACGCTTTATCTTTTACAAAGGCTATTGCCTATTGCCTTTTACATGGCTTGTTCGACTTCAGCAATTTCTGGAATAATTTCGCGCAAACGTCTTTCAATTCCCATCTTCAGAGTCATAGTCGAGCTAGGACAACTACCACAAGCGCCTTGCAATCTTAGTTTAACGATGGGACCATCAATTTCAACTAATTCGACGTTACCCCCATCAGCCATTAAATAAGGACGCATTTCATCCAAAACTTGCTCTACGTTATCTGGTGTTAATGCTAATGTTGCCATCTTTATAACCTTTTTGAGATGATTTTTGGTTTTATCTAGTTATCTAAATCCTAGCAGCAGAAGGTAGGGATTAGGGATTAGGGGTTACAAAAAACCTGCTCAAATCTGTGCAGTCTCGCCTTTTCCAAATTTATAAGCAATTTGTATTCAGTAAAAATACGAGCCTGATTCTAATGTAAATAAAATTCCGTATTATTACGGTTTAAAAATATTGAGATACATACGTTAATAATGCTAAATCATACGTTCCGAAGCTTATTCTTCCAGGAGGTTTAACATGTCAATTGTAGTTTTAGTTTCAATGTTAATTATCACTGGCTTTATTAAAGCTTAGGTCAACTGTAATAACTCTCTGACCGCCTCATCTCTTGAGATCTCAGCCTCAACAATCTTTTCGGTCAAGCGATCGCGTCTATCCTCCATCCCCAAAATGAATTACTTAATTACACTGCCGAAATTTAAATTCATTAGCTTGCTGCACTTTTTGAAGTTGTAGCTCGACAGAGGATCTGGGTGCGCTAGTATCAACAGCCTCAAGAGCATTCATAGCATTTTCAAGAGCGTTATGACAAGAGGGTGAAACTTCAGCATGACGAGATGAATGATTATTCGGTCTAGAAGTATTCGTATTGGGACGTGTTACTCGTCTTCGATTCTGGTTAGAGGATCTTCTCTTATAATAATCTGAGTAATGTTTTCCTTTACAAAAGCCAGGTTTGTCGCGTCTGAGACTGGGATTATTTTTACAAAGTTCTCCTGTTTGTTGAATCCCAATCAAATCCATCGGCATCGGTGCAGGTACAGTAAAAACTCCTTGTGCTTTACTGCTTGTAGCATTAAGAGGCACTAAAGCTATTAAGAGCGTGCCAAAGACTTGGAATTTGTTCATGGCTGGTTACATAAGATTGCGTTTTTCGTTCGCCTTTCACCAATAATTTCTCTCTCTACATCTTCACTCAGGAATTAATGTCGGGCTTGTTGGGGTAGGGGCTGCACTACCTTTATTTCTAACGTACCTATCGCATATTGCTCATTAAGATATGCGATCGCCCGCTCCAAACCACAATAATTCAACTTAATACTACTCCCTACAACCTCAGCCGTAACCATTTGATTAGGCTCGATGGGTATTTTGATATCTTCGGGAAAATTAATTGCCAGTTCACCACTCAAGAATATGTCTGCCCGTACCAAGAATCAAATATTTACCGTCTGCTGAAGTTCGATCGCTTGCCCAAACGCCTTTAATCTCTGCATAAACTTTATTTGTTGATGCTTTTTGATTGTAAAGTTCTACTACACCACCCTTTAAACCCAAAGACTGAGAAACTGTTTGAGATACACCGCCACCATTAGCAATGGAAATTCCTAAGATAAGTAGGGCGATCGCCACAAAATCTCAAAACATTTTCCCAAACAAAAAACCTCAGCTATTTTTGCCGAGGTAAAGGAGAATTATTCAATGAAAGACGAAAGATGAGAAAAAAGAAAAATATTTTAAGCGAGTAAACCTAACCTTTTGCCATTGTCACGAGCAGTTCTAATTAAGTTCTGTCTAGTTGTTCTTTCTATTCCGAGGCGATTACAAACTGCCGTGATAACTTGAGAGTGTTTCGCGATCGCGATTCCACGAAGCTGATTAAACTTATTTTTCCCTAAAAAATTACGAACCAAAATTACTATCGATGCAAACATGGTTATTTTCTAGATTTCGATTAAAAGTTAATTAAAAGTTAATTAAAAGTTGTTGTAAGGCGTTAGGTTTTCTCAAACCGCTAGCTGACTGCAAAGGAAGTGAAGATTAAAGCTGTAACTAAGAGTGCTGCAACTGCACCTTGAATTAGATAGCTTTTTTGTTCATACACTGTTGGATATTCTTGATAGCTCATTTTTGGCTCAACAGCGTAATTGTTAAGAATTCCGTTTTCGTCAGTGGTGGTGTACATATTGCGTTTTTCCTTATCTTTTTTTCTCTATGTAAATTAATATAACAATATTGTTGAGTTTTGTAAAGAATATCTTGACAAAAAAAATAAACCCTATCAATTAGGACTACTTATGGAATGACAAGCGAGATTGAGTCAAGGGTCATTTGTTGGAGCGGTATCTATTTCGACTTTTCACCAACTTGAGCAACAGCGATCGCAACAGTCGTGGGAATTAGGAAACCTCCCCCGATTAAAAATATTATCGAGACGATGCCTTTAGCATTATTTTCAGCAGGAGAACATCGATTAGGTAAAGCACAGTTCATAGGACCGATCGCAAATGCAAACCAAGAGAAAACACTAATACAGATAGGAAAAAGAAGCATAAAACATCCGCAACCTAAAATAGGAGAGCGACCACGCTTGGTTCGCTCTGATTCATTTTGTTTCATCCATATTGCCCCGAACTAGAAATTAGGACAATATTGAAAATAATTCTCAAGAGTATTGACAGTCATTTCTAATAAGCTGTATATTAATCTTCAGTGTTCTCCTCTCAAGGATCGGCAGGAGCAGCCGCGCAACAGAATTGTGTTTCATTGCACTCACGTGCGATCGACGTAGTAACTAGCGGCTCCCTGTTTTTCTCTTTTTACAATTTAATAGCAATAAACTCCCTTCGGTCGAGGCAAGGGGAAAAAGGCAACAGGCAAAAGTTGGGATTGACCCATTCTTAGTGACCGATCGAGCTAAACTATAAACTTGGGAAATATTAAAATTTATTGAATTTATGAGTGCTGAATCAATAACGCCGCGATCGCAAACAAACTATGAAAACCTTGACGTTATTGTGATTGGTTCTGGTATTGGTGGATTAGTCACAGCTACACAACTAGCAGCCAAAGGGGCTAAAGTACTCGTACTAGAGAGTTATCTTATTCCTGGTGGTAGCGCTGGTTATTTTGAAAGAGAAGGATATCGCTTTGACGTTGGCGCATCAATGATTTTCGGTTTTGGCACTCAAGGTACTACTAATCTTCTTACTCGCGCCTTAGCAGCAGTTAACGTTAGCTTAGCGACTATTCCCGATCCAGTTCAGATCCAATATCATCTCCCCAATAATTTAGAGCTAAAAGTTCATAAAGATTATGATAAATTTTTGCAGGAACTGACAGCTTATTTTCCCCACGAGAAAGAAGGAATCCGCCGTTTTTACGATGAGTGCTGGAAAGTTTTTAACTGTCTTAACGCAATGGATTTACTCTCTCTCGAAGAATTAGGATACTTAACGCGAGTCTTTTTTCAGCATCCTCTTGCTTGTTTGGGTTTGGTTAAATACTTGCCTCTCAACGCTGGTGATATTGCTCGTCGCTACATCAAAGATGAGACATTACTTAAATTCATCGATATTGAATGTTATTGTTGGTCGGTCATGCCAGCAGAGAAAACACCAATGATCAATGCGGGAATGGTTTTTTCCGATCGCCATTACGGTGGCATTAATTACCCCAAAGGCGGAGTCGGACAAATCGCTCAGAAACTAGTAGAAGGATTGGAAAAAGCTGGTAGCCAGATTCAATATAAAGCGAGAGTCAAAGAAATTTTAACTCAAAACGGTAGGGCGATCGGCGTAAGATTAACTAACGGCAAAGAATATTACGCCAAACGAATTGTTTCTAACGCGACACGTTGGGATACTTTTGAAAAACTGCTCCCACCCCAAAAAATGCCAGCTTCAGAACAAAAATGGCAAAAGCGCTATCAGAAGTCCCCTAGTTTTTTAAGTTTGCATCTAGGAGTTAAAGAAGAAGTTTTGCCTGTTGGTACAGAATGCCATCATATTGTGCTGGAAGATTGGCAAAAAATGGAAGATCCAGAAGGAACAATTTTTGTTTCGATTCCCACTTTGCTCGATCGCGATTTAGCACCCCCAGGACATCATATAATTCATACTTTTACTCCCAGTTGGATTGAAGACTGGCAAGGACTTTCACCGCAAGAATACAAGGATAAAAAGGAACAAGCTGCCCAAAGATTAATTCATCGATTAGAAAAAATCTTCCCAGGATTAGAATCTGGTTTAGACTATCAAGAAGTAGGTACTCCTCGCACTCATCGGCGCTTTTTAAATCGTGATGATGGTACTTACGGTCCCATTCCCAGCCGCAAGCTAGCTGGTTTATTGGGAATGCCTTTTAATCGTACTGCGATTCCTGGTTTATATTGTGTTGGTGATAGTACATTCCCAGGTCAAGGTTTAAATGCAGTGGCTTTTTCTGGTTTTGCCTGCGGTCATCGGGTAGCGGTAGATTTAGGATATAAATAAGCTCCTAGTCCCTACTTTTCATTCTCAATAATCCCACCACCAACTACTACCTCTCCATCGTACAAAACGGCGGCTTGTCCTGGGGTAATTGCAAATTGAGGTTCGTCAAATACTAATTTGACTCGATCGCCTTCTAAGGGAATGATGTTGACTGGGACTGGACGAGAACGATAGCGCACTTGCACTTGGGCGCGAATTGGTGCAGTAGGAGAAGAGATCGCCACCCAATTCATTCTTCCTACCAAACATTCTAATTTGCCACCACTAGAGCGATCGCCAACTACTACCCGGTTCATAACTGGATCGAGTTTAATTACGTATAATGGCTCAGCAGCAGCAATTCCCAATCCTTTACGCTGTCCGATCGTATAGTGATGGATACCTTGATGATGTCCTAAAACCTTGCCTTCTTGGTCAACAATTTCTCCTTCTTTTTGATTGATATATTTATCGAGAAACTTCTGCATCGAACCGTGAGACTCAATCAAGCATAAATCTTGACTTTCTGGTTTGTCGGCAGTTTTTAGGTTAAATTGTGTGGCAATTTTTCTGGTTTCTTCTTTAGTGGTTTCGCCGAGAGGAAAGAGAGAATGTGCTAACAAATCTTGAGTTAAGTCATAAAGAAAATAAGATTGATCCTTGTTGCGATCGATCGCTCGTAATAATTGATAGCGAGAACTAGCTTCGTCAAAACGAATCCGAGCATAATGACCAGTAGCAATTTTATCGATGCCTAATGTATCTTTGGCATATTGAATCATCGGCCCAAATTTGACCGCTCGATTGCATTGAGAGCATGGCAAAGGAGTCAATCCTGCTTCGTAACCAGAAACAAGATAGTTAACTATATATTTATCAAAAATTTCCCGACTATCAACAATCTGATGGGGAATATTTAATTGTTCGCAAATAAAAGCCGCATCGACCATTCCTTCAGAACAGCACTGACCTTTACCCTTCATTAACCAAAGGGTAAGACCAACTACTTCATATCCTTGATGGTGAAGAATAGCAGCAGTTACAGAGCTATCAACCCCACCAGACAAGCCGACAACGACCTTATTCATGGAACTAAATTGAAAAAATTTGCTTCTAAAATTTGAGTGACTTTTTTATAGTAGATTTGTTCGAGCCTTTATGACAACTAATCCTCAACAACAACTAACAAAATTTTTGTTAATCGATCGCTATGTTAACCCTACAAAAATTAGATTTGACTGGAGACAAATTAGGCGTTGGTCTTTTTGGTCGATCGTTCTAATCGAAGGAATATTAATTATCACTCAAACAACTAGGGCGATCGCTCAACAACCTCCTCTACCATCTTCGCTTAGGGTCGATCGTCACAAATATCGCGAATATATTTTTACCAAACCTATTAGTGCTAACCCTGATACTAATTCTATTTATTTAGTAGAAGTTTATGGAGATAGCAATTTCCTTCTCTACCAAGTCAAGAAAATAGAACCTCAAGCCTTTCGCAAGGATGGTTTTATTCAAGTCGGCAAATTTCGTCAACAACAGAGTGCTGAGGCGTTAGTTAAGCAATTAAACCAAGCAGGATTGCGATCGCGCATTACAGCTAATTAGTTGGATTTTTATTAAATTGAATAGTAGAGAAAGGCAAGAGGCAAGAGGCAAGAGGCAATAGAGTGAACTAATTAATTATGGCTCACTCTCCAGCATTTCCTTCGCCTTCATCAATTCTTGTTGATGTTCTTCACCTAGAATTGGATATTGTAAATTTAATTCTTTTAACTTATTGACAATGATATTAGCTACTGCCAGACGAGTAAACCATTTGCGATCGGCGGGAATGATATACCAAGGAGCATACTCAGTACTGGTATGATTAAAAACATCTTGATAAGCCTTAATGTAATCGTCCCAAAATGCCCTTTCTTTGACATCGTTAGCCGAAAATTTCCAATTTTTCTCAGGTCGATCGATTCTCTCTAAAAATCTCAGTTTTTGTTCTTGTTTAGAGACATGCAGAAAAAATTTGAGAATGACAATACCATTAGCAGTGAGATACTTTTCAAAGCAATTAATTTGCTCAAAGCGATCGCGCCAGATATTGTTTGCCTTTGCTTGTGGTGGTAACTGCTGTCTTTGTAAAATCTCTGGATGCACTCTAACCACTAAAACTTCTTCGTAATAAGAGCGATTGAAAATACCGATTCTACCTCTTTCGGGTAAGGCTTTGGCTGCTCTCCATAGGTAATCGTGGTCTAATTCTTCTTCTGAAGGCGCTTTAAAGCTAAATACCTGGCAGCCTTGAGGATTGATACCAGACATGACATGTTTAATTGTACCGTCCTTACCAGCAGCATCCATAGCTTGAAAAATGAGCAAAAGAGCGTAGGTATTTTGTGCGTAAAGAATATCTTGATATTTGGCTAGCCTTTCGATATCTTCTTGTAATTTAACTGCGGCATCCTGTTTATTAAGATACTCAGCTTTATAAGCTGGATCGTAGTCCCGATCTAAAGAAATTTTAGAACCTGGTTTAACGAGAAAGTGATCGCGATCCATGGCTAATTTCCAAGTGCTTTATTTACTAGTTTATCGTTCATCATCAGCCGTCAGCACTCAGCCGTCAGCACTCAGTAAAAACCTGATAACTGATAACTGATAACTGATAGCTATATTTACAATTCATCTAGGATTGCTCTATGGCGTTTCTCAAATCAATGAGCTACAGTTCTTCTGTTGCCTATTGCCTCTTGCCTCTTGCCTTTCTCTTCTAAAAATATCTTACTCCACCCAGGATTACTATATGCTTAATTTAAAATCACCTAAAATTCTTGCTCTAGATTTTGATGGTGTTATTTGTGACGGCTCGATCGAATATTTTCAAGCTGCCAAACGAACTTATTTAAAAGTTTGGCAACAGGAAGACTCACAAAAACTAAACGACTTAGCACCTGATTATTACAAATTAAGACCAGTAATTGAAGTTGGCTGGGAAATGCCGATTTTAATTAGAGCGATGGTTTTAGGAATTGACTATACAGAAATATTTCAAAATTGGTCAAATATTTCTGGGCAAATAATTGAATCGGAAAAATTAAATACTCAAGAGATTGGTAAACAATTAGATGCCATTCGCGATCGCTGGATTGAATCTAATTTAGAAGAATGGTTGGCATTGCATCGATTTTATCCTGGTATTATCGATCGCCTGCGAGAAATTATAAATTCCACTCCTGAATTATATGTTGTCTCAACCAAAGAAGGACGTTTTATCGATCGCCTACTGCAACAACAAGGCATTAAATTACCTTCCACCTCAATTATCGGTAAGGAATGCAAACAACCAAAACATGAAACTTTGCGCCAGTTAATTAACCATCGAGATGATCCTAGCCTTTGGTTTGTAGAAGATAGACTGAAAACTTTAGAAACAGTCAAACAACAGCCAGATTTACCAAATATAAGCTTATTTTTAGCTGATTGGGGCTACAATACTGCAAAAGAACGAGAAACAGCCGATCGCGATCCCAGAATCCAGTTGTTATCTTTAGAGCAATTTCTGCAAGATTTTTCTGGTTGGAACAGGTAGTATGGGTAAGCTCGACAAAGTTATTGACTGTAATGGACGCGATCGCAGAGAGAACTGGTTTCAAGTTTTATTACAACTTCGAGGTTCAGTAATTCCAGCGATTTTGCCTAGAGTAGCGTTTTGTGGAACATTTGGCTTGATTGTTTCTGGGCTTCATTATTTAAAATTTGAGGTAGCTTTACCAATTCTTAGTAGCGTAGTTCCTAGTATTGTTCTAGGGTTATTATTAGTGTTTCGGACTAATACTGCTTACGAAAGGTACTGGGAAGGACGCAAACTTTGGGGAACATTAGTTAATACTACTCGCAATTTTTCTCGCACTATTTGGGTAGCGATCGAGGAAGAAGAAGTAGACGATCGACAAGATAAGATACAAGCTTTGTATTTGTTAGTTGCCTTTGCTGTGGCGACTAAATTACACTTGCGATCGGAAGCAGTCAATAGCGAATTAGTCGCTTTAATGCCAGCAAAATGGATAGAAAAACTGCGATCGAGTAGCAATCGACCTCTAGAAATAGCTTTTTGGATTGGTGACTATCTTCAAAAACAATACGAGCGAAATCGTGTAAATAGTTATCAACTAGCCAGTTTATTTAAATTACTCGATACGATGGTAGATGTTTTAGGCGGTTGCGAACGAATTTTAAAGACTCCCATTCCTCTAGCTTATTCCATTCATCTCAAGCAACTGCTACTTATCTATTGTTTAAGCTTGCCATTTCAAATAGTTAATGACTTAGAATGGTGGACTGCATTAATAGTATGCGTAATTAGTTTTACTGTCTTTGGTATTGAAGAAATCGGCATAGAAATTGAAAACCCTTTTGGACGAGATCCTAACGATTTACCTCTAGATCGTATCTGCAAAACTATGCAAACTAATATAGAAGAGTTAATTTCTCTCGCGCCTTGTGTCAGACATTGGGAATAATATATAGCAATCCTGTTTGAGTTGTGAATTAATCGGTTGGGGTAGGCAATAGGCAATAGAAATACAATTTGTGTAATTAATTCTGTCTTTTTGCACTAGCAGGGCGATCGATAAACTTCATAATTAAATCAAGTGTTTTTGGTATAAAATAGCTTAATTTTGTTTTGGGGTTTTACGGTTTACGCAAACCAATCAAGTATTTTGTTCTTTTTTTGGCGTTGCATCCCTGCGGGATGATTTAAAGAGGGACAGTTCCATAGTGAAGA
>CAZJTL010000193.1:0-9840 GCA_964548905.1 uncultured bacterium | reverse complement strand
TCTGAAACATTCTGAGTTTCAGATCTCTCTACAATTTTTGTCCTGTACTTAGGGAATATACAAATAATTAGGATCGAGGTACTTAAAGTATCTAAATCGCTTACTTATACTTGACAATAATTTTTATTAGCTATACTATCTGAAGCTTGAGAGACAATCAACTTGTATTTCTATTAACTATTAACTATTAACTATAGCGTTTCTTATGCTCGTAAGGTACATTTTTCTCTTGCCTCTTGCCTCTTGCCTCTTGCCTTTCTTCACCAAAGAATTTGTTTTACCCAACTACTTAATATATGCGAATACCACCCGAACCAGATAGTCCTCCACAAATCAATATCGTACCAATGATCGATGTGATCTTTGCGATTTTAACCTTTTTTGTTATGTCTACTTTGTTTTTAAGTCGTACAGAAGGTTTATCTGTAAATTTGCCCAAAGCTTCGACGGCTAAAAGCCAAGAACAAACAAAAATTGTTGTCACTATCGAAAAAGACGGCAATTTAGCTTTAAATAAACAAAATATCCAACTTGAACAATTAGAACCTCAAATTAAAGAACTAATGGGGAAGAATACCCAAGCAATAGTAATTGTTAATGCTGACGAAAAAGTCGAACATGGTCAAGTTGTAAAGGTAATGGATAAAGTTAGACAGATTGAAGGAGCAAAGTTAGCGATCGCAACCGAACGCCTCTAATGTTTAAGATCAAATTCGTCCAATCAGTAGTAAAAACCTTTATCCTTAATTCTTTCTCCTTCCTTCTGCCTTGTGCCTTCTGCCTTCCCTCACCGATAACATAACTATTCAACAGGACATGATATTAAGATCTCGATCGGCTTATTCAAAGTTTTATTTCAGCATTAGGAGATATTCACCGATCTTGCAGTCCTTTTTTAGCGACGATCGCCCCATAAATTCCCACAAAATCCATTTGTACCTCTAAGTTTGTAAAGCCTACTGCCAAAATCCAAGCTTTGATTTGCTCTAAGGATCTTACTTTGGTCATCTGAGATCTAGGTCTGTGAGCATTTAACATTTGAGTAATCAATTCCAGTTGAGGGCGATCGGTTTGAACTGTGCAAATCAGCGTCCCACCTGGTTCTAAAATCCGAAATAACTGATGAAAGTGACGAATGACTAGATAGTTATCGGATACAGTTTCATGCAATCCTGATAGTATGATTAGGTTGGGATGAGGAATAACTCGATCTAGATCTCGATCGCTAAAAGCATCTGCTTGCTCAATTGTTGCCTTGACTCCTAAATCAGAGGCTAATTGCTGGGCTTTTTGCACATTTTCTACGTTTCCATCCCATAGAGTCGCCTGGTAGGTTTTAGGCGACAAATCCCATAAAATTTCTAAGTCGTATCTTGCTATTCCACAAGCTACATCTAGAAGCACGGTAGTAATATGTTGAGAAGAATTTTCTTTGATAATTTTTAGTAAAAATTGTTTGAGGATTCCTCCTCGTTGGCGAATACACCTACTTTCTTGTGAGTTTAGGTAAGCTCGATCGAGCGCTCTTCCCAAAAACGTTATTCCTGATGCTCGATTGCGGTAGATGTAATCTAACATTGCTCCTGAATTAAAACCAGACCTTAAACCGATGCGGATACCATCAGATAAACGTCCGAAGGTTTTGAGGAAAAGCTTAAGTGTACGGTAATATATTGCTTTGGGATGCCATCCTGGTAAAGGACGATTAAAAACTTCGTAAGATGGCAAATGTTTTTTTCCAATCATCATCAAAGCCTAAATCTAAATTTGTAATTAATTGACAATTTTTTGCTTAAGAAAATGTAAATAACTCTTAAAAGAAGGCAAAAAAGCAATAATCAAGCAAATAATTGGAACTATTCCCAAAGCAAAAATTAATTCTACGACAAAGCTAATAATTAAGGCAGTTCGCTTACCTTTCTGACCATAAGATAATCCCAACCAGGTAGGGATCAAGGAAAAAAGCGTTTGAGCAACAAATTCCCCTGCATGACGAGCTTCAAAAGCTGAGAGAGAACCAGCACTAGTACTACTCGCAAGCTTTTCTTGAAATCCAAACCAAAAACCTGAATCAGCTTTGAGGCTAATAGTAGTGATCGCAATTACGATTAAAAGTATGCACAGAATAATTTGCAACCAACAGATTCTCTGAAACCAGATATAAGAACTTGGTTTTTCCATTCCTAAAAACTTTAATCACAATTTTTTAATTGAAATTAAGATAACTTATTTGTGCCATTTTTAACATGAAAATTCTTAGAAATTGCCTGGCGATCGCTTATTGGCTTCGTTGACACTCACGCTATATGGATTTGGAACGAAATATAGCCTGTCCTTCTGAGAGGACTTTTACTCCCAGACAGAGATTAAAATCTCTGACGATTTGGCGATCAAACTTTAAGTTTCATTTTGTAACCAAAAAGCGCGATCGCCATTTTTTTTTGCTCAATTTTTATACTAAATACCGACAAAGATATCGCCTAGTTGTTCACCAGCAGCGAGAGTAAAATTACCTTCGGGTAAATTAGCTAGAGGATCGCCAGCAATGTTAGCGTTGTTATCGATTCCAGTTGTAGTAGCTCTTTGTACGCTAGCGATTAGATGTACCGTTAATGATATCTGGATTATCAGTACCTTGAATTGCCATAATCCTTTTAGCTCCTTAATTTGTGGTTTTAAATTGCAGTCTGAATAGCTTTCAGTCTGTAACTAGTCGTCCCTGGAAACCCCCCTCATTTTTGAGGTATTCTCGTACCTGCTGTTTGGAAAACGAGTCTAGCAGACCGATTTTAGCAATCCCAAAAATCGAGATTCACTTCCTTATCGAGATTATGGAACCATCTTTTAGTGGCTGTTTTGCCAGTTTGTGCCAACTCTGGCACAAACCCTGGCAATTTTTTAGATGACTTTTTTGGATGAAACCATTTGTTTGCAAGGTTTTGATAATTTTTCAGGGACGACTAACTATCTAACCCTCTTCTATCACTTTGGGATATTTTCACAAAAGCACGTCATTTCAGCTTACGAAAAATTAAGGTTTTGACCCAGTTTGACAGAACAGGGCTAAACACCGATAAAGATATCGCCTAGGTATTCACCAGCAGCGAGAGTAAAATTACCTTCGGGTAAATTAGCTAGAGGATCGCCAGCAATGTTAGCGTTGTTATCGATTCCAGTTGTAGTAGCTCTTTGTACGCTAGCAATTAGCTCGTTAGCACCATCAGTAGTAACAAACAGATCGAATCCAGTTTCAGTGCGAGTAGTGCTGTAAGTATCCGTTGCACCTAGTTGAATGACATCGCCACTACCAAAATCGGTAATGGTGACAAAATCCTCTTTACCGTAGGTTTTATAGTAAGCACCGCTACTATCGCCGAGAATAAAGCGATCGCCACCAGCACCACCTGTGAGGGTATCTAATTCACCAAAACTATTATCACGACCAGGACGAGGATCTCTTTGACCAGCGCCTCTGGTTTCAGCACCAGTTCCAAGTAAAGTGTCGTCGCCATCTTTACCGTCAATTTGGTCACTACCACTGTTGCCTGTCAAGACGTTATTGCTGCTATTCCCAATGATAGTATCAGGACCAATAGAACCGATCGCATTAGTAAAATTTTTGACAGTTGAAGTAGTGGTAAAGCGACTAGAAGAATCAGTAACTCGCTCATTTTCTAAATCGATTTCGAGCGAACCTAATGCAGAAAAAGTATTAAATTGCTCTCGCGATACAGACTCATCAATTGTATTAATCTGACCTTCAGGAGCAATAAAAATTTCTACATCTAGTGTATCGATTCGACCAACTGAAGAGTTTATTTGCCCTTGAACTACTTATTTATGTATTCTGTAAATAATCTTTACAATTGAGGTTAAAGAACCTGAAAGTCCGTGCTTTCCAAGTTGGTTATTCCTGTGACTGTCAGCACATAACTGCCAGCAGCAGCACCAAACTCACCAGAAAAATCGATAACCGTATCGCTACCAACTGCAACCAAATCGTCTAGGTCGTCCAACACTCCATTGCTATTGCTATCGAGCTTAGCAAAATCAGTATTGAAATTAAACAGAGTAATAACATCGCTGCCTTTTTCAAAATCAGCGATCGTTTCTTGCTCGAATGGTTCCGTGAAAGCACTATCAGCAAAGATTTTTTCTATGTCTGGATCGCCTGCTCCTGGATCTCCTGGATCGATGCCTTCTGGAGGTTCTGGAGTTTCTGGAGGAAGTGGTTTATTACCCAAAAATATAAATGTATCTGCTCCAGCATTACCACTTAGGGTATCGTTACCAGGACTTTGATAGAGCGAGTCATCATCAGCACCACCAGAAACTACATCATTACCTTTTCCTCCCCAAAGATCCTCAAAGCCATCGCCTCCAGAGATTAGATCGTCACCACTACCACCGACAATTTCATCATCTCCTTCGACACCAGAGATTTCATCATTGCCACCGAAACCGCCAATAACATCATCTTCAGTAGTACCTGTAAGAACTTCGTTGTTTTCGTTTCCAAGTATTTTCATAAAATTGCTCCAAATTGGTTGCCAAATAGTTTTAGGTAGTTTTTTCGGTAATTACCTCGTCATTAATCTGACATACCCTGGAGTAGCTCCGAATTTCCAGTTTCCTGAATTGTCATATTTAAAACTCCATCTTAGATGTTGTGTGTCTATAAACAATTCAGGAACAAATCGTATTATTTATGTATTCCGTAAATAATCTTTACAGTTGATTTTAGCCAAAAATGAAGTCGCTACTTTCCAGATTGGTTATTCCTGCTACGGTTAGAACATGAGTGCCAGCAGCAGCACCAAACTCACCAGAAAAATCAATGACCGTATCGCTACCAACCGCAACCAAATCGTCTAGGTCGTCTAATATTCCATTGCTGTTGCTGTCGAGCTTGGTAAAGTCAGTATTGAAGTTAAGGAGAAGAATCCGATCGCTACCCTTTTCAAAATCTTTAATCGTTTCTTGCTCGAAAGGTTGTTCCAAAGCAGTATCAGCAATGATTTTCTCCAAGTCTGGATCTGTTTCTCCTGGATCTCCTGGATCTTCTGGATCTTCTGGATCGACTTCGCCTGGATCTCCTGGATCGAGGGGTTTGGCACCAATAAATACAAATGTATCTTCTCCAGCCTCACCGCTTAGTATATCGTTGCCAGGGCTTTGGTAGATAAAATCAGCACCAGCACCACCTGCAACAACGTCATTGTCTTTTCCTCCTCCAAGAAGGTCATCGCCATCGCCGCCAGAAATTATGTCATCACCAGCACCACCAACAATAATGTCATCTCCTTCTACACCAGAGATTTGATCATTGCCACCAAAGCCGCCAATTGTATCATTTTCAGCAATACCTGTGAGAACTTCATTGTTATCGTTGCCAAGTATTTTCATAAATTTGCTCCAAATTGGTTGCCAAATAGTTTTTATGTAATGTTTGTGGAAATTATGCAACAAATTTCTGCGAAAATCTTATGCGATCGCTTTAATTACAGCTTCTAAAGCAATTTCCACATGAGTCCAATGAGTTCCACCCTGACAAAAAACAATGTAAGGTTCTCGCAAAGGTCCATCGGCAGAAAATTCTGAGGTACTGCCATCAATAAACGTGCCACCAGCCATCACTAATTGGCTCTCATAACCTGGCATTTCCGCAGGAACGGGGTCTAGATAGGAACCGATGGGAGAATGGCTTTGAATCGCTCTACAGAAGGCAATTAATTTTTCAGGGGAACCCAATTGGATACCTTGAATCACATCTCGTCTGGGTACAAAAGGTTTGGGATTAACTGCATAACCGAGTCGATCGAAGACATAAGCTATTAAATGACTGCCTTTGATTGCTTCTCCTACCATTTGTGGTGCCAGAAATAATCCTTGAAATAGTAAACGATTTTGGTCGAAGGTTGCTCCGCCACTGCTACCTATTCCTGGTGCAGTCAGACGACAAGTAGCTGCTTCAACTAGATCGGCTTTTCCAGCTAAATAACCACCAGCAGTGACAATCGTGCCTCCAGGGTTTTTAATCAGTGAACCAGCTATTAAATCTGCGCCTACAGAGGTAGGTTCTCGATCTTCAATAAATTCGCCATAGCAATTATCGACAAAGCAAATAGTATTGGGGTTCTGTTGTTTGACAAGAGTAACGATCTTTTCAATATCCGCGATCGCCAAACTCTGTCGCCAAGAATAGCCACAAGAACGCTGAATTAAAACTAAGCGAGTATTATCTTTAATTCCATGACCCAGAGCTTCCCAATCGATAGTTCCTTCCCAAGTAAGAGCAAGTTGGCGATATTGAATGTTAAACTCAGCAAGGGAACCTTGACCAGTGCCGCGCAAACCAATCACTTCTTCGAGAGTATCGTAAGGAGAGCCAGCCACCGCTAACATTTCGTCTCCAGGACGAAGTATACCGTAGAGAGCGCAGGCGATCGCGTGAGTTCCAGAGACAAATTGTACTCTCACTGCCGATGCTTCTGCACCCATTACCTCAGCAAAGACTCGATCTAAAGTTTCTCTTCCTAAATCATCGTGTCCGTAGCCGCTAACGCTAGCAAAATGGTGAACGCCGACGCGATGATGGCGAAAGGCAGATAAAACTTTATTAAGATTATGCTTGACCTGAGTGTCAATTCCAGAAAAAATCGGTAATAGCGCGTTTTTTGCTTCTTGTAGCAAATCTAAATCGTTCATGCTTTGTTGTGGAGATTAAAATTTGGTTGCCAATCATTAACATCGAAAAATCTTAGCCGATCTGATGCCAATTAGATTGAGTCTAAATTTTTGTTTTCGATCGCACCTAGACTTGGCTAGACAATCTTTCAAGTTGAAGGAAACAATGTTTTGTTTTGCATTTACCTTACTTGATTAAAAATGTCTTTAATTCAAACATCACAAACTCTCAATATCAACTTTTATTCAGGTTAGTTCATGACTGTTGCCACATCAAATAAAATTCCTCCAGCTTGGAACATTATTATCTACATGGCTACTATCCATTTAGTAGCACTGTTAGCATTGTTACCCAGCAACTTTACTTGGGGGGCGCTTGGCGTTGCTTTTGTTCTCTATTGGCTTACGGCTGGCATTGGCATAACTTTGGGATACCATCGCTTAGTTTGTCATCGTAGTTTTGAAACTCCTAAATGGTTAGAATATCTTTTAATTTTCTGCGGTACGCTTGCTTGTGAAGGAGGTCCAATTTCTTGGATTGGTTTACATCGCATTCACCATAAATACTCAGATACCAAAGAAGATCCCCACGACTCCAATCGCGGTTTTTGGTGGAGTCATATGGGTTGGATGTTATGTGAAAATCCTGCTAACCAGGATATCGATCGCTATAGCAAAGACATAGTAGAAGACGCTTTTTATCAATTTTGCGAAAAATATTTTATTTTTATTCAGGTTGCTTTAGGTCTGCTACTCTTTGCCTGGGGTGGTTGGTCTTTTGTCATTTGGGGCATTTTTGTCCGTTTGGTGGTAGTATTCCATGTCACCTGGTTTGTGAATAGCGCTACTCATAAATTTGGCTATAAGAGTCACGAATCTGACGATAATTCTAAAAATTGTTGGTGGGTTGCTTTAGTTACTTTTGGCGAAGGATGGCACAACAACCATCACGCCTACCAATATTCTGCTCGTCACGGTTTGCAATGGTGGGAAATCGATATTACCTGGATGACGATTAGATTACTTCAATTGTTGGGATTGGCTAGGAATGTCAAGTTAGCACCTAGTAAGTAGGGGAGCAGGGGAGCAGGGGAGCAAGGGAGCAGGGGAGAGGGGGAGAAAAGTAAGTTAATGAATAATGAGTAATGAGTAATGAGTTTTTTTACTTGCTACTTGCTACTTGCTACTTACCTCCTGCCCTCTGCCTTCTGCCTTACCTACAAATTAGATGTTGACCAGCTTAATAAAGGTGTTATTTACTTGTTTATTGAGGGATTTCTGAGCGCTAGCGATTGGTGAAAGTCTCGAAAGCTTGTGATTTCTCCCGTCAGGAGGGAATCGGGATGACAGGATTTGAACCTGCGACATCCTGCTCCCAAAGCAGGCGCGCTACCAAGCTGCGCTACATCCCGTAGTCAACTTTGCTATTGTACCTTATCCACTAGTTTTCTGCTACTAAAATCGCAAAATCTTCTTTTAATCCTTTCTGGACGAAGCTCAACAAACATAGTTAACGTGAGTTCGACGAGAATTTGGAGAGCAAAAAGATAGCTGAGACTTATGCTAAAAGCAGTATGTTAACAGTCTCAGCTATGGAAATAAAATCTCGTCTCGATCTTACCGAAATTTTTTGTGATCTAGATGACTTTTATCAAAGTTTTGAAAGGTATTGTCATTGTCTTCCTCAGTTAACAGCGATCGCAAGCGAAAAAAGATGTCGTTCTCGAATGAGTTTGAGTGAAGTGATGACGATTATGATTGCTTTTCACGGTAGTGGTTAGAAAACGTTCAAAGAATTTTATAGATTACAAGTATTACCACATTGGCAAAAAGCTTTCCCAAAGTTAGTCAGCTATAATCGCTTTGTTGAACTAATGCCTTGGTCAATGATGTTGCTGTGCTGTTTTTTGCAGACCAGAAAAGGAGAAATTACTGGTATTAGTTTTATTGATTCTACTCCTATAGAGGTCTGTTGTCCCAGTCGTAGTCGCTCACATCGGGTTTTTGAAGGGTTAGTTGGGTGGGGAAAAAATTCTGTTGGTTGGCATTACGGTTTTAAACTTCATTTGATTATTAACGCTCGAGGAGAATTACTGGCTTTTAAGCTAACTCCTGGTAACACCGATGACCGTCAACCTGTTCCAGATTTGACTAAAGACATAATTGGTAAACTATTTGCAGATCGTGGCTATATCTCTCAAGAACTATTTGAAAAGCTCTACGAACAGGGTCTACAGTTGATTACACGTTACAAGAAAAATATGAAGCAGAAGTTAGTCAAACTGATGGACAAGATTTTATTGCGTAAACGTTCTTTAATTGAAACAGTTAATGACCAACTCAAAAACATTTCTCAGATTGAACATTCCAGACATCGAAGTGTTTGGAACTTTATGGTTAATCTTTTTGCTGGATTGATTGCCTATACCTATTTGCCTCAAAAACCTGCTCTCGACCTTAAACCAAAAGGTTTGTCTGCTCTACCTCCTGCTCTTTTTTAACTTCGTCGAACTCACGTTAAATAAAGATAATGAGAATTAGAGCGCGATCGCGTTGAGAAAACAACAACAACATTTTCAAGTGAGGAGATAAAGCAACTAGAATGTTATTTAAACAATTGTGTAGAGAATGGATAGAGTGAATATCTCGACATGGAAAGAGGACTGATTTGGTTGCCCCTATTGGTGTTTTTCTTCTGGTTGGCGTGGATTGGTTGGAGTGAATACCAAAAAGTTGAATCTTATCGAATTTGGTCAGAACAATTTGATAAGGCGAAGTATGATATTTATGCTGTGTTGGGAAAGAAAGGTCAGGATTTAACTTGGGGAAAACCAACCAGAAAAGAACCGATCGATCTGCAAACTTTTTCCTTACAGGATATTGAAACCATTCGTTTATTAGTTGACGATCGCTCAGTAGATTTAGATAAATTACCAACTAAAGGTTCACCAGCCTTAGAATTTAGTTTCAAAAATAACGATAGTGCGATTAAAATTTCTTTTACTGAAATAGACTTAGCTGCTAAGTGGAGAGAATATTTAGCCAAAGAATTGTCTTCTTAGGTATTAGGGAACAGGGGAGAGGGGGAGAGGGGGGAGCCTTTCAAGGGTAGGTTTTTTAGATTTAGGCAGAAGAGAATGAAATGGAGTTAGT
>CAZJTL010000192.1:0-9945 GCA_964548905.1 uncultured bacterium | reverse complement strand
CAAACTAACCACAAATAGCGACGCTTTTTCGATGAATTTTGAGAATTAAGCCTTTCTACTTTAATTAAGCTCATTTCATGAGCAGCAGAAGTGCGAAAATTTTGTTTCTGTTGGGACGGCTATCTTGTAAGGCTTCATAAGTACTCGACCATTTTCTTCTGAACAAGGGCGAGAGCGAAAACTCGGCTAAACAACTAGCATTTCTAGTTGTCATCACGCTATCCATTAATTCAAATGTCGCATCATGAGCTTTTCCTAACATTTGGTAGGTTTCTTGACGGAATATTTTTAATCGGTCATATTTCATAATAGGGAGGATTTGAAGTTTATGGTTATTTTCATTTTCTCCCTACTTGTCCTTCATTTTTTCTCTGTTTTCTTCTCTAGCTTGAGATTAGTCTAAACTACAGTTAATTAGCATCTCCACCTAAAAGCATTGCTTTTAGGTGGAGTGCTTTCAACTAATTAAGTTCCAGAAGTCCAAGAGTTAATGTACTCAAGTTGATCGGCAGTTAGGGTATCAATTTCGATTCCCATTGCTTTTAATTTGAGTGCAGCAATTTCTTGGTCTAATTCGGTAGGAATAGTGTGAATACCAGGGCTGAGTTTGCCTTTATTCTTGACCAAATATTCACAACCGATCGCTTGATTAGCAAAACTCATATCCATAACTGCGCTAGGATGTCCTTCAGCCGCAGCTAGGTTAACCAAACGTCCTTCACCAATAACGATGATAGATTTACCGTTGGGCATGGAGTATTGTTGAGTGAAGTTACGGACATCTTTAACGCCAGTAGCTTTAGCACCCAAGGATTTGAGGTCAATTTCGATATCGAAGTGACCGGAGTTACAAACCATCGCGCCGTCTTTCATTACGTCGAAGTGTTCGGGACGGATGACGTGTTTGTTACCAGTTACAGTAACGAATAAATCTCCGTGTTTGGCAGCCTCAATCATAGGCATGACGCGATAACCATCCATTGCTGCTTCGATCGCTCTGACTGGGTTAATTTCGGTGACAATGACATTAGCACCCAAACCAGATGCACGCATAGCCACACCTTTACCGCACCAGCCGTAACCAGCAACAACAATGGTTTTACCAGCTAAAAGTACGTTGGTAGCGCGAATTACGCCATCAAGGGTAGATTGACCTGTACCATAGCGGTTGTCGAAGAAATGCTTGGTGTCAGCATCGTTGATGTTCATGGCGGGGAAGGTAAGAACGCCATCTTTGAACATAGCTTGTAAACGAACGATACCTGTGGTGGTTTCTTCAGTAGTACCGATTACATCGGGAAGTTGATGCTGTCTTTCTTTAACGAGAGTAGCAACCACGTCACAACCGTCATCGATAATGATTTGGGGTTTGTGATCGAGAGCGATTTGAACGTGACGGTGATAGGTTTCGTTATCTTCACCTTTGATAGCGAAGACAGGAATACCATAGTCAACAACTAAAGAAGCCGCTACATCATCTTGAGTAGAGAGGGGGTTACTGGCGATCAAAATCGCATCTGCACCACCTGCTTTGATAGCGATCGCTAGGTTTGCTGTTTCGGTGGTAACGTGACAGCAAGCCACTAAACGAATGCCAGCAAAGGGCTTTTCTTTTTCAAAACGTTCTTTGATCAATTTCAGGACTGGCATTTCTTTGCCTGCCCATTCAATTCTTTGTTTGCCTACAGGAGCGAGAGCGAGGTCTTTAACCTCGTGCTTTATCTGACTAGCAGTTGCAACCATGCGAATATTTTTCAACAAAAATTAACATTGTCATTGTAACTGTAAATTTAGACTGAAGAAAGCTATTTTGGTTTATTTTTTTACAAATTAATGGTTGATATTGGTCATTTTCCTTGGCTGAGCCACATTTTCCAGCAATTTGAGAGGATTATATTTTTTTAAAATTTTCAGTGAAGAGCGATCGCGCACTAAAATCGCACCAGCAAAGCCCAAAGAATTAATGCCAATTCCCTGAAATTCTTCCGCAGTACGTGGAACTACGAGCATCCATTCTTTGGTAGCTAGTAAGTTGTAGTCCCCAGTTTGTTTATTTCCTTCTGTGCGATCGCCTATCAAACCTACCGCTTTTAATAGCTGATGATAAGTTTCCAGAATATCTTTTGCTGAGGCATTGGGGTCTAATTTAGCTAAAGCATGACAAAAAGAAAAAGCAGGAATTGTTTCAATTTCTCCTTCAAAAACTGCTGTTTCAATTGCTGGCGCGATCGGCAGATTGGTTTCTCCTTCAACTAAAGACAGAGGAACTACCTGCAAATGTTTGTGTCTTTGACTTGCACCAGCAAGCTTACCCCCATTATAAAAAGCTAAACCATCGATTTCGGCTAATACTACCTGCATAGCCTCAAAATCTGCTAAATTTAGCCAATCTTCCTGTTCTTCAAAAACTCGCGTGACAATCAGCAGATGATAATCTACTACATTAAATTTATTCAATAAACACAAGTGCGTCTCTGTTAAATCGCCCACAAACAAATCTTGTTCGTAGGGAAGAAAGGGATTAAAATCTTTTCCTTTCGCTTTACTTTCTTGTTGCTTTTGCTTTTTGTCTTTTTCTTTGCGCTTAATATTATCAACAATGCGAACTATAAAAGAAATTCCCTTTTGTTCGATTAATTCGTAAGAAGTAGGAATTGGTTGCAAAGCACCACAATCAAGAGCTTTTTGGGTTGTATCAATAACTTTTGACCACAAATTTCTAGAGTTTAAGGATTGCATAATTTATCAGTTAGCAGGGAGCAGGGAGCAGGTTGATTTTACTTTTGACGGCTGATAGCTGAGGGCTGACGGCTATAAGCATAATTGATTTTTTTTAATGCCGATCTCAAATTAGAAGAGTCGAGACTAGAACAATTCAAGAAACTACAGGAACTCTCAGGAAATATGGAGAACGAAGAAGAATAATCATTGAAGTATTTTGGAGTTTGGAGATAGGAAAGTTTAGCGGGCGATACGTCACAATAAAAAGCGATCGCTCAGGTGGCTGAGGTAAGAAGCATTGTAAATTAGTTATATCGCTCCTGAGACAATCAATCCCGACTAAATGACAGAACTATCAGAAACTATTTCCTTACCAACTAGCGAAAGCGCGATCGCCTTAGCTGGATTTCAAGAAGAAAACTTGAAATTTCTTGCTCGTCATACAGGAGTGCAATTAATACTCAGAGGACAAGATTTATTGGTGCGCGGGAAACCTAAAGCGGTGGAACGCTGCGTAGCAATAGTGCGATCGCTCAAACCATATTGGCAAGAAGGCAAAACAATCTCAAAACCGGATTTACAAACTGTTTTTGCGGCTGTTGATACTGGCAGAATTGACGAGTATAAAGACTTGCAAAAAAACGTTCTAGCTCGAACTCGACGAGGCGAATTAATTCGAGCCAAGACACTACGCCAACAGCAATATGTTAAAGCGATCGAAAATCATGATATCACCTTTTGTATTGGCCCTGCGGGAACAGGAAAAACCTTTTTAGCCGCAGTTTTAGCCGTACAAGCGCTTCTTGCAGATCGCTGTGACAAGTTGATTTTAACTCGCCCTGCGGTAGAAGCTGGAGAAAAACTCGGTTTTTTGCCTGGAGACTTACAGCAAAAAGTAAATCCCTTTTTGCGTCCCCTTTACGATGCTTTATACGAATTTATCGATCCAGAAAAAATTCCTGATCTGATGGAGCGAGGTAAAATTGAGGTGGCACCAATTGCTTACATGCGTGGAAGAACTCTCAATAATGCTTACGTAATTGTAGATGAAGCGCAAAATACGACTCCCCCTCAACTCAAAATGGTGCTAACTCGTCTGGGTTTAAATTCCAAAATGGTAGTGACAGGAGATGTTACCCAAACGGATTTACCAGATCATCAAGAGTCAGGTTTGATAGTAGCGCAAAAAATCTTACGCTCTGTAGAAGGAATTGCTTTTTGTCATCTTTCTGCGGCTGATGTTGTGCGTCATCCTTTAGTACAGAAGATTGTTACTGCTTACGAACATTATGAAAAGAGGGGATAGGGTGCAGGAGGCAGAAGGCAGAAGGCAGGAGGCAGAAGGTTTTTAATTGCGAATTGCGAACCCGCGCCACTGCACGGGCGAATTGCGAATTTTCCCTAGCCCCTAACCCCTATTTTCTATAAACAATCACTTAATTTTTTTATCTAAATTCTAGCTGTTAGGATGAATGTCGGTAAGATCGTGAAAGTCCTAATAGTTTTGAGTTTATGCCAATAATGCAAATCGCTAAAGATCTCTTGCCGCATTATTCGAGTATCATTGCGATCGTCTTGGTGATTTTGCCAACTTTATTTGCATTGTTGTCCCGCTATTGTCTCGATCGCTATTTAAAAGTTTTAATTAAAAGAATTAGTAGATTGTTATTAGATATAGACACAGACAAACGACCACATATTATCGATCGCATCGAACAAAAATTACGCCTAAAAAATAATTATCAACATATCAATAGTGGGGTTTTAATTTACAATGCTTACAACCAAGAAACTATTGGTCGTTTTTGCTTGAGAATTCGCTGTGAACAGCTCGATAATTTTTGTCAAATCATTCCCAATCTTTTGCTGGCTTGTGGGTTATTAGGAACTTTTTTAGGGATTATTGTCAATTTAAATCAACTCGCTCATGTCTTAGATAAGATAGATCTTAATGATTTAAATAAACTAATATCAGAGTTAAATAAAATTTTTCAGTCAATAGGTTTATCTTTTATCATTAGTATTGTTGCTGTTGCTTGTAGTTTTTTGCTGACTGTTTTTAATTCTATTTGGAATACTAATTTAACTAAAGCAGAATTATTTAATTGCTTAGAAGATTATATCTACAATTGTTATTTACCTAATTCACAAGTAGTTAAAAGCAATGAAGAAACAATAGAAAAATTAACTGAAAGCCTGGAAAATTTTCTTAACAAGTATGTAGATATTATCGAACAAACTTTAGAAAAAGCTGTGGAGAAAATCGAAAAAAACTCAATTGTTGTTAATCGAACCGCTATGGCGATCGAGAAAAATCAAGTTTCCGAGCAAATATCTTCAGCAGCTAATAACTTCACGATCGCGCAAGATAAATTTTCAATTTCCTCATCCCAACTCCAACATTCAACTCAAACTCTAGCTTCAATCCTTTACTCCCTACAGCAAACCACCAAACAGCTAGCAGAAATTAGAGAAGAAATTAAAGTATATTTGCAAAGTAAGCAAAAATAATGATTTAATTTCCTGGAATTGGTAAGCGAATCCGATAAACACTAGGACTAGCTGTGATATAAAGAGTTTGTCGATCGCTCTCTCCCCAAGCTAAATTTGTCACCACCTCTGGTACGGCAATTTTCCCTAATAATTCACCCGCAGGAGAAAAAATCCACAGTCCACCCGCACCAGGACTATAAACATTACCTTGAGTATCAACTTTCAACCCATCAGGCGTACCTGGTTGGCTAGGATCTTTAAGTTCGGCGAAAATTCTGCCATTACTAACAGTACCATCGGGTTTAACGTCAAAAACACGAATATAATTTTCTTGAGAATCGCTGACGTATAATTTACTCTCATCAGGAGCAAAAGCAATCCCATTCGGTCTAATCATATCTTTTGCTAGCAAAGTTAGTTTGCCATCAGGTGCGAGGCGATATACGCCATAAAAGCCTAATTCTTCTTGTTTAGCTTCGATACCGTAGGGAGGATCGGTAAAATAAATACTGCCATCCGATTTAACCGCTAGATCGTTAGGGCTATTAAGCTTTTTACCCTGATAGCGATCGACTAAGGTGACAACTTTACCATTTGCTTCAGTTCGCGATAGCAAGCGATCGCCATGTTGGGCAGAAATTAAGCGTCCTTGGCGATCGAAGGCATTACCGTTAGCTTTTTGGGAAGGACGACGAAAAATTTTGGTTTCTTGTCCACTTTGCCATTGATAGATAGTATTGGCAGGAATATCGCTAAATAAAAGAAAGCCTTGAGGATGCCATAAAGGTCCTTCTGTAAATTGAAAGCCGCTCGCTACTTTTTCTACTTTGGGATTTTTTGTCAGAATATCTTTAAGTCGATCTTCTTTGCTAGTTTGTGCCAGGGATAATTCAGGGATAGCGATCGTTTGTAAGTAGTAAGCGCTACCAGTCAGAGGAACAATTAACCCCAAGATGGTAAAAATTTTAATTAAGTTAATGTTCATAAGCTATATTTCAAGAATTTTGCCAACTGAATTGAAATGAATCTAACTGTAACTTTACCAACATTTGCGATCGCTCTGAGAGAAGGAGTAGAAGCAGCGCTAGTAGTAGGTATTGTCTTAGCCTGTTTGGAAAAAGCCAAGCAGAGCAAGCTCAATATCTGGGTATATTTAGGCATTTTGGCGGGAATAATAGCTAGTATTGCCGTTGGCTTGCTATTACTTTGGGGGATAGCTCAAATTAAGCAATTAATGCCCAGTTTAGAACTAGCGATCGAACCGATTGTGAAAAGCATTTTTTGTCTGAGTGCGATCGCTATGCTCAGTTGGATGTTAATTTGGATGACGCAACAAGCGCGATCGCTCAAGCGTGAAATTGAAGGCTCAATAACAGCTACATTGCAGGAAAACGATCGTGCTGCTGCTTGGGGAGTATTTACCCTAATTTTTATTGCTGTCCTACGAGAAGGATTTGAAACGGTTTTATTTATTTTTGCCAACCTGCAACAAAGTTATCTAGCTACTCTAGGCGCGATCGCTGGTTTAGCTGGTGCTGCACTAATTGGGGTAGCTTTATTTAAATGGGGAGTAAAAATTAATCTGCGTTTATTTTTTCAGTTTATGGGTGTTTTGTTGCTGCTAATTGTCGGAGGATTAGTAGTATCGGCATTTAAGAATATTGATGCAGCTATCTATGCGATCGATCGAATTAAGAGTGATTCAGCCAGTCTTTGTTTTTCCAATTTATCTTGTATTCTTGGTCCCATGCTTTGGGATACTAGCCAAATTCTGCCCGACAAGGAATTTCCAGGCATAATCTTCAAAACTATGCTTGGCTATCGAGATCGTCTCTATTTATGGCAAGCAGTAGGATACTTGTTATTTTTAGCGATCGTTGGCAGTTTATACTTCCGCAGCCTCAATTCTCAGACTAGGGGCTAGAAATTAGGGGTTACTAGTTGCATAAAAAAAATAGTCTAGACATAAAGTGAGAATGTAAGCAAACAAAATAAATTCATTTTCAAAGAGGTCTAGATTATTATGTTCAACAACAAAGTTTTCGGTATTCTTGCTACTGCTGCTTTAGTTTTTGCTCCCGTTGCTGCATTCGCCCAAGAAACCCAAGTAAGCAGCCAAGGTGCTTCTAACTCTGGTGTTGCTGCTGGACATGGCAACTTAGTTATTCAAAACGCAGACCAAGCTAACGTTCAAGACCAACTAAGCGTAGATGGCTATTATAAGGGTTCCGATCCTCAACTACAAATCAACTCTCAAAACGCTGCTAACACTGGAACAGCGATCGGTACTGGTAACACTATGATTCAAAACGTCGATCAACTCAACGGTCAATTCCAAACTGATTTAGGTTACTAAAAGAGTAGAGAAATATTCAACAACTTCAAGACAATGATTTGATGAGGGTGAAATTCCCTCTATTTTTTTATTGGTGGTTCATAGTTCATAGTTCATGGTTCACAGTTCATGGTTCATTGAAGCGTGGCTAATTGACAAAAATTTAAACTAAATTAACTAATCGGTGTCTATGACTGCGATACTCTAGATTGAGTCGTTAATAATTTTTTTAAGATCCACCGATGACATCCGCCGCTACTTCTCAACGTACAATTCGTATTGGTTCGCGCAAAAGCCAATTAGCACTGGTTCAAACCTATTGGGTGCGAGAAGAATTACAAAAACATTTTCCTGAAATCGCCTTTGAAGTCGAAGAGATGAGTACTCAGGGAGATAAAATTTTAGATGTTCCTTTGGCTAAGATTGGTGATAAAGGTTTATTTACCAAAGAATTAGAAGTAGGAATGCTGGAAAATAGAACCGATTTTGCGGTACATTCTCTCAAGGATCTGCCCACTAATTTACCAGCAGGTTTGATGCTAGGATGCGTCACAGAAAGAGAAGATCCTGCTGATGCTTTGGTAGTCAACCAAAAAAATCAAGATAAAAAGCTGGAAACTCTACCAGAAGGCTCTATCGTTGGGACTTCATCTCTAAGAAGATTGGCACAGTTGCGCCATCATTATCCTCATTTAACTTTTAAAGATGTGCGCGGTAATGTTAATACCAGATTAGCTAAGCTGGATGCAGGAGAATACGACGCAATTATCTTAGCAGCAGCAGGATTACAAAGATTGGGAATGAGCGATCGCGTTCATCAAATTATTTCCCCAGAAATTTCTCTACATGCAGTTGGACAAGGTGCTTTAGGGATTGAATGCAGAGAAGGAGACGAAGAAATTTTACAGGTAATCAAAGCTCTAGAACATACAGAAACTCGTGATCGCTGTTATGCCGAAAGAGCTTTCCTCAGAGAATTAGAAGGTGGTTGTCAAGTACCGATCGGAGTTAATACCAAAATTGAAGGCAATACTCTAAGCTTAGTAGGAATGGTTGCTAGCTTAGATGGTAAGCGCTTGATTCGAGATAGTGTTAGCGGCGATCGCGCCAATGCCGAACAGTTAGGAATTGAACTAGCCCAAATGCTTCGTCAACAAGGCGCTCAAGAAATTCTCGCCGAAATCTTCGCTCAAGTACAACGAGGTTAAGTTTATTGTTCATTGTTCATTGTTCATTGGTAATTCCTCTCTGCTTCTCTGCTCCCCTGCTCCCCCGCTCCCCTGCTCCCCCGCTCCCCTGCTCCCCTGCTTCTTATACTAGGAACTCCAACTGATAAACTATGAATCTACCAACTAATATCTCTACTTATACTCTTTGGTCTGGATACGCTACTATATTTTTCTTGCTTGTAACGATCGTCGCCTTTCTCTTTAAATGGGGCTTTCGCTTTCGCTTAGTTGGCGTAACCAGCTTTACGGCAGTTTTGACAGCGAGTTTATTTGCTTTGAGTTTGGGATTGTTTACTCGCGTTCAAATTCCTGGTGCGGTTAGATATTCTTTGGTATACGACAATGGTGCTACTCAAGCTGTGATTGCTGTTGCACCTGGCGCGATCGCCGATTCTTCGATCGAACCTACATTGCGTCAAGCTGCGTCAGATTTATTTTCTTTCGGACGTGCTGGTTCAGGAGGAGAAGATAAAATGACTGTTCGCTTGCGTACTACACTTCATCCCCAACCAGGAGTTTCTGTTCCCCTCTATCTCGGTCAAATCAAGCGAGCGCTAGCCGATCGCGATGACACACAAATGCAAGTAGAAGTTTTCTCGTCAAACCTAGCTCAATTACCCAAGCAATCCCCTTCATAAATTTGATGATTGGGATATCTAGTACAAAAAGTCAAAAGTCACCAATGCCTATTGCCTATTGCCTTGCCATAAACATTCAGGCTTATTAAATGCGGGATTAGTTTCAGGTGCGATCGCGACTAATTCTATCTTGCCGTTTTGATTAATCTTCCATGTTTGTGCTTCGGTAATAGGGAAGTCAGGATCGCGAAGATCTTGCCGATCTCCATTAGCTTGCACAGATTTGGCTAGATCGCCCAAACGCAGGTCACTCCACACATTATTAGCCCTTAAATTAAGGGTTGGATCTTCAGGTAAACCTCCCTTACCAGTTACGATCAAACCATTATTGGCAATGGCACCACAACCAGCAGCTATTTTTTGGTTGGGATCGATCGTATTTTCTGGTAGTTCAATTAAGCCTGCATTTGTATCTAGATCTGGGTTTTGAATTTCTACTATTCCATCTAATATGAAATACTTAAATGTTTGCTACCTAAGTACAGGACAAAAATTGTAGAGAGATCTGAAACTCAGAATGTTTCAGATC
>CAZJTL010000191.1:0-9946 GCA_964548905.1 uncultured bacterium | reverse complement strand
AATGTTTTTTTAGCTCCTCACTGATAGTTTACTTTAACTTGTGTGTACACGGTAGATCTACAAGCGGGGTCTAAAATTTTGTAATTTTGTAATTCTAATTGCAATAAATTTAATTCATTAATAGTTCCCGCAGCTTCGATTTTTTCTTCCCAATAACGGCTAATAGTCGGACGCACAATTTTCATAATGTCCGCTTCCGAGGTGAAATGAATTCCATAGGCATGGCGTTCTTTTTTATTTGCCATACCCTCAAGTATGTTGCCAAAAATAGCAGGACGAATTTTATTCCAATCTTGACGCGCAGCTAAATCTAAAATTTTTAATTCTTCTTTAGTCAATTCGATCGGATTGATCGTTGCAAACAAACCGCCATTAAAAAAATCGGCGTTGGTGAGTGCGTAATGCTAAAAGCCTTAAAATGAGATGATAAAGTCACCTGTTGAGCAATGAACTGTCCCCAATGTAAATCTTCTTGTAATAAGAAAAATGGCTTCCGTTTTATCTAAAGTTCAAAACTATACCTGCTTCTGTCTAAAGCATTACGCACTCACCAACGCCAGAAATCTTGAGTTTTCTTACACTAAGTATTCCCATGCTAAACTAAAAAGCGATCGCCATCACAATTATCTGTAGCGACGTTATTACTAAGCCTAGTAAGCTCACCCATAGCAGAAATAACAAGTCAGTTAAGTTGAGTATAAAATCTTGTCAGAGAAAGGTTATTTTCTTATGCCTTCTGCCTTCGTACCTTTGCCTTCTTGTGCTAGGTGGTTGCCAAGTTTGGACTGCTGCCGATCTTGATGACAATTTTGGTTCGGGAAAGGTTTCTACAGAATCGAGAGCAGTGAAAAATTTTCAGCGAGTTTTTTCCAATCTTCCTGGGGATCTAGAACTTAAGCAAGGCGATCGAGAATCCTTAACTATTACCGCCGAAGATAATATTTTACCAAAAATCGAGACAAGAGTAGTTAACGGGCTATTAGAATTAACACTCAAAAAAAACGAAGATATTCAAACAAATGAACCGATCGAAGTTGATCTGCAACTAAAAAATCTCAACCAACTAGATCTTTCAGGTGCGGGAATGGTTAAAGCACCCAAACTTCAAACTAATCGATTAGCAATTAGCAGTGATGGTACAACTGACATCGAGATCGACTTTCTTCAAGTAAAACAATTAGTTCTCGATTTTAGTGGTACTGGTAGAATTAAGCTATCTGGAAGGGCAGACAAGCAAGAAGTGTCTCTTTCTGGAGTGGGAGAGTACGATGCATCTAATTTGAAAACCCAAAATACCGAGATTGAGCTTACGGGTGCTGGTAGCGCTAGAATTTGGGCAGAAAATTTTCTCAACGTTGAAGTGTCAGGTACTGGTCAAGTTGGCTACTATGGCGATCCTCAGCTAACAGAAGATGTTAGCGGCGTAGGTATAATTAAACATTTGGGCAACCCAAAAAATTAATTTGTAATTCGTAATTAACAGAATCTGAGATCAAGTCACTGTCAATGGCGATCGAGGTAAGTTAAGTTGTGGCAAAAGTTCATTGAATGAGTTTGTCATTATTTAATTTATGACAGTTGTTTTGATTATTTGCGCTATCTTTTGCTTATTTGGTTTAGTTTTGGGCAAAAAATTAGCAGCGCTTGGCATAAGTCCAGATAAATCTTTAGACAATCATCAAGGCTGCTTGCTAGTAATTTTTAGTACGATCGCGATTCTTTTTGCTGTTCTTTTAATTCTCGATCGCTATAATCTCGCCTATTGGCTGCCCAAAATTTTTCCTGCTCCTATTTTGCTCTATCTTGGTGGCTACTATCACGATCTAATTTTAATCGTAGGCTGCTTCAGTTTAGGTTTATTAGTATCTTTAGAACTATTTAGCAAAAGCACTTTTAAACAAAAAATTGAACTATCTGTAGCTGTGGGTACGATTACTTGCGCCCTAGCAATTCTCTTATATTACCTACTGCCGATCGACGAGTTAGTCAAGCAACCCAAAATTATCAACGGAGTAGTCTTTCAAACTACCCCTTACACTTGTGCGCCATCAAGCATAGCTACCCTAGGAAGATGGTTTGGCGATCAACCTCATCTTTTGGAGGCGGATGTAATTAAACTAGCAGGAACTAATTTATTTGGGACTACTACCCTAGCAGAAATGCAAACACTGGAACAACTAGGTTTAAAACCCCAGTACCAACACAACTTGACTCTAGAACAGTTAATGGCATTTCGTAAGCCAGGTTTGCTTCATGTTAAAGAAAGGTACAACGGACAGTACACAAGTCATACCGTTGCCCTTTTAGGAATCGATCCACAGCAACAGTTAGTTCTGATTGGCAATCCTCTTTATGGACAACAAGTGAAAACAGCCCAACAAATGCAAGGATATTGGTTTGGTGAAGCAATTTTAATTAATTAGTTGTCATTAAGTTTTTCAGTTCAAAATCAAGAGATATTTATGATTATTTAGCAAAAAATCATTAAAATTTAAACTTGCTTTAAACTTAGTATATGCGCATTTTTGGATATTTAAAATCGTATTAGTTAGGATAAGTTTATCGGTTAAGGGTAAGCAAACAGGTGAATTATCAAACGGATTCTACTGATCGCTGGATCTTCCAATTACGAAAATTGCTCAAGCAATGGGCGGAAGGGATGGTTATTGGTAGCTTTTTTTTAGTGCTATTCATGACATTGTTTCCCTTTCACTTTCAATTGCGCGACCATCTCTCTTGGACAGATTTACAAAACTCTACTAATGCTGGTGATTTTTTAGTCAATGTTCCCTTTTTTGTGCCTTGGGGAAGCAGTTTAACTTATTTGTTGCATCAACGAAGATGGCGCTGGTATTGGATTTTGCCAATCGTTCTGGTGGCTAGTACTGGTCTTTCTTCGTTTGTAGAACTTTTGCAGTTGTTTGTCCCTTCAAGAAACCCAACTGCGGCTGATATTTTGTCTAATTCCTTGGGAGGAATAGTCGGTTTATCAGTTTTTTATCTCTTGAGATGGACAATTGGATCTAGATTGAGGGAATCTTCGATTTTAAGAGGATTGACTCTTGGTTTTATTGCTTATTTAAGCTTTAGTTGTCTTTTATCTATGCCTTTGGAGCGATTTTCTAGCCTCAAAATTTGGAATGACAACTTTCCTTTACTACTTGGCAATGAAGGCACTGGCGATCGTCCTTGGCAAGGATATATATCAGAATTATATCTAGGCGATCGCGCAATTGAACCAACAGAAGCGAACAATTTAATCTCCTTCCCCTCTCAATTATCACAAAAAGCTTTAGAAAGTTCGACAATCGCCTACTATCAATTTAATAACCAAGAAAAATATACAGATAAAACTGGTCAATTACCACACCTAGCTTGGCAAGGAAAGCTCAATAATTCACAAACTAGCCAAGGCATCTTACTAAGTGGAGATAGCTGGTTGTCAACTGAAACACCTGCTACCTTACTGAGGCAAAAAATTACTGAAAGTTCTCAGTTTACTATCATTGCTACAATTGCAACTGCTAATATCGAACAAATTGGTCCAGCAAGAATAGTTTCTTTTTCTAAGGATCCTTTCAACGCTAATTTTAGTTTAGGACAGGATAAAAATAATTTAGTTTTTCGTCTAAAAACTCCTTTAACAGGGAAAAATGGCAGTAGACCAGAATTATTAATACCTAATATTTTTGATAATCTGCTGACTCATCGTTTAATCATCACCTATGCTGACTCAATCTTACAAATCTACCTCGATAGTCTTGGCAATTTCCATAAGTTAGCTTTAGTACCAGGAACAGTTTTAATGAGTTACTTTCTTCCTGCTAAAGCCTATAATTCAGCTAACTTTATGTTTTTGTATTACTGTCTAGTCTTCATTCCTTTAGGTTTTTGCTTGGGAGCGATCGATTTGATTTTAAAATGGAGGCTACGCTGGAAAATGTTCTTAATTGCTATTGGTACGATTCTGCCAGCATTACTTTTTGAGGCGAGTCTTAATAGCCAACAGGAAATCGAGATTAATTTTAATCATCTTCTCATTGATTCGGCGATCGAAGCAGTAGCGATCGCAAGTGTTTACTTAGTGGCAAAATTTTTGCTGTACTATCTTAAATCGACTGACACTGTCCGAAAATAATTTTACAATAAACCTGATTAATTTCTATTCGTTTTGGATTGTCGATCGAATTGAGAGGAAAATTATGGTGACAAATACAATTAACTGTGCTGAAGCTTGTATTAATGGCTGCGTTCTAGGCGATCGCTGTCCTAATCGCGAACATGCGACAAAAGCTTCTCAATTTATTCAAGCAACCTCTTTAGATAAAATGATTGAGATAGCGGAAATTGCCAGAATGAAAAAAATCAACGAACCTCCTAAATGGGTGATTCCAGAAGATTTTTAATCACTATCAAACTTCGAGGAATAAAACAATTTCCCTAAACCCCTAAGCCCCTAAATCCCTATACCCAATCTTTATCCATCAAATCAATCTGGACAGACTACTATAACGTGGGGTAGTTCAAACAAATTAGGATTTCTTCAAGTTACTAAACAGGCGAAATCGATTATCTACTCTTTAATTGCAGACTATTTAGAGAAATAGATGCTCTCTTGGGTACCAATACCTGATAAATTTACCGAAGATTGGTAATTAAAATTTATTGATAAAGTATGAGAGTCCTGGTTATTGGCGGCGACGGTTATTGTGGTTGGGCAACCGCCCTCCATCTGTCCAACAAAGGATATGAAGTCGGAATTTTAGATAGCTTGGTGCGTCGTCATTGGGACGCACAACTGGGGGCTGACACTTTAACTCCCATTGCACCAATTCAAAAAAGAATTCAACGCTGGCAAGACTTGACAGGAAAATCGATCGATTTGTTTGTTGGCGATATTACTGACTATGATTTTCTCTCCAAAGCTTTACATCAATTTGAACCAGAAGCAATCGTTCACTTTGGAGAACAACGTTCTGCACCTTTCTCGATGATCGATCGCGAACATGCCGTTCTCACTCAAGTTAATAATGTAGTAGGAACGCTCAATTTACTTTACGTCATGCGATCGGATTTCCCAGACTGTCATTTGGTCAAGTTAGGGACAATGGGCGAATATGGTACGCCTAACATTGATATTGAAGAAGGTTACATTACCATCGAACATAACGGTCGCCAAGACACCCTACCCTATCCCAAACAGCCAGGTAGCTTCTACCACCTCAGCAAAGTACACGACAGCCATAATATTCACTTTGCTTGTAAAATTTGGGGTCTTAGGGCAACAGACCTCAATCAGGGGGTTGTTTACGGCGTACTGACCGAAGAGACGGGCATGGATGAATTATTAATCAACCGTCTCGATTACGATGGCGTTTTTGGTACTGCTTTGAACAGATTTTGCATTCAAGCGGCGATCGGGCATCCTTTGACTGTATACGGTAAAGGGGGTCAAACAAGAGGATTTTTAGACATCAGAGACACAGTCAGATGTGTAGAACTAGCGATCGCCAATCCTGCCGATCCAGGACAATTCCGTGTCTTTAACCAATTTACCGAATTGTTTAGCGTTGAAGATTTAGCACTCAAAGTCAAACAAGCAAGTATCGCCATGGGATTGGATGTAGAGATTAGCTATATGCAAAATCCTAGAGTTGAACTCGAACAACACTATTTCAACGCTAAAAATACCAAATTATTAGATTTAGGTTTGCAACCTCACTATTTGTCTGATTCCTTATTAGACTCGTTGTTAAACTTTGCTACCAAATACAAGCATCGAGTTGATAATCAGCAAATTCTACCTAAAGTTTCTTGGCGCAGAAATTAGGGACTAGGGGCTAGAGATTAGAAGTCACAAGTAGGGGCTTTCTTGCCATTCGCCCCTACAGAAGTCAGAAGGAAAGTAGGAAGTAGGAAGTAGGAAGTAAACAATTGATTACTCATTACTTCTCCCCCTGCTCCTCTGCTCCCCTGCTCCCCCGCTCCCCTGCTCCCCTAGCCCCTAAATCTTTCCACATCTCCAACAGATCGTCATTACTTCCCACTGTGGTAAAACCCACATGTTCATAGAATGAGATGGCGGCAGTATTGGCAGGATCGACGAACAGATTGAGGTATCTCATTCCTCGATCGCGTGCATAACAGATGGCGTATTCCATCAATTTTTTGCCGATTCCTTGACGACGAACTTGATTCACTACTGCTATGCCTATACGCCAGCTAATGCCTGGAGTTTGATTAGAGTTTGGTCTGAGGGTTAATGCCCCAAGAGGTTCACCTGATGAATTAATCACCAAAAATGCAGGATCGGGATTCTCGATCCAGTCTGTCCAATATTGTTCGTGGTTCTTTTGCAATGTCTCTATGCCAAGACGATTGAGTAGTTGCGGTGAAGATTGTAAAGCTTCCCAAATCATGTCACGCAGAAAAGAAACGTCATTGACTGTTGCATTGCGGATAGTAATTGGTTGAGTCGCCATAATTTGTTGCTCAATAATCTCTAAAACACCAAGAAAATTAAAATCGATTTCTATTGCTGTTTATGAAAATTGCTCTATTTACAGAAACTTTTTTACCCAAGATTGATGGTATTGTTACTCGCCTAAAGCATACAGTTGAACATTTACAACGCAACGGCGATCGAGTTTTAGTTTTTTGTCCTGATGGCGGACTTAGAGAATATCAAGGGGCAAAAATTCATGGTGTTTCTGGCATTCCTCTACCTCTCTATCCAGAATTAAAACTAGCTATACCCAGACCAACGATTAGATGGACTCTAGAGAGATTTAAACCAGATTTAATTCACGTTGTCAATCCCGCCGTTTTGGGAGTAGGTGGAATCTATTATGCCAAGACTATGAATATTCCTCTGGTTGCTTCTTACCATACTCACCTACCTCAATACCTACAGCATTATGGATTGGGTTCTTTAGAAGGATTGTTGTGGGAATTACTGAAATTAGGTCACAATCAAGCACAACTCAATCTTTGTACTTCTACGGCAATGGTACAAGAATTAGTCGATCGCGGTATCGAACGAGTAGATTTATGGCAAAGGGGTGTAGATACAGAAATGTTTCAACCCCATCTCGCTACTGAGCAAATGCGATCGCGCCTATCTCAAGGATATCCTGACAATCCTTTACTTCTCTACGTTGGGCGCTTGTCAGCAGAAAAAGAAATCGAACAAATTAAACCAGTTTTAGAAGCTATTCCCGATGCACGTTTAGCTTTAGTTGGTAATGGTCCCAATCGACAAGCTCTACAGGAACATTTTAAGGGAACAGCTACTAATTTTGTTGGTTATCTAGAAGGATTAGAACTTGCTTCTGCTTTTGCTTGTGCCGATGCTTTTATTTTTCCATCTCGCACGGAAACACTAGGATTGGTATTATTAGAAGCAATGGCGGCTGGTTGTCCTGTGGTTGCTGCCCGTTCTGGAGGCATTCCCGATATCGTCACCGATGGGGTGAATGGCTATCTGTTTGAACCCTCTGCTCCTCAAGGCGCGATCGCGGCTACAAAGCGTCTTTTAGAAGCAAAACAAGAAAGAGAACATCTCAGGCAAAACGCCCGCCAAGAAGCCGAAAAATGGGGATGGGCAGCAGCAACCAGACAGTTGCAAGATTATTATCAAGCAGTACTGGATTCTCAATCTCTTGGTAAAGCTGCTTAAAAATTCCCACATTTTTAACCATGACAAGGCTATTTCAACAAACATCTTTACGCCAGCGATTCAATATTTCTCGTGGTGCGATCGCTCATCCTTGGTTAACTGTTTGTTTTTGGTTAGCTGTTACTATCGCAGGTTTATTGGCGTTTAGCAGTCTCAAGTATGCTCTTTTCCCTGATATTACTTTCCCTGTGGTGGTGGTTAACGCTCAAGCAGCTACCACAAGTAGTTTAGAAACAGAAACTCAATTAACTCAGGCGATCGAAACACCTTTATTATCCCTGGATAAGTTAGATTTAATTAATTCTTCGAGCTATCCAGGTCAATCTGTTGTTAGTGTAGCTTTTATTCCAGGTATTACCTTAGAATCTGCTACTGAAGCAGTTAAAAGCCAACTCGATCGCTCTCAACTTCCACCACAAACCAATCTTGAAGTTACTAGCGTTAACTTAAACGAATCGGCGGCTATTAGTTATGTAATTAAAAATGATACTCAAGACTTAGAAGCATTAACTCAAATAGCGCAAACCAAAATAATTCCTACTCTCAATAAGTTAGAAGGGGTTTTAAAGGTTAATTTTTTGGGAGATGCTAAGGAGCGATCGCTTGCAGAAGTATCCGATAAACCAGCTACTTTAGTTCGCTTTAATGGTAAAGATGGACTAGCATTACAAGTAATTAAAAGAGGTAGTGCTAATACCTTAGAAGTTGTTACTAGAGTAGAACAGGAGATTGGCAAGTTAAAACGAGAATTACCTCAAGTAAAGTTTATCTTGGCGCAAACCGAAGCTAATTATATTCGAGAAGCAACTAAAGCAACGATCGAAGATTTATTCTTAGCGATCGCTCTTGCCATTCTGGTAATTTATCCTTTTTTGCGCGACTGGAAAGCTACTTTAATTAGTGCATTAGCTATTCCCCTTTCCCTACTGGGAACTTGTATTGTCATTGCTATTGTTGGTTTTAAATTAGAAACGATTACTTTACTCGCTTTAGCTTTAGTAATTGGCATTATTGTCGATGATGCAATCGTCGATGTGGAAAATATTTCTCGTTTGCTCGAATCGGGAAAATCGCCCAAAGAAGCAGCGATCGAAGGTACAGATGAAATCGGCATGACTGTCACCGCTTCAACTCTAGCGATCGCCTCTGTTTTTCTTCCCGTCGCTTTGATGAATAATGCTGTCGGTCAATTTTTTAAACCTTTTGGGATTACTATCTCCGCCGCAGTGATGATTTCTCTGTTGGTTTCTCGTACTCTATCGCCTGTGTTGGCAATCTGGTTGCTTAGAGGGAGCAGGGGAGCGTCCTTCGGAAGACAAGGAGGACAAGGGGACAAGGGGACAAGGAGACGAGGGGACGGGGAGACTGGGAGACTGGGAGATGGGGAGACGGGGATTGGTAGTCTAGCTAGATATTATCGGTTTTTACTTGCTTGGGTGCTTAGGCATCGGCAGATGACGATCGCGATCGCGCTTATTTCTTTTGTGGTGGGGATTGGATTGATTCCTTTGATTCCTAAAGGTTTTATTCCTAGGTTGGATCGGGGTGAGTTTAATGTTGTTTACACTACTCCTTTACCTAAACTGGCAAATCTGTTTAAGTCAGAGACTCATACTGCGATCGCGAGTAAAAAATCTAATCCAACTAATTCTGAACCTAAATCGGATTCAATTTTTGGTGGCGATGGTTTTAATTTAATTGATGAGTTGGCGAAATCTCCTGAGAAGATTCTTTTAAATAAAACGGAGAAAGTTGGCAAGCAAATCGAAGCAACTGTGTTGCGATCGCCTGAAGTGGAATCGGCATTCACAACTATCGGAATGGGAGGAGAATTTAATGAAGGCAAAATTTACGTCAAATTAAAAGAGGATAGTCAATTAACTACTGCTCAAGTTCAATCCCAAATACGAGCTTCATTACCAGCTATTAAAGGGGTTACTACTAGCGTAGAAGATCTTAAATTTGTTGATGCTGGTACAGACAAACCGCTTAAAGTAGGTATAGTTGGTGATGACTTAGTTCGCTTAAAAGCGATCGCCTCACAAATTAAATCTCGCATTGAGAAACTAGCTGGGTTTGTTGATGTTACCGCTACTTACGAAAACGAGGAAACTAAGCAACCGATTAGGATCGATCGCTTGAATGGGAAAAGAGTCGCCTATATTAGCGCTAATTTAGAGCGAGGATTTTTTATTTTTGATTAAAAATTATTTTTTGTTAATTTATGTTATATTATTATAGTTTTGTATTTTATTATTGTCGTTTTTG
>CAZJTL010000190.1:5179-10026 GCA_964548905.1 uncultured bacterium | reverse complement strand
CAAATGCGAGAAAATTTCTGGATTAATTAGGTAGTCCAGGTTAAATCCCCTGAAAACGGTGGAACTCTGCGATGATATGAAAAACAAAACCTGTAGCAAATGTCAAGAAACAAAGCCCATTGCTGAATTTCACAGAGATGCTAGGCTAAAAACTGGAGTGACTGCAAGATGCAAGAAGTGCATTAGCGATTACAAGCAAATGTATTATGCATCTGATACAGGAAAAGCAAAAGTAAAAGCTTACATTGAAAGAAACAAACAGAAGAGATCTGCATATAGTAAGAGATACTCTCAGCAGTATAGGGATGCTCAGTTCAAGAACCAAAGAAAACTTGAGTTTTGCTTATACAAAGGTGGAAAATGTTCGGAATGTGGTTTTGTTGCATCAGAAGATACTATCGCTGCTTTTGATTTTCATCACATCAATCCTCTTGAAAAGGAGTACACTCCTTCAGATATGTTGATGTTGAAAAAAGAAAAGGTATTCAAGGAGCTAGATAAGTGTATTCTTTTATGTTCTAATTGCCACAGGATTTTACATCATAGACAATACCGTGCCAAGCTCGTAACTTTACGAGAAGGTGTAGAGACTAACCAAATTCTAGAAATAGAAGAGTAGAGTAGGCAACAAGCGATCGGTTGCCGAAGCGGGGGACTCCTTTGTAAAGACAGAGGATGATGATATAGTCCGATCTGTATGGTGACATACAGCAGCTTGAATAAAGCGGGTAGAAAAATAGCGAATTCTGCTGAACATAAATGACCACAAAAGCTAGATCTGACACAGGACGTAACGGATTACTGGAATTTAACTCCAGACGAAAGAAGGGCTTATGATGGCATTCTTAGCTATTTGACTTTTCTAGATTCGGTACAAACTTGTAATATTCCCCATCTTAAAAGTAGTGTCACTGCACCAGAAGTTAGTCTCTGTATGGCAGAGCAAATTTCTCAAGAAGGAATGCACAATCAGAGTTAAATTTAGATAGCTCCTTTCGTTAGTAATAGCGATCGATAACTCCTCTAATTGCTGGAAAATCTCTATTGATTCTTTATATAGAGACAATCAGCAGCCAAGTAACCAAAATGGTAATTAAACCTGTCCCTTTCAAGCCTGAATATAGTGTTACTCCTAATGGTGACGTTTTTAAAGCCAAAACCTTATTAAAGCAATACAGAAAAGGCTGTCTTCGCGTTTACCTATTACTTTAAACAAAATGAGAAGCTTCAAAAGCGTACCATTGCCGTTCACATTTTAGTTTATCAAACTTATTGTGGACACTACGATAACTCATCTTTTGAAATCAATCATATTGACGGGGACAAGCTAAATAACCATATATCAAACCTTGAAGCGATTTCGCATAAAGAAAACGTAATTCATGCAGTAAAATCCAAACTTCAAAAACGCAAATACCCTGATACTACGATCGAATATATTGCGTTAGCGATATTAAATGGTAATTCATGGACTGATATTTACGAATTTCTTTACAATATTCACGGATTAAATAAAACCACAGCATTTTCATTAATTAATAGTGTGGCTCATAATCCATCTTGTTATTCAGATTTGTGTGAAAAGGTTGGATTGGTTAAAGGTTCAACGACTAGCCATTAGTGGCGTAGAGTCAAGCGACTCGAAATGGGGAGCAACCTACAAGGTTGAAGATATAGTCTGAACTATCTGGCGACAGATAGCAGTTCTTCAGAGAACGGGTTAGAATTAGCGACTCTAATCGAACAAATGTATCAATATATTATTGAAACTGTTATTCCTGGCGATCGCCGTACAGCAGTTTATGAATTTTGGCGTACCGATAAAGTCCTAGCCGAGCGCTGTGAATTTATCGCCAAACTCTATCAAAACTATATCGATCGTCCAACTTCAGAAAATTATTTTGTCGCGCTGTTGGCTGATTATTTGCTAGAAGGACTTTATTTTTATAACGGGTTTATTTACTTTTATAATCTAGCAGCAAGAATGCTCATGCCAGGAAGTGCTGACATTTTCAAAATGATCAACCGCGACGAGTTGAGCCATGTGCGTCTGTATCAAAAACTAATTCCCGAAGCAATGAGGTTGTTTCCTCACTCGGTCGATCGCATTTATGAAATGTTCGATCGTGCCGTTGAACATGAATGTCGTTGGACAAACCATATTGTTGGCAATAATATTTTGGGCATCACTGAAACTAGCACCGAACAGTATACAAAGTATCTCGCTAATTTAAGACTGCGCTCGATCGGACTCGAACCTCTTTATACAGAGGAAAAATATTCAAAGAGTCCCTACAGACATCTCGAACGTTTTTCCGATACCAAAAAAGATGGTCATACTAAAGCCAACTTCTTTGAAGCTAGCGTTACCAGCTATGTCATGTCATCTGGTGTTAGCGGTTGGGATGAGATCTAGGTATTTGTTGTTTGTTCATAGTTCATGGTACATGGCAAAAAAGGGGAGATAACTTGGTAGTTTGATATCATTCTTCCCATTCCCCAAAGTTGTTGATAATAAGCGCGACTGACTTCGTTTTCAGATGCTACCAGGCGATCGATACCAATTCCATTGCGTCCGATTTCTTTTCCCGAACTATGGATGTAATATCCATCGCCTAAATGTAGTGCAACGTGATTTACCCGTTCTTTGGCAGCAAAAAAGATTAAATCTCCTGGCAAAAGTTCCTCTTGAGTAATTCTTTGGGTAAACTCTGCTTGTTGATAAGAATCTCTAGGCAACCAAATTCCAGAAGCAGCAAAAGCAGCCTGAATTAATCCAGAACAATCGTAATTAGGCGCAACAGTACCACCCCAGAGATAATAATTTGGTTGTTGCATTGCGGCTTTAGTAAAAGCAATAATGTTTGGAATTTCCGATTCAATTTGCCGACGAGAGATCCTAGTTGGCTGATATACTGTTGTAGCGGGTTCAAGCTTAGCTAATTGTTCGATCGACAACCAGGCAGAGTAGCCGTCTTCGCACAAACATATCTCGATCGCCTCACCTACTAACTCCTCCGATAAAAATCTCAACTGTCTTCCCCTAGCAGCTTGAGTAGCTAAATCCTTGCATTGAGGAGAATCATAGAGATCGAGATGGCTAAGGCAACAAAATTCACCGTTATCTGACTTTGGTAATTGCATAGTTTAAATTCTGAATTTTATGATCGCTGTTTTGCGCCAAGACGAAAGACTTTCTCAACTCGGCAATTCAATTCTGGAACAAACATGGGCAAAATTCCCCAGCTTAGCTAGAAATCAAATCGCTTTGAGTTGGATCGTCTATGATGCACCCGTGATTGTCAATACTGGCGGTGCATTATCTGCTGAAGAATTTTGGCAATATCCCGTGAGAAGTTTTAACTATCGCGGTGTCGAAAGAATTTATCCAGCTAGCATTGTTAAATTGTTTTATTTGGTAGCTATTCATGAATGGCTAGAAGGTGGTATGGTGCAAGAGTCGCCAGAATTAACTAGAGCCATGCGAGATGCGATCGTCAATTCTAGTAATGACGCTACCAGTTTACTTGTCGATGTTTTAACTGGCACTACTAGCGGGCCAGAATTAGCGCCTGGTCCTTTTGAAACTTGGAAATTTCAGCGCAATATTGTCAATCGCTACTTTCAATCTTTAGGTTGGCAGGAATTAGAAAATGTTAATATCAATCAAAAAACCTGGGGAGACGGCGCATACGGTCGAGAAAAAGCTTTTTTAGGCGAATTAATGGAAAATCGCAATATGTTAACCACTAATGCTGTAGCGATGCTGTTACATAGTATTGTTGGTGGTGTCGCCGTGTCTTCTGTGCGATCGCAACAAATGATGAAGCTACTAAAACGCAGTCTCAATCCTGCTGACTTTCCCACTGATGTTGATGAAAATCAAATTACAGGTTTTCTTGGTGAAGGTTTACCTGCCAATGCTCAAATTTGGTCGAAGGCGGGTTGGACATCTCAAGTGCGTCACGATGCTGCTTACATAGAAGTTCCAGGGAAACAACCCTGTTTATTAGTTGTCTTTACTGAAGGGAAAGCAAACAGTAAAAATAAAGAAATTCTTCCTTTTATTGCTCAAACAACGATCGATAGCGCTTAGTGAAAGCAAAGAACAAAGCGATCGCTGTTTGGATTAGATTGTTGGAAATTGGCGATCGCTTTTCTCCTAGTAAATTAACCTAATTAATCTCGCGAAAGAAATTTGCATGACTAAAGCTACAGCCACTTTCGATTACCAAACTACCCAGACGCAAACCAGTATCTTGTATCAAGTTGCTATGCCTCAACCAGAATCCCATTTGTTTGAGGTGACATTGCAGGTTAATAACTGGCAAGCACCTAGTTTAGATTTAAAAATGCCTGTTTGGACACCAGGTTCTTATTTGGTGAGAGAATATGCCAAACAAGTGCAAGATTTGACGGCTGAAAATAGCCACGATCGACAGTCCCTACCAGCTAAAAAACTGAGCAAAAATCATTGGCAAATTCAAACTGAGAATGTTTCTGATTTGCGAGTGCGCTATCATGTCTATGCCAATGAACTTTCAGTGCGTACCAATCATCTAGACGCAACTCATGGTTATTTTAATGGCGCGGCTTTGTTCTTTTTTATCCCAGGTTTAGAACAACAAGCTGTCCAAGTAGAAATTATACTGCCGCGATCGAACTGGCAAATATCGACTATCCTACCATCCGTATCAGATCGACCTAATACTTTTATTGCTAAAGATTTTGATACTTTGGTCGATAGTCCTTTTGAAATTGGTAAGCAACGAATTTATCACTTTGAAGCATTGGGAAAACCCCATCGTTTAGCTTTGCATCTGGCGCAACATACATGCCTCCACCGG
>CAZJTL010000190.1:0-5169 GCA_964548905.1 uncultured bacterium | reverse complement strand
TAGCTATTTGGGGAGAAGGTAATGCCAAACCAGACAAAATTATTAGCGATACACAAAAAATAATTGAAGTCGAAGCGAATTTGTTTGAAGGTTTGCCTTACGAACAATATTTATTTATTTTGCACCTATCTGCTAGTGGTTTTGGTGGACTAGAACATAAAGATTGCTGTTCTCTTAATTATCCACGTTTGGGTTTTCGTGCCAAAGATAAATACCATCGCTTTATTCAATTAGTCGCGCACGAATTCTTTCATTTGTGGAATGTCAAAAGGATTCGCCCTAAAGCATTAGAACAGTTTGATTACGAAGCAGAAAATTACACCACATCTCTATGGTTTTCGGAAGGAACGACTAGTTATTACGATCTTCTGCTGCCTTTAAGGGCAAAAATTTCCGATAGCAATCTATTTTTAGACAATTTAAGCAAAGAAATCACTAAATATTTGACAACTCCAGGTAGAAAAGTACAGCCTCTGAGTGAGTCGAGTTTCGATGCTTGGATTAAACTCTACCGACGCGATCGCAATAGCGACAATAACCAAATTTCCTATTATTTAAAAGGAGAAATGATCTCTCTATTGCTAGACTTAATGATTCGCAATCGTTCTCAAAATAAGCGATCGCTAGATGATATTATGCGCCAAATGTGGCAGCGTTTTGGTAAGGATGAAATTGGTTTTACTCCCGAACAACTCAAACAAGTAATCGAATCAGTTGCACACCAAGATTTAACCGACTTCTTTCAAAAATTTATAGATGGTACAGACGAATTACCATTTAACGATTATCTCCAACCCTTTGGTTTACAATTACAACCCATTAAAGACGAAGAAGCTGTACCCTATTTGGGTATTCGCGTCCAAACAGAACATGGTAGAGAGATCGTACAATTTACTGAAGCAGATTCTCCAGCAGCGAGCGCAGGAATTGATGCTGACGATGAACTAGTAGCGATCGATGGCATTCGCCTCACTAGCGATCAACTAAGCGATCGACTCAAAGACTATCAAGCTGGTGATACGATCGAGATTGCAGTATTTCATCAAGATCGATTACACGTTCATGCTGTAAAATTAGCAGCACCCCAACCTAGTCGTTATGAAGTTGTCAAGATTCAATATCCTACCGACTCACAAACACAAAATTTCCAAGCTTGGATGACATAATTAGGGCATGGGACATGGTTAATAGTTCATAGTTCATAGTTCATGGTTTATTTTTTATAGCTAATTGCTCCCGCCCCTTCCCCCTGCTCCCTGCTCCCTGCTCCCTACTCCCTGCTCCCTGCTCCCTGCTTCCTATTTTTAAGACTATGCACAAATTTCTACCAATCGCCTATTTTCAAAATCAATTTATTCCCTTTGAAGACGCAAAAATTTCGATCGCGACTCATGCTCTTCACTATGGTACTGGTGCGTTTGCTGGAATGCGCGGCATTCCCGATCCACAAAATCCCCAACAAATTTTATTGTTTAGATTAGATCGTCATTGTCAAAGATTAAGCCATAGCGCCAAGTTTCTGAATTACGATTTACCAGTCGATAAAATTGAGCAAGTTATTATCGATTTTGTTAAAAAAAATCAACCCGATCGATCTTTTTATATTCGTCCATTTGTGTACACTTCCGATCTAGGAATTGCCCCTAGATTGCACAATATTGAAAAAGATTTTTTTGTCTATGGTATAGAATTAGACGATTATTTACCAGCCGACGGTATTAATTGTCGAATTAGTTCTTGGCACAGACAAGAAGACCGTAGTTTTCCTCTCAGAGGAAAAATTAGTGGAGCCTACATTACCTCTTCATTAGCAAAAACTGAAGCAGTTGAAGCAGGATTTGATGAAGCAATTTTACTCAACTCTCAAGGGAAAGTTTGTGAAGCATCTGGGATGAATATTTTTATCGTCAGAAACGGTAAATTAATTACCCCTGGATTCGATCAAGATATTCTTGAAGGAATTACTAGAGATAGCATAATTACTATTGCCAAAGATTTCGGTATCGAGGTAATTGAAAGACCAGTTGATAAAACAGAATTACTGATAGCTGATGAAGTATTTTTATGTGGAACTGCTGCTAAAATTACTCCAGTTAAAAGAGTAGAAAATTATCAGCTACCAGCCCATCGATCGATCACAGAAAAATTAAAACAAAAACTTACAGCAATTACCGAAAACAGAGATAGTGATTATCAAAATTGGGTTTATGTAATTCCCAAGTAAGAAGCAGGATTCCAACATATCAGTCGTTACATTAACGATGCTCCCGATCGGTCCTAACCTCACTGTTCGATCCCTTTGCGAACAGTAAAGGAGCGATCGCCAGTTTGTTTGTCTAACCAATCGAGCAGATATGACCAAAGCCCCGAAGGGGCTCTTAGTAGGGCTTCGCCGTGAGCGCTCAGCCGAACGGAGCAGGCGTGCCGTGAGCAGTTTGGTTTAACAATTTTGGGAAAGACAACTGCCTGTTTCCTGCTGCCTGCTGCCTGCTCCCTGCTCCCTGTTAATTTTAAATCAAGTCAAATTGATGACAAATAACAGCAAACAATGCTGCGATAATAGTGATGGCAATGGCAATAGCAGGATGCTGTCCTTGGCTGACTGCAAAAGTAGTCACGATCCCAGCACCAACAGCAGCAGTCGCAGCAGCGCCGAATAAATCTTTATCTGTTTTTTTTCTATACATGATTTTGCCAGCAATTGACTAAACAGAGTCTCGTTAAAATCGAGTTTTCAGAAAAATATCACTATAACGATCGCAACAAAAAAGAAAACTCAAATATTGCAAACAAGGTTTAGATTTAGTCAACTTTCTTCATGAAGATCGCTCTATATTTCTAATCTCGTTAATAATTAGCAATATTAGACTTCTCAAGAATGCTCGATCGGGATCGGCAAAACTAAAGCTGATGATTGTAAACTTTTGTAAAAAAATACATAAAAGTGAAGGCGAGCAGATGAGTTAGATAGTGAAGGTTAAATAAGTTTGCTACCTCGTCAACTTATTTCTTGCTAATCAAGTTCGGCGATCGATTGAGTTACCTCAACTCTAGGAACAAAAGATTGTTTTCGAGCCAACAATCTGAGTTTTTAGACTTGTAGTACTAAGCGATCGCTTTTTTCTTCAGTAATTGACAATTAGAAATTGCCCCATCAGGACTGTAGAGTCAATTTTGTTTTACGATCGATAACAAGAAGATAAAACAATAACAAAACGATTATGGGAACGATTTGGGAGCTAGATTTTTATTCGCGTCCGATTGTCGATGAGAATAACAAAAAAATATGGGAAGTAGTTATTTGCGAAAGTCCACTACAGGTTGACAGATCGCCTGAATCTTTATTTAAATACGCTCAGTTTACTTCCAGCAAGACAGTAAATTCAGTATGGTTGCGCGAGGCGATCGAAAAAGCAATTTCTCTTGCACCAGAAGCACCTAAAAAAATACGCTTCTTCCGTCGCCAAATGAATAACATGATTACCAAAGCCTGTGAAGATGCAGGAATTCCAGCAGTTCCCAGTCGTCGTACCTATTGGCTCGATCGCTATTTACAAGAAAGAATGGAACAAGTGTATCCTCAAGAAGCAGGATACGATGCAGCCGCCGCCGAATCTTCATCGGTACAATATCCAGCACTTAATGCCATCGCTTTACCCGATGCAGTCAGAGGCGATCGGGCTGACAAATGGATGTTTGTGAATTTAGAGGCTTCAGCTTTTGCAGATATGAAAGAATGGGATATTGCTTTTGGTGAAGGCTTCCCCCTTTCACTGGTTGAGATTGCCCCAGATGCCAAAATTCCAGGTTTGATTATCTATTCACCCAGGGCGATTCCTTTAGCTGCTTGGATGTCTGGTTTAGAGATGGGATTTCTCAACTTAGAAACTGGATCGCTTCCCAGATTATGCTTGCAAACAGGGACTAGCGATAGCTGGATTTTAATCAATCTGACTACCTCTCAAACCCAAACGGAAGCAAAAAACTTTGAGGAAAGCAAAAAGCAAGCTCAAGGACTACATTTTCTAGCGGTGCAATCTCATCCAGATTCCGAATCATTTGCTGGATTTTGGTTGTTGAAAGCTTAAAAAATCTGCCTCTTCCATAATTTTAAGCAAATTTACATCTTTCTCTAGCAAACAAGCATGACCGCTATTAGGTAAAGTTACCATCTTGGCGTGAGGTAGAAGATTAACCAAACATTTAGCCTCATCTACAGAAGGTAATAGTCGATCGCCTGTACTGGCGACGATCAATACAGGTTGAGTAAATTGACTTAATTGATGTCGATCGATCTCAAACTTTTTCAGTAATGATACCCTCCAACTCACTGTTTTGGGGGGTAAAGTTCTCATAGCTGCAAGTAAAGAGGCGCGATCGCGTCTTTCCATTCTGTCTAAAGCTGCCAAAAAAGGTAAAAATCCTAATGTTGCGCCCTGATGAATAAATTCAGGAACATATTGAATCAGTGTACCTCCCAAACCCAACCAAGGCGATCGAGACATTGAAGAAGCAGGATTTACTAAGATAAGCCTCTCTAATAGCCATGGAGTTGCTAGGGCGACAGACAGCGCCAAACATCCACCAAAAGACTCACCACAAAGATAAATTGATTTTTTTTGTTTATGCTCTAGAATTTCTTTGATGGTGTAAATTAAGGCATTAGTCAAAACATCCCAGTCATTCAAATCATCTGGAGGAATCACCACACACCTGATATCAAAATATTTGCTCAATCCGTCTGCTTGAAGGTGCAATAATTCTCCTGTGCCATCCATTCCAGAACAATAAATAAATAGAGGATGATTGGGGTTTTTACTCCCTGCTTCGAGCAACTGAAGATAATTTAAATTAGCTAGCATTCCCAATTCTGCTTTTGGTTAATATTGAAACACCGATCGCAAGCAATTTTTAGATATTTTGCGATCGCCCCATTAATTCCTGGTTTGATTTTCCTATTAAGATTCCATATTATCTTGAGCAGCATTTGATTTTATCTACACTTGCATCGATTTTTCAAATTTCTATGACTTCAGCACTATCTGAAATAGACGCATTTCTCCCTATTTCTCCAACTTTAACTACCTCTGGACAACCCACTAGCAAACAGTTCTCTGATATTAGACCTCTTGCAAAAGTAGCTAACGATCGCCATAATTTAGCCCAAAT
>CAZJTL010000189.1:0-10076 GCA_964548905.1 uncultured bacterium | reverse complement strand
AACATTTTCTGACTCTGTTTTTTGTTATTATCCCTTATTTCCCGACAAGTCTAATGAACAACAAATTATTCCATACTGTACCGTAGGTGCGCGTTCTTCTTTAACTTGGTTTGTTTTAAAATACCTTTTGGGGTACCCTAACGTTCGCAATTATGATGGTTCTTGGAATGAGTGGAGTCGTCTACGTGATGCGGCGATCGAAACTTCCTAATCAACCTGAGTTCGGGATAAGCCTCCGCTCCCTTGTCCCTCTGCTCCCCTGCCTCTGGAGCCTCTGTGCTTCTCCGCTTCCTGCCTTCTTATCAATCCCGTACGATCGTCAAACCCAAAGACTTATAAGCAGTCAACATTTCATCTGTTACTGTAGATGCAGTCACTAAGTAAGTCAGCGCGTGAATCGACTCTACTACATAGGTAGAAGCAGTATCTAATTTTGCTGCTGTTGCCAAACCAACTACTTCGGCTGCCCCAGTAATCATTGCTCGTTTGACGTATACTTCATCTAAGTTGGTGACACTAATACCAATTTCAGGATGTAGACTGCAAACTCCCAACATACACAAATCGGCACGAATCATTCTCAATTGTTCGACTGTCGCCGCACCAACATTAACCAAAGCTTTTTTATAGAGTTGTCCTCCTAACATCACCACTTCTACATCAGGATGTTCTGCCAATTCCATGGCGATCGGAGAACTATTAGTAACAACGGTAGCCTGTAAATCTAAAGGCAAATGACGAGCTACTTGAAGGGTTGTCGTCCCGCCATCGAGTATTACTACCTGTCCATTACTCACTAATTTAGCCGCCGCACGAGCAATTTCTTCCTTTTCTTTAGGTGCTTGTTTTTGTCGATCGGCATAACTGGCGATCGCAGGAGAAGCGAGTAGCGCACCGCCATGTACGCGCTGCAATAAACCAGATTCAGCAAGTTCCCGCAAATCCCGACGAATCGTGTCTTCAGAAACTTTCAAAACAGTGCTGAGTTCCGATGAAAGTACTTTTTTGTCACGACTGAGAATGTCTAATATATATTGTCTTCGCTCTGCGGTTAGCATATTTTTTCCTGAAGTTGCACGATCGATCTTGATATTGCACGTTTATGAGTTTATACTCATTTACATATTTATTTCTGCATGATAGTGCGTGTTTGTATTTACATTCAAGCATGTTCGTGCAAATTCAATTGTATCGATTTTAGCTGCATTTTCCTGAAAATTGCTGCTTTTTGACTTTTAAATGCTTTTAACCAACCAATAAATTATGACTGCTACTATTACCAAATTTCCGATCGACCTCGACGCTTACAAACTTGTAGAATTAAATCCTACGAACAATACTCTTACCAGCGAACAAAGAGAAGCGCTCAAAGCCAATATTCAGCTTTGTCGCGATGCGCTCATCTTTTTTACTGCAACTGGTGCAGCAAGAGGTGTAGGCGGTCATACTGGCGGTCCTTATGATACTGTCCCAGAAGTAGTCATTCTTGATGCCCTATTTCGAGGCGCATCGTCTCAATTTGTGCCAATTTTCTTTGATGAAGCAGGACATCGCGTAGGTACTCAGTACTTGATGGCAGCTTTGCAAGGGGATTTACCAGCAGAACAACTGATGCACTATCGCGAAGCTGATTCCAAGTTACCAGGACACCCAGAATTAGGACTAACTCCTGGGGTTAAATTCAGTTCTGGAAGATTGGGACATATGTGGCCCTACGTTAACGGCGTAGCCATGGCAAATCCTGGTAAGAACGTTTTCTGCCTTGGTTCTGATGGTTCTCAGCAGGAAGGTAACGACGCGGAGGCTGCGCGTTTGGCAGTAGCTCAGCACCTTAATGTTAAGCTAATTATCGATGATAATGACGTGACGATCGCGGGTAATCCTTCTCATTATCTACTTGGTTATGATGTTGCTAAAACTCTCCAAGGTCATGGTGTTAAAGTTTTAGAAGGAGATGGGGAAGATATAGACGACCTCTACCGTCGTATTTGTGAAGCAATTAATACCTCTGGCCCAGTCGCAGTTATCAACAAACGTCCCATGTGTCCTGGGATTGAAGGTTTAGAAGGCTCTAACCACGGTCATGATGTCATTTCCGTAGATTTGGCGCTTAAATATCTCGAATCTCGGGGACATAAAGCTGCGATCGAATATCTCAAAGGCATTCAAAAACCCAAGCAAACTTATACTTTCCTCGGTTCTAGCGATAAATTAGATGCCAATCGTAACGTCTTTGGCGATGCGGTAGTGGGTGTCTTAAGTCGTATGAGTGAGAGCGATCGCAAGGCAAAAGTCAAAGTCATTGATAGTGACTTAGAAGGTTCTTGTGGTTTGAAGAAAATTCATGATGCCAACCCTGAAGTGTTTATTCCTTCTGGGATTATGGAACGGGGTAACCTCTCTGCTGCGGCTGGATTTGGTATGGAGAAAGGCAAACAAGGTATTTTTGCTACCTTTAGTGCTTTCTTAGAAATGTGTATTTCTGAAATTACCATGGCGCGGTTGAACAACTCTAACCTTCTTTGTCATTTCTCCCATTCGGGTATCGATGACATGGCAGATAATACCTGTCACTTCGGTTTGAACAATATGTTCGCTGACAATGGTTTGGATGATGGTTATGAAACCAAGCTTTATTTCCCCGCCGATGCCAATCAAATGAAAGCTTGTGTGGAATCAGTTTTCTGGGATCCTGGTTTGCGTTTCATTTTCTCCACTCGTTCTAAAGTTCCTTTCATCCTTGATAGCAAGGGTAATGAATACTTCGGTGGTAACTACAAATTCGTTCCTGGTAAAGATGAAGTAATTCGCGAAGGAACACAGGGTTATATTGTTAGCTTTGGTGAAGCACTCTATCGTTCTCTTGATGCTGTCGAACGTCTCAAACAGCAAGGATTAGATATTGGTTTGATTAACAAATCTACTCTTAATGTTGTTGATGAAGAGATGATGGCTAAAATTGGTAAAGCTCCCTTCGTTATGGTGGTAGAATCTTTCAACCGTAAAACTGGTTTGGGTAGCCGTTTTGGTTCTTGGTTACTAGAACGTGGTTTTGCTCCTAAATACGCTTACCTTGGCACTCATAAAGAAGGTTGTGGCGGTCTTTGGGAACAGTTCCCCCATCAAGGTATCGATCCAGTGGGAATTATGAGTAAAGTTAAGGAATTAGTTGGTTAATGGTTAATGGTTCATTGTTCATTGTTCATTAGACTTCTTGCAGAAGTCAGGCAAGAGGCAAGAGGCAAGAGGCAAAAGGGCTAGAAATTTACATTTTGACTATTAAAAATGATTATTTTGTTATTTTTGCAAGAGGTCTATTGTTCATTGCTGATAGCTGATGGCTGATAGCTGATAGCTGATAGCTGATAGCCGATCACTAATTTAAGATGGGGCGATCGAGCTAATTCAAAATATTTTCGATCCCCTCATTTTTTTGTTTATTGATACAAACAAGTACTCCCTAATGATTAGCTATCTTATCGGTAAAGTCGTCGATCTTGTCAAAACTAACAATCGAGTCATCGCCATCGTTGAAGTCAACCAAATTGGCTATGAAATACAAATTCCTTCACGTTTTGCCAGACAATTACAATCAGATTCTCAAGAATCAACGAAGCTATTTACTCATCTACAAATTAAAGAAGATCGACAAGTTCTCTATGGTTTTGCCACAGTAGCAGAGAGAGATTTATTTCTACAACTAATTGGTGTGAGTGGAATTGGCGCACAACTGGCGATCGCTTTGTTAGATAGTTTAGGACTTACCGATCTAGTCCAGGCGATCGTGACTGGTAATTTGCGCTTGTTGACGAAAACTCCTGGTGTCGGTCAAAAAACTGCCGAACGAATCGCTTTGGAGTTGAAAACCAAACTAGCTCAATGGCGACAAGAAGCTGGTGTAACTTTGCCAACTGTAACTGGTAATCCTGCACCAGAAATCACAGAAGATGTGGAAATGACATTACTGGCGATCGGTTATACTACCGAAGAAATTCAGCAAGCACTATCAGTGTTGAGTCAGGATAATCAGTTATTAAAAAATCGCAATGTAGAAGAATGGATTAGAAGAGCGATCGCTTGGTTGAGTCGAGAGTAGAATACTGTTGGCGAATTCAAAAACAGAATCAAAAAGCGATCGCGCTGCTAATCGCACGTTTGCTATTGACGATCGCTCTCTATCAATACTTGCTTTATAAATTATCAGTCAAGCCAAACAGTTTTGCTAATCCTCCCAGAATTGCTAGCAATAAACCAACAACAACAGCACGATTGAGAAATTCTTGATTTCCAAGTCTTTTATCTAAGCCGTCTATTTTGCTAGTAAATTTTTCGTCTAATCCCTCTATTTTTCCTTCAAGCTTAGTTTGACCTATTTTTAGCTCTGTAACATCTTTTTGAAGAGAATCTAGTTTGTTTTCTAGCTTATCTAGCTTGGAGTCAAATTTATCTTCTAGTTTATCTAATTTTTGGTCTATTTTACCTAATATCTCTTTAAGGTCTGTTTCAATTTGAATTGACATAGGTGTTCTTTTAGAAAAAGAGAAGAATATTCTGTTTTTTTAAAGTAGAAACTTCGATCTTTTCTTTATTGTATCTAAGCTTTACTTTTGCTCGATACGGCTCCATCGAAACTAAAAATTAAAGCACCTCAAATTCCCAAAAATAATATCGAGCCTTTAATTTAAGTATTTTCACTTCTGACTTCTGACTTCTGACTTCTGACTTCGTATACTAGGCTGCTATTGCTGGTTCAATTCCTAATTTTTTCATCAATCTCTCCAAATCGAAGTTTTCTTTCATCAATTCTTGGATACATCTAATCTTAATCGGTTCGAGGATAGGAACTTTACCAAATGCTTCGTCAACAATTTCTACTGTTGTTAGAGTATCAAGGTTAACAGAGAGAATGGGAATTTCCAAATCTTCAGCACGATTGAGAATCATCGGTTGAGGTGGTGAATGTCCCGTGAGAATTAGACAATGAGTTGAAGTTTCTAAAGCAGCTAGCTGTAAGTCTGTGCGATCGCCACCAGTTACGACTACTTTATTTCTTCCCTGACGAAAATATTCCAAGGCTGAATTGACATTCATCGCGCCGATGGTAAGACTTTCTACCATTAAATCTAGGCGATCGGGACGACAGAGGACTTTGGCATCTAATCTTCTTGTCAGTTCGCGCACGCTGACGCTACGCAGTAAATTATTTCTCGGTAAAAGTCCGAGAACGGGGATATTTTGCGCCTCCAGAAAAGGTTTTACTAATTGCTGTGTATTTTCCCAATGCTTGCTAGGAATATCGTTAATTACTACACCCAACAGGCGATCGCCTAGAAACTGTTTGACTGTTAACAGACTATCTACCAAAAGTTGCGGATGATATCTGACTACTAACAAAATTGAAGCGCCAATAAGTTGAGATATTTCTCTAGCCGATAAATTAAATAAACTTCCTTCCCAAAGATTGGCAGGTCCCTCTAGTAAAATGAGATCGTCTTCAGTTTGTCGAACATATTGTTCGAGTTCTTGAGTGTAATCGGTCTGGTTTTCTCCTCCCAATCGTCTATTAATTATCTCCCTATTTAAGTACAACAAAGAAGATTTAATTTGCGTTTTGCTTTTACCAAAAGCATCTGCAAAAAAACTTAGATCTTCAACTTCATTCTCTTCAGAATTTCGGCTAAGATAAGTACCTACTGGTTTACGATAATCAACAGCAATGCCTTTTTCCCTGAGTTGATGAGCCAGACCCAGTACAGTTGCCGATTTACCGCTATAAGCCTCTGTTGAACCAATCAGCAGATATTTGGCAGACTTTGCCACATCCAACTCCTTATTTTTTTCTATCTCATTGATTATTATCACTAAAAATGTCCCAAGGATGCTTTCGCTTCAGTTATAAGTGTATCTTTCAGACACACAATATCATAAGCGGTGGGAGGAATTGCGACCAGAAAAAAATTTGAGCGGGGCGTGCAAAGTGTGGAGGCAAGCTCTGTACACAGCCTGCAATTGAATAGCGAATTTTCACTATAGTTATATAATACTATCATGGTCAAGCTAATTCTAACTATAGTCTGTAAACTCAACCCTAGTCATGAGCAAACGTCAAAAATTGATGCTACACTCAATGCCTTTGCTGATGCTTGCAACTATATCAACGAGATAGTAGACCCAAAAATCATGAACAACCTTCGGATTCAAACTTTGGTCTATGGCTCTGTTAGAGAAAAGTTTGGGTTAAGTGCCAACCTAGCTATCCGAGCAATCAATCGAGTAGCTGGAAATAGAAAAACTGCAAAAAAAGATAACAAGTCCGTACAGTCTTTCAAACCAACTAGTGTTGACTATGACACTAGAATTTTTTCCTTCAGAGAAAAAGACTGGACAGCTAGTTTAACAGTGGTTGGTGGCAGAGAAAGATTCAATCTGCATGTTGGTAATTACCAAATAGGCAAGCTTAAAGGACAAAAACCAACATCAGCCACTTTATCTAAAAGAGCAAATGGAACTTACACCTTAAATATCCAGGTAAAATCCGATCCTCCAAAAGTAAAAGCAACTAGCAAAACATTAGGTTGTGACTTGGGAAGATCTGATATTTGCCATACCTCAGATGGAGATAAATGGAGTGGAAAAAAAATAGCACAAATTTCGTGACCACTACTCAAAACTCAGAGCGATTCTTCAGAAAAAAGCGGCTAAAGGCACACGTAGTTCCAGACGAGCTTGTCGAAAACTACTGAAACGGCTATCGGGTCGTGAGAAGCGCTTTCAGTCTTGGGTCAACCATAATATATCGCGCCAATTGGTAAATAAAGCAGCGACCAATGGTCAAGCACTTGTATTAGAAGATCTAACAGGTATAAGAGACAGAACTAACAAACAATGGAGAGGAAGGCTTGAGCGTAGACGCAGCAACAGTTGGGCGTTTTACCAGCTCAGAACATGTCTAATCTACAAGAGCTTAATGGCTGGGGTAGATTTGTTATTGGTTAATCCAGCCTATACCTCACGTACTTGCCATAAATGTCTCCATATCCATCCAGATCCTGATGAATCTTATCGCCACGGCAAAAGATTTATCTGTGGGAATCCAGCTTGTTTGTGGAAAGGAGATGCAGATCTAAACGGTGCAAAAAATATTGCTGCTTTGGGGCTGTCTGTAAGCCAGCCTGGAAATCCGAGCTATTTGTGTTGTAATCTCAGCATCGACAGCTCAGGGTTACTAAAAAGCTCTTCTTCATCGACGAGTTATAGGCAAGTTGATAAGGGAGAGTCGTTTACTCATCAAAGCGTAGTAACTTTCGGTAAAATCCACGGGGAAAATCTGTTAAGTTAGAATTTTTGAAACTAGCAATCACATCAATTAAATAATCAACAAACTCGGAGTTGGAAACGGTAACTTCGTAGCTGAGATCCGCTTGTCCATCAAATTGCAAGCGACAGCGGGTTAATTCTGAAGGGAGTCTCGATACAAACCAAGTAGCAATGAAAGGAATGCTCTCACCTCCTTCAATGATACGTTTTCCTTCTAAAGAGCCTTGCCGATACAGAGTGATTGCATAAGGCAGCCAATTATGCTTATTCTTAGCATAGTAGGGCATATAAATCACTACATCAGATTTACCAGCAGGTTGAAGTTGTTCGATCGCAGACATAAGTAAAAATCGCTGTTGTTTTGAGTTGTTAATTGAGTACTAATTTCTATGAGAGTCGATCGACTGCCAAATTTCTCCAACAGAATTTTTAGCCTCAATTATTCATCCAATATACTCTTGGTTTTTCTCTCCCACCACTGTTAGATGTAGTTAGCTCACAAGTACCTAGATTGCCAAAAAAAGCTGAACTAACGGGCTAGATTGTGGTAGTTTAAGATTATTTAAGAGACAAAGCTATTTAAAAGCAAAACTAAGGAAACGTAATGAAATTAAATTATTTGATTTCTTTTTTATTTGGCTCGGCATTAGTACTTGGTTTAATCTCTGAAGCTAAAGCGATCATAATTAGAAACGATCGCTCGGATGCAGATTATCAAAAATTAGCACAAGACTATCCCAGTGTCGGCGAGATATTGCTTGATGGTGGCGGACAGAGGCTTTGTTCGGGAACTTTAATCGATCCTCAGTGGGTGTTAACCGCATCCCATTGTCTTAAACCAGGCGCTTCAACTCCTGACGTTACATCTGGTTCTTTTACCCTCGGTACTTCTGAATATAAATTAGATAGCGTATATGTAAATCCAGGTTGGTTACAGACCAAAGCCAATCTTTTTGAGGGAGAAGATATTGGTTTGGTTAAACTCAGCGCCCCAATTACAACCATCAAACCTACTCCGCTATTTACTGACACTACCAAAGCTGGAGTATTAGGCACAACTGGAACGCTAGTGGGATTCGGTAATACGGGAACGGCGGCGACTGGACAGCAAGAAAACACTTATGGAACCAAACGAGCAGGAACAAATGTAATCGACGGATTTGGAACAGATGTTAACAAGCTATACACAGATGGCATCATGCTTCACGATTTTGATGCCCCTGATGGTTCGATAAACAGTTTGGGTTCTGCTACTGCTACACCTTTAGAATTTACTGGCGGTATCTCAGATAGTGGTGGTGGTTGGTTTATTGGCGGTAAATTGGCAGGGGTGAACACAGGTAGAATTTATGTCAACGGACAGAAACAAGAAGCTAAGTATGGTTCGATTTCTGCCATAACCAGAGTAGGTTACGGAGATAATCTGAACTGGATTAATTCGACGATCGCTGGTACTGCTCCCAAGTTAGTAGAAGAGCCTGTAGATACTACCATCGATCCTACTATCGCTGGGCAGACTGGAGAAAGCCTGACAATTTTGGCTTCAGATACCAGTCCTGTTGCTGATAGTAGTAGAGCTGTTCCAGAACCATCGTCAATACTCGCTATTCTAGTTACTGGTGGTTTGCTAAGCTTGTTTCGCCGTGATCGAGCCGATCGCTAATTGAAATTAAGCTTTTATTGTTACACCGATCTCCTCCAAACACTACAAATTATATAGTCGATCGCCCGAACAAAGCCCGAACAAAGTTAGTATTTAATCCTTGATAAACGCCTTGGATTTATGATAAATGTAAATTAGATTACGAGCATTTTGGGGCAAAATCTTTATAATACTACCAGCTTCGATCGCTATTCATTACCTTACTTATCTAATAGAATTCACACCCAACTGATTCTCTTAAAAATTACCACTACCAGCTATTTGAGAAGATGCCGTAATCAAAAAACACCTAACTGCATTTAAGAATTTTTAGAACTGTAAACAGTTTGTTGTTAAGCATAAATAGCTCTAAATAATATGAATCAGCCAGGAAGCTCTAGTCAGAAACTAGATTTATCACACTCTCAATTTAGTCAAAGCGTTTATAAAAAAGTGTCTTCGCTCCAAGATAAATCCGCTCGTTACTCACCATCTGCACAGCCAGCCGATCGACAAAAAATTGCGATCGCCGCTACTTTTACAGCCGAGCCGATCGAAGCTTACCTTAACTATTGGATGGGTGAACTAGAACTTCCTGTAGAGATCGAATTTGCTCCCTACAATCAAATTTTTCAACAGCTACTCGACCCTTCTAGCTTATTGTCTAGCAACCAGCAGGGTATTAACGTTATCTTCGTCAATTTTGAAGATTGGCAAAAATACGATCGAGATTTAAAAACTTTTGAAGATATTAGTGAGAAGATCGAACGCAACGTCAAAGACTTGTTAACTGCTTTGAAAACAGCTACACAGCGATCGACCACTCCTTGTTTGGTTTGCTTGTGTCCTACCTCTCCAGAATTTGTGCGAGATATTAATCGCGCCAGTTTTCTGGACGCGATGGAAGAGGCAATCGCTACTGAGGTGTCTGGATTAAATGGCGTATATCTACTCAAGCGAGAAGATCTGGTAAGTACCTATCCAGTCCCAGATTATTACGACTCTCAAGGTAGCGAAAATGGACATATTTCCTATACCATGCCTTTCTATGCTGCTTTGGCGACGATCGTAGCTCGTAGATTCTTTGTCATTAAAAGTTCTCCTCATAAAGTCATCG
>CAZJTL010000188.1:0-10109 GCA_964548905.1 uncultured bacterium | reverse complement strand
TAATGATAATTCTAGTAGGCGATCGCTTTTGACCCTTCATAAGATTGCTCCTTAATGCTGGTGAGTTGAAAGCTCAAGGTTTCTCCTAGGATTCTAGTCTCAATATAATAAGCTAAGCATTAGCTTAAGACCTAAAAACGTTGCCGCAAATTTTGATGAAAAAAGAAGAAAGAAGAAAATATGCTGCTTTAAGCCCCTTTCAGCTCAAAGATCGATTAATCCAATTGGCAAACAGCCATTCCGAACGCATGATGCTGAATGCGGGGCGGGGCAATCCTAATTGGTTGGCAACGATACCTAGAGCAGGTTTTTTTCAGTTGGGACTGTTTGCTGTAGAAGAGTCTCAGCGAGTCCTACCTATGGAATACTTGGGGGGAGTTCCTCCGCAAGAAGGGATAGCGCAACGTTTGAAACAATTCCTCATCCAGCGATCAGGTCTGGCCGGCATCTCGTTTCTCCAGGATTGTCTGACCTATGTAGAAGTTAAACTGAGCTTAGACCCTGATGATTTTGTCAATGAAATGGTTCAGGCAATTCTGGGAGATCGGTATCCCGAACCGATGCGCGTTCTTACAAATGCAGAGAAAATTTTGCATCAATACCTGGTTCAGGAGTTGTGCAACGATCGACCACCAGGAAAATACGACTTGTTCGTTACTGAAGGCGGAACGGCTGCCATCTGCTACATTTTTAATTCTCTATTAGAAAACAAAATCCTGCACAAACATGACAAAATTGCACTAGGAACCCCGATCTTTACTCCTTACCTGGAAATTCCGCACCTAAATAACTTTCGCTTTATCTCTCTAGAGGTAGAAGCGTGGGAACCGTTAGACTGGCAAATTCCTGAAGCAGAATTAGACAAGTTGACCGATCCTGAAGTCAAAGCATTCTTTCTCTGCAATCCCTCCAATCCCTCTGCTGTGAGAATGCTGCCCAATGTAATGGCAAAACTGGCTGAGTTGGTGAATACTCAGCGTCCAGATCTGATTATCATTACTGATGATGTCTATAGTACGTTTGTCAATGACTTCCATTCTTTGATGGCAGTCATTCCCCACAATACGATTACGGTTTACTCCTACTCAAAATATTTTGGGGCGACGGGTTGGCGCTTAGGGGCGATCGCCCTGCACGAAGAGAATGCGATCGATCGAGCGATCGCTATCCTTCCAGAATCAGCTACAAACGTTTTAAACAAAAGGTACGAACACCTGGCACTCGAACCCCAAAAGCTAAAATTTATCGATCGCATGGTAGCAGATAGTCGTAATGTTGCGCTCAATCACACCGCAGGACTTTCGACACCACAACAAGTCCAAATGGTCTTATTTTCTCTGTTTTGCCTGCTGGATGGCAACGATGACTACAAAAAGACCTGTCAGGCGATCGTTACCAAGCGGTTTAACGATCTCTATCAAGCTTTAGGAATAAAACTCCACGATTCTCTCGATCGTACTCACTACTACACTACGATTGACCTGCTTAAGTTGGCAATTGAAAACTATGGCTCAGATTTTGTTGAATACCTGGTGAAACATTTTGAACCCCTAGATTTCGTTTTTCGACTTGCTCTCGATCGGGGAATTGTCTTGCTTCCAGGAGGCGGATTTGATGCGCCTCAATGGTCTGTGCGGGTATCTCTAGCGAACCTACCCGATGAAGCCTATCTTAGTATTGGGCAGGCGATCGTCGATCTGATGGCATCCTACCATGACGAATGGAAAGCGGCGGATTGGCGTACTCTAACTTCAAAATTACCGCACGATCGAAAGATGGCAACAAGGGTAGGTAGTATGACAAATAGCTCTAAAGAACAAAGTAACGATCGCAATTGTTTTGATTATCATCGTGAATGTGGGACAGGCAATCATACCGATGTCAAACCCATCCCTGGTATTATGTTAATTGGTGGAGCAGAAGAGGGGCGATTGGGAGAAGATGCTGCCACCCGATGGTTTCTCAAACGTGCAGATGGAGGAAATTATTTAGTCCTGCGTTCTGGTGGAATTGGTTCTCAGGCTGGTTGGATCTGTGATAATTATAGAGATTTCATTGCTTCGGCTGCCGAACTTTCGATCGACAGCCGAGCAGCCGCCAATAATCCAGAGGTTATTCAATATATTCGTAATGCCGATGCCTTATTTATTGCAGGTGGCAATCAAAATGAGTATGAAGATTATTGGGAAGGGTCAGCCGTCGAAGAAGCGGTTAATTACTTAATCAATCGAAAAAAAGTTCCTGTCGCTGGAACTAGCGCAGGTATGGCTATTTTGGGAGATTATTACTATGCACCCGCTCATGAAGGACTGTTGAGTTCAGAAATTTTGAACGACCCGTTTCATCACAATACTAAGGATATTTATCGCAGTGATTTTATTAAAGTCTCATTTCTCAAGCATGTGATTACTGACACCCATTTAGATCGAAAGAATGAAGATCATCCCGAAACAAGGTATGGGAGACTGTTTGGATTTCTGGCTAGAGTTGTGCATGACACTGGCAATCAATTTCCAGTTTATGGCATTGGTTTAGAAGAAGGGGCATTTGTTGCCATTGATGAAAAAGGAATTGCCAAGGTATTTGGCAATGGAACTACTAAAGGACAAGATGCCTATTTTTTGCAAACATTAGGCATCGCACCCGAACAAATTCAGCCAGAGTTACCCTTGATTTGGAATAACAATAGGAAGGCTGTTAAAGTCTATAAAATTTCGGGAACGCCTCAAGGAAGTGGACACTTTGACCTCAACAATTGGTCTAATGCGGATGGTGGTAGCTGGGAATACTGGTTTACCACTGGTGGGGAATCTGGTTTCCAATTTTCCCCCCTTGATAAGGGTAGAGCTGTTTCATTTTCGAGTAAAACAGATAGGGAGATAGGGAAATAGGGGCAACTAAAATGCAGCAAAATAATCAAAAATTTATTAGTACTCATGAAGATTTAGAAGCTTATCAAATTGCTGTCGATTCTGCCATGCTCATATCCGAAGCTCTCTAAAAATTTTCCTAAAGAGGAAAAATATTCATTAATTGACCAAATTAGGCGTTCTTCTCGTTCAGTTTGTGCCAATCTAGCTGAAGCATGGCTTCGATTTCGCTATAAGGCTTCTTTTTTATCGAAATTAAATAAAGAAAAGTTTAGCAACAAATGAAGATATTATTAATTCACGGTCTTAGTCGAACGCCTCTATCACTGCTCGGTCTTGAATGGTACTTACAACAAACAGGATGGGCAACGGAACAATTTGGCTACATGGCTGTTTCAGAAAGCTTCGATCGCATTGTCGAACGTCTTCAAGTCCGTCTCCAAGCACTAGCAAGTCAAGGTTCTTATGGGATTGTAGCCCACTCTCTCGGCGGATTATTGACGCGAGCGGCTCTTGGTTTAGGTTCCATTGACCTGCCCAAACATATTGTCATGTTGGGTACGCCAAATCAGCCACCACGCCTCGCGCCCCATGCTTGGCAACTGCCACCTTTTAGATGGTGGACGGGTCAGTGCGGATTAAACTTAACTAGCCCAGGTTTCTTTGCTTCTCTTCCCAGAATTGAATCGACCTATACAATTGTGGCGGGAACTGGGGGCCCAAGAGGATTTTGGAGTCCTTTTGGAGAGGAACTCAATGACGGTATTGTCGCCCTCAGTGAAACTCGATTATCCCAGAGCGATCGCCTAGTTCAGCTACCAGTCATGCATACCTTTATGATGAACGATGCCAACGTCCAAAAGACGGTGGTGCAGGCTTTTTCTCTTGAAGATTGAGTTGAGAAACAAATCAAAACAGCTACATCACATCCGCAGCAACTGAGAAAGAAAGAGTCAAATCTTCACTCAATGGATCGACTTGGAAATCAAGCGAACGATCGGAAAAAACTTCAAGTTTAGTGGAAACACCCATTACAGATTCACTTCCATCCAAATATTCATAGAGTGTTTCCTGACGATAATTGAGGAGACCATCTCCATCGGAATCAGATTCAAAAACACTAGTTAGTAGATTTCCCCAGTCATCGTAGGTGTTCGTGCTTGAATAACGATAATTGAGGAGACCATCTCCATCGTAATCAGATTCAGAAACCCTAGTTAGTAGATTTCCCCTTCGATCGTAGGTGTTCGTGGTTGAATAACGAGAATCGATCTTGCCATCTACACCATTATCAGATTCAAAAATACTAGTTAGTTGATTTCCCCTGTCATCGTAGGTGTTCGTGGTTGAAGAACGGTAATCGAGCTGACCATCTGCACCGCTATCAAATTCAGAAACACTAGTTAATTGATTTCCCCTGTCATCGTAGGTGTAAGTGTTTGAAGAACGAGAATCGCTCTTGCCATCTGCGTTGTAATCAGTTTCATAAACACTAGTTAGTTGATTTCCCCTGTCATCGTAGGTGTAAGTGATTGAAGAACGGTAATCGAGCTGACCATCTGCACCGCTATCAAATTCAGAAACACTAGTTAATTGATTTCCCCTGTCATCGTAGGTGTAAGTGTTTGAAGAACGAGAATCGCTCTTGCCATCTGCGTCGTTATCAGTGTTTGTTGTAATAATTTTAGTGGACGTTTTCATCTTTTCTTCTCCTTTCTTTTATGACAGAGAAGCTTTTTCGACTAGTCCAACCAGTTTTTTGAGTTTCTGTAATAATTTCTTTTTGAATAACAAATTCTCGAATGTCTTTGATTTTGTTACTTAATCTCCCAGTCCGTCTCCTCCTCTTTGACTGATTTTGTGTCGCGAAAGAGGATCGTCGCGGTTCTCAAACTGATTAGGTACAAAGTTAAACTCAACGATGACTTTGCTCCTGATACCGATACCGACAGTTCAGCAAGTATTATGGGTGGCTAGTGGAAATTAGCTAGGCGCTGATTTAGGAAACAATGATTCATACAATGTTTCGTCGTTTGTCCAAAAATCAACCTTCTTTGTCAATTCGCCGTTAATCTTAACACTTGTTTGCGGACAGCTTCTTAACAGTTAAGTCCTAAGTCCTTCTCAGCTTTTGAATTCTCATCCTCTCAGTACTCGATTCGGGAAAAAAAAGCCAACTTAATGCACTTAATTAACGACATTTGTATTATAACCCAATACGATTCGGTTAAGACTGAAAGTCATGTAAATTAATGATTGTTGCAAAGAATCGACATAAATGGTTGGGGAAAATTAAATTTCTCGGTGATGAGAGGCAAAAGGCAACAGGCAAAAGGCAACAGAAATATGAATTGTGTAATTAATTTTGCATAGGTACTTATACAGAAGTCAGAGACAACATGTCTTGGAGCCAGATCCTTCTTCTTCTCGAACTAATCGATCTAGTTCTTGTTGCATTTGTTGGCAAACTCGATGATAGCAGCGATCGACATATTCGCGATCGCGAGCCGCCTCCTCTCCATATCGATCGAAGACAATTGCTGGGCATACTCTGGTGTGTAAGGCGATCGGTAGGGGAATATTAGGTAAGGGCCCAACGCCAATCCCCCAAGGCAATCCCAGGTAAATGGGAAAGACACCAAGATCGATACCCCACAACCAAGGCATACCCAACTGATGCAGTCGCTGTAATTGGGGGTAAATATCTGCTAGCACAATTAAGGTAGAATGGGCTCCATGTGAAATAAACGGGATAATCGGCACTTCTTCCTGCAAAGCTAGTTTGATAAATCCTTTATGACCATGAAAATAGATTTTGTGTTGTAGAGAGTAAGGTCGAAACACATCTTTGGCTCCGCCTGGATAAATTAAAACAGCAGCATCCCGACGTAGCGCTGCTCTTGCTAGATCGGGATGTGGTTGAATAGTGCCAACTTGTGTCGCCAAGCGAGCCAAACCAGGTAAAAATTGCCAGATTTTTGGTTCCATTAAGGCATAGGCTAATCGTTCTGTGCCAAATTGTCGAAACCAATCATAGGTCATCATCACCGTATCGGGGGCTGCCAATCCTCCATTGTGGGAACCAATCAAGAGTACTTTTCCTGTTTTTGGAATCTGTTCCCAGCCATCGGTTTGCACCCGAAAATAATCTCGATATACCCAGCCAAAAAAAGGCATCAGCTTTTCAATTATTTTAGGGTTTCGATCGTCTAATGACCACCCTGTGAGTGTATCAGCAGGCGCTAAGGATGCTTTGAGATATAAATCAGCAAATATTCCCGCCGATTGCATCACAGGAACTAGAGCTTGAAATTGTATGACATAATTCACAAACAAATTTTATTTGCGTGGCACTGGTCTTGGGGGCATTCTCAAATCGAGAGAGACAACTGGATCGCTTACCGTAAAGCGATCTAAATTGGCTTTGAGCAATTCTCTTTGGCGATCGCTCAAATCTTCTAAACTTAAAACATCTTCCACATTTTGATAGGGGCTATTAATAACTATTAGTTTAGCCAGGGTCGGATAAAATCCAGGACAATCTGCAAAAGTGATCGTATTAGCGTTATTAAGATCGATTTTTTGACTGGAGTTACTACATAACCTTTGCTCGACAAGGTTAGGGGAACTCGACTCCATTGCTACCATTGTCTTTGACTGGAAATTATGCCCCTCATCTAACTGAATCCAGCCGAACAATCCAAAACCGCCGATTAAGAGAGTAGCTAAGATGTTAATAAATAGGTTGGTTTGCAGCCATAGTCCAATTCCTCTTAAGTTTCAAGATTACAGTTTTTGTATTGATGAACTTGTTCGGATAGGTAAGCTTGCCTTGGTCAACTTTTAGGGAAAAGATCGATCTTTTCTATCAGAATAGATAATAAACATGAGGAAATTGTGTGGTTTTTCACTAGAAAGCCGAAATTTTTCCCTAATATTTTGCTGGATCGATTATGTATCAAAGAATTTTGGTAGGATTAGACAACACAGATACCAGTCAGCATCTTGTTAACGAGGCGATCGCGCTGGCAAAATTAACGGGCGCGACGCTAAAACTGTTAAATGTAATCGAACCATTTGAACTCGAACAACTTCATTCAATTAAAATGACAGATTTGTTCGGTGTAGATCCCGAAAAGATGTTGAGCGACTATCGCGTCATGCAGGAAGAAAGTGAAAAACGTTTGAACCTCTTTAGCGATCGCGCTGCTGCATCGAGAGTGAATGCCCAATTGAGTCAAAGCGTTGGCGATCCAGGTCGCACTATTTGTGAAGTAGCTCGTCAGTGGGAAGCCGATCTAATTATAGTAGGTCGTCGGGGACGAAGTGGTTTGACGGAAATGGTTTTGGGTAGCGTTAGCAATTACGTACTGCATCATGCTCCTTGCTCGGTATTAACCATTCAAAGCCCAATTCGGGCTGATTCAGAAGCACCAGAAGCTTTGACAGATTAAGTTGTTTCGGCTCTTTCATCGGCGGGGAGATAGAGTCGAAAACTCGTCCCTTTGCCAACTTCACTGTATACGTTCACAAATCCTTGATGGCTTTTAATAATGTTAATAACCGTAGACAATCCCAATCCCGTTCCTTTTCCTAGCTCTTTGGTAGTAAAGAAAGGGTCAAAGATTCGTTCTATAATTTCCCCAGGAATACCAATTCCAATATCGGTAATTTTAATCAGGATATACAAACCATCTTTGGCATCGAGATTCATCCTGGCATAGCTTCGATCGACCCTGATATTCTCTGCCTCTGCTGTTAAAGTCCCTCCACCTGGCATCGCATCGCGAGCATTAATCAAAAGATTCATTAACACTTGATGTAGTTGTGTTGCATCCCCAGAAACTAGCTGGAGTTCCCTTGCCAAACTCAGATCGATTTGAATAGATTTGGGAAAAGTCTGTCTGGCAACTTTGACTACCTCTGTTAAGATGTATCCGATTTGAATCTGAGTTTGTTCTCCTTCTGCGCCACGAGCAAAAGAAAGAATTTGTTTGACCAAATCTACTCCTCGTTTGGCACTTTCTTGCGATATCTGGAGAAGTTGCTGAGTCTGACGATCTGGATTTTTGAGCTTAAGAGGAAGAATTTGAGCGGCTGCTAGAATTGGTGTCAGAATATTATTCATGTCGTGGGCGATGCCGCTAGCTAGCGTCCCCAAACTTTCCAAGCGTTGAGCGCGGAGAAATTGAGCTTCTAGTAATTTTCGCTCGGTAATATCTCGTCCCTCTGGAATGAGCATGACAACTTTTCCTGTGTCATCAAAAACAGGTTTGAGGGAAAAATCGACAAAAATAGAGGTTCCATTAGCCAGGATATGTTCTGCTTCAAAGCGAACTAGTTCACCTGCGGCGGCTGTTACGATCGCCTGTTGTAATTTTTGTTGCAATTGGGGAGAATGAGACCACCATGGGGCTTGCCAAAAAGGTTGTCCCATCACATCTACTAGTTCGGCATCGATCGCCTCTAGGGTTGCTCGATTTGCTTCAATCAAAATACCTTCAGTGGTAAGTAGCCCGATAAAACTGAAAGTACCATCAAAAATAGTACGTAATTTCTGCTCGCTCTGTTGTAAGTTTTCCTCAGCTTGCTTGCGATCTGTAATATCGAAGCGAATTGCCAAATATTGAAATGGTTTGCCAGCCTCATCCAAAAAAGGAACGATCGTTGTTTCTACCCAGTAAAAGCTACCATCCTTAGCTTTATTTTTAATCTCACCTTGCCAGACTTTGCCATTGGCGATCATTTGCCAAAGTTCTTGAAAGAATTCGGGAGGATGATAGCCTGAGTTGATAATTCGATGGGTTTGTCCGATTAATTCTTCTCTTTTGTATTGAGAGATTTGGCAAAATCGAGCGTTGACATCAGTAATAATGCCCTGGCGATCGGTGATGGCAACAATTGCCGCTCGATCCAAAGCGTATTTTTGGAATTCTAGTGATCGCAACGTTGCTTGCAGTTTTTTCTCTGTCTGAAGATGTTCTTCAATCTCCTGTTGGAGTCGAACGTTAGCAAGAGTAAGTTCTTGGGTTCGCTCTTGCACCCGTATCTCTAAGTCCTCGTTAATTTCTTTGGCTTTAGACTCAGCTTGTTGTCGTCGGCTAATTTCTTGCTGTAATTCTTGATTCGATCGCTCTAATGCTGCCGTTTTTTCTCCAACTTGTTGTTGCAGTATATTGACTAAGCTCAATAACTCTGCTGGATCGATCGCCTGTAATAAGTTAGTCTGTGTAATCAGTCCCTGTAATTCTCCTCTTTCTCCAGTTACTACCAAACGTCTTATCCATCGTTGCTGCATTTCTCTTTGTGCTAGCCAAAGTGAGTCTTGAGGTTTCAGAGTAAATAGAGGAGTACTCATCACTTTATTTGCTCGAACCTTGCTAAAATTAAGCCCTAAAACTTGAAATTGAAGGATGTCTCGCTTCATCTACAGTTTTGAGCTTTAGTAGATTTATGGGTTGCAAAATCTGTCGGATGTAACTAGGAGTTACCAATCCATACAGTTGTCCCCGTTCATCTAGAATTGGTAAATGGTGAATCCGATGCCGATGCAGTAGCGATAGGGCGGTAAATATAGTTTGATTGGGCGATCGCTTTAAAGTGACTAGTTTCTTCGTCATCACTTGCTCGATCATAATTCCCTTAAGATCTCTTTGAGAAGCAGCAAGTTTGAGAGTATCTTTTTCTGTAAAAATACCAGCAAGTTTTCCTGCCTCAAATACGAGTATGCAACTATTTCGCTCTCTATTTAGTAAATCCAAAGTTGGGAAAATATTTGTATCCAATAACTCGCAGCTATTCTTTTGAGCCTTACTCATCAGAGCGATCGCCTCGGTAACTAATAGATTGGGAGTAGCAGTTAAAGGGGTGCGATCGATAACAGAGTCAAGCGAAGGCAAATCGAATAGAGAGTTTTGGGCGAGCATAATTAAATTGGATAGAGTATGCTTTATTTTACCTATCCAAGCGATTGAAAATTGTCTATATTCTAGTTGAAATAGCTTCTTAAAAGGACTTTTCGGATCTGAAATTGACTCAGAGGCGCTCGTCTGACCGATCGAGGGAAATTTCTCAATTAATCGCCCCTATCTACGATACATACAATCGAGCTGGACTTGTACGTAATTTAGGTAGCTTCGATCTTCGAGCTTTTCAGGAGGTAATCTTTTTTGGGCGATCGCAGCTTTGACAGAATTGGGCTTTAGCCTCCCGCAAGCCACAAGGCTTTTAGCCTTTGTG